>JANMSR010000136.1:0-3683 GCA_031389565.1 Burkholderiales bacterium
GCTACTGCGCCGCGCAGCACCTGCGCGTCAGCCTGGCCGGGCGGCCGCGTGGCTCCGTCGGCGAAACCCTGGTGCGGCTGGGCCGCGAGCGGCGGGTGTTGCTCACTGTCAACAGCTTTTTTACCGCTGGAGCGGTGGTGCATCAGTGCGACCTGCTGACTGTGCTGCCACGCAGCTTCGTGCCGGCCACCGGCTTCGCGCAGCAACTGGCGGTGCGTGCGCTGCCCTTCGAGATGCCCGGCATCGAGGTCGGCCTGCTGTGGCACCGCCGGCACGAGCAGGACACCGCGCAGCGCTGGCTGCGCGACACGCTGCGCCGCGCCGCAGCGCAGGTCGCCGAGCAGACCCAGGCCGACGGCGTCGTCCCTGCCTAGTAGGACGACCCTCCGCGAGCGTAGGAGCGCAACTCGCGGGCCAGCTTGGGTTGTTCGTGTTGCCAGCGGTCGGCCAGCGCGAGCAACTCGCGTGCGGCGCGATGCCGCCCGTGGTCTTCGAGAGCCAACCAAACGGTGCGGCCAAAGCGGGCCAGTCGATGGAGCAGCACGGCGCGCAGCGTGCCCAGCCGGGGCACCGGCGCCGTCATCCCGGGCGTGAGGGCGTGGATGTGTTGACTTGACATGGGGGATTCCCTTCGCAGACAGCCGGGCCACAGCAGCCCGATGCCGTCAGACTAGGGCGAACACTGATGTTTGGACAATTGCGTCTGCGAATCGCCCCATCACGGGGGCGAATGCCGGGCGGCCGCCGGTCGCGGGTTACTCGCCGACAGCGTGGCCACATGCTCGAGCGTGTCGCGCGAGGGCGATTCGCTGTCGACGATGACCACGTCGGGCTTCAGGCGCGTGACGCATTCGTGAACCACGATCGCCGAGTCGATCACGCCCACCAACTCGTGGCCCTGGCGCGTGAGTTCGTCGCGGATCAGGCTGACGCGGTGTGCGCCGTCGTCGATCAGCAGCACGCGCAGCGGCGAGGGTGCAGCGTCCGGTGGGTCAGGGACAGGGCGTGTCACGCCCAAGCCGTGCAACTTTCATGCCCCTCGGGTTGGGCGATCAGCGCCAGCGCGCGCCCGACCTCGCGACCCATTCGATCAACGCGTCGAGCGCCGGCCGGCCCTTGGCCGCCTGCTCGTGGTTGACCATCGCCACCACCACCCAGGTGTCGCCGCGGCTGTCGCGCACGTAGCCTGCCAGTGCCGCGGCGTTCCTCAGCGTGCCGGTCTTCAGCCGCGCCCAGCCTTCGGCCGGGGTGCCCTTCAGGCGCCGGCGCAGGCTGCCGTCGATGCCGGCCACCGGCAGGCTCATCAGCAGCTCGGGCGCGTGCTTGCCGGCATGCGCGGCTTTCAACATCAGCGCCATCGTGCGCGGCATGATTCGTTCGCTGCGCGACAGGCCCGAGCCGTTGTCGAGCACCAGGCCGCTGCGGTCGATGCGCTGTTCGTCGAACCAGCGCTCGACCTCGCGGCGGGCGAGTTCGAGCGTGGGCGTGTTCGCGTCCTGCGCCATCGCGGCCAGGCCGAGCTGCAGGTACAACAGCCGCGTGTGCGGGTTGTCGGATCCCTTGTTCATCGCGCGCAGCACCTCGCCCCAGGGGCGCGAGCTATGCACCGCGATCGAATTTGCGTCGATCGGTGTCGCGCCCTCGCGCACGCCGCCCGGCGGCTTGCGCCACACGCCGCCCAGGCTCGCCCAAACCGCTCGCACCTGGCGCTCGGCAATCACGTTGCGGTCGAGCAATTGCAGCGCGACCGAGGCCTCGCAGTGGCGCGGAAAGCCGCCGCGCAGGCCGATGCGAAAGCGTGCTGGCGTTGTTTCATCGATCACCGCGGGCAGCCAATCTGCGTCCCAATCGGCACACGGCGTTTCGGTCAGCGTCATCGCGCTGGCATCGATCTGCACGCCCTCGAGCGGCGGCACGAGGCGCGCCTGCACGCCGCTGCCGTTCGAGGCCAGGGCCAGGCCCATCAGGTTGCCCGAGAGCATCAGTGCATCGGGGATCATGTTGTACGGCCACTCGGGCGACTCGTCGAACGGTGGCTGGCCGATGTCGATGCGCGCAGGGCGAAACAGGCTGCGGTCGAGCACCACGTCACCGGTGATCTCGCGCACACCGCGCTGGCGCAGCTCGAACAGCATCTGCCACAGCGCGGGCAGGGCGAGGTCGGGGTCGGCGCCGCCCTTCAACACCAGGTCACCGGCAAGCAGCTCGCCGTCGATCGGCCCGGCCGCGAGCAGTTCGGTGCGGCCGCGGTGGTTGGGCCCCAGGCGATCGAGCGCGACCACCGTCGTCACCAGCTTCATTGTCGAGCCGGGCTGCACGGGATGCGTGGCGCGGAACTGCCACGGGCGCGCCCAGCGCGTGGTCAGCGGCAACGCGATGGCGGCCAGCGCGTCGTCGGGCAGGCCGGCCTTGGCCAGCGCGGCGGCAACGGTGGGCGGCAGCGCATCGTCGCGCAGCGGCGCGGCAGTGGCCAGCGTGCCGGCCAGCGCGAACATGACGGTGATCAGGAGGCGGTGCATGGCCCGGGTCATTCTGCCCAGCGCGGCATGCCGATGCGACGCGTGTTTGCCGCCTTGTCGCCGTGCGCGGCGCTGTGCTGTGATCGGTGCGTGACCGATTCAACACCAGACGCAGCTCTCGGGCTCGGCCTCGACGCCGGCGGCACCGCCACGCGCTGGCTGCTCGTCGACGCGAACGGTGGCCAGCAGCCTCCGCCGCAGCGGTGTGGAAAGCGAGCGTGTGGTGCTGCGCGTGATGGACCATGATTGAGGCGATGCCAAGCCATGCACCCGCAGCGTTGAACACCGAAGCCGCCGATGCGCGCCACCCGGAGCTCGACCGCTATGAAACGCCCGACCTGGTTGCGGCCTTCGTCGACGACCAGCAGGGCGCTGCGGCCGCGGTGCGCGCCGCGGTGCCTGACCTGGCGCGCGCGGTCGACGCCGCGGTGCCGCGCATCGCTGCCGGCGGGCGCCTGATCTACATCGGCGCGGGCACCAGCGGCCGCCTCGGTGTCCTCGACAGCGTCGAGTTGAACCCGACATTCTCCTGGCCGCGCGAACGCGCGCGCGCGCTGCTGGCCGGCGGCGACTCGGCCATGTACGGCGCCGTCGAGGGCGCCGAAGACGACGGCCCGCAGGGCAGCGTCGATCTGCACCGCCTGGGCCCGACCGAGAACGACGTGGTGCTGCTGATTGCCGCCTCGGGCGCCACGCCGTATGTCCTGGGGGCACTTCAGGCGGCACGCGCCAGCGGCGCATTGACGATCGGCTTCGCCAACAACCCCGGCTCGCCGTTGGCGGCGTTCGCCGAGATCGGCGTCACGCTCGACACCGGCGCCGAGGTGATTGCTGGCAGCACGCGGTTGAAGGCCGGCACGGCGCAGAAGATCGCGTTGAACACCTTCTCGAGCGCACTGATGGTGCGTCTGCACAAGGTCTACGGCAACCTGATGGTCGACCTGCGTGCCACCAACGCCAAGCTGCTGCGCCGCGCCCAGCGCCTGACGATGCAGGTCACCGGCTGTAGCGCCGACGACGCCGAACGCACGTTGCAGGCCTGCGACTTCCGCATCAAGGTGGCCATCGTGGCCCTGAAGCGCGGCATCGACACGCGGCGTGCCGAGCGGCTGCTGCAGGCGCACGGGGGCAGCGTTCACGGCGCACTGGACGCGCCCCTGCCGT
>JANMSR010000145.1:0-4059 GCA_031389565.1 Burkholderiales bacterium
ATCGGCCTTCGGCGCGATCACGCTGTTCGGCCTGCTCGTGGCCGGCACGATGGAGTTGATCCGGCGCTGGCACCTGGACAACACGGTCCGCCACCGCGACGAGGTCGAGCGCCTGCTGGCCATCGCGCGTTCGGACCTGCACTGACCGTGGCGCCGCTCGGGCGCGCCGCGCCGCCGGCCACCCTGGGGCCGGCGCTGGCGCTGGTCTTCAACGCCTTTGTCTGGGGCGTTTCGTGGTGGCCGTTTCGCCAGCTCGAGGGCGCCGGCGTGCATCCATTGTGGGCCACCGTGCTGATCTATGCGCTGGCGGTGGTGGTGATCACGCTGGCGCGGCCGGCCGCCTGGCGCGAGCTGGCGACGCAGCCCGCACTGTGGATCCTGGTCCTGGCCTCGGGCACCACCAACGCCGCGTTCAACTGGGCGGTGACGATTGGCGACGTGGTCCGCGTCGTGCTGCTGTTCTACCTGATGCCGCTGTGGGCGGTGCTGCTGGCGCGGCTGTTGCTGCACGAACGCCTGACCGCCAGCGCGATGCTGCGCGTGGCGCTGGCGCTGGCCGGTGCGCTGGTGATCCTGTGGCCGCCGGGCGGCGGGGTGCCGCTGCCGCGCACGCTGGCCGAGGCCCTCGGCGTGCTCGGCGGTTTTGCCTTCGCCCTGAACAATGTGATGCTGCGCCGCGAAGCCGCGCGCAGCGAGGGCGCGCGGGCCCTGGCCATGTTCGTCGGTGGCGCGCTGATGGCGGGCCTGCTGGTGGCGCTGCTCATGCCGGGCGGCGCGGTGCCGGCGCTGCCGCCGGCGGCACCGGGGTGGATGGTCGGTGCGCTGGTGCTGGCCGGCTTCTTCCTGGCCGGCAACCTGGCGCTGCAGTTCGGCGCCACGCGCCTGCCGGCCAATACCACCGCGGTGATCATGCTCACCGAAGTGCTGTTCGCCAGCGTGACGGCGCTGGCACTCGGTGCCGGGACGCTCGATGCGCGGCTGGCCCTCGGTGGCGCGGCGATCGTCGGCGCCGCGCTGCTGGCGGCGCGCCAGCACGCCACGTCATGAATCAGTCGGAACGGTCCAGCGGCAGCGGCCGGCTGGCGAGCGCGCCGGGGCGGCTTTCGCCGTAGCCGCTGTCGAGCGGCGCCGACAGGCGCAGCCCGAAGGCGCGCAGGCTGCGACGCAAGGCATGGTCATCGAGCGGTTTGCCCAGGTACGCGTCGCAGCCGGCGAAGCTGCCACGCACGCGGTCGGTGGCGGCGGCGTGCGCCGAGACCATCACCACTACCGGGGCGGCGTCAGGCGGCTGGCGCTGCTGGAGCTTGACCTGCCGGCACATCGCAAGGCCGTCGAGCTCGCTGTGCGGGCCCAGTTCGACATCGATAAAGATCAAGTCGAAATGGCGCTGTGCGAGCAACTCGAGCGCGCGTTGGCTGGTGGCCGCCGTTTCGGTGCGCAGGCCGAGAGCCTGCAACTGGCGCTCCAGAAAGCGCAGCGCAATCGCGCTGTCGTCCACCAGCAAGGCGGAGGTGGGGGCGCTCACATCACCGGCGCGCATCGCTGCACCGCGTTCGGCAAGCTCAGGCGCCGCGGCTGCCTGGGCGGCGGGGGGGCGGGCCGTGGGCGCCGTGGGGGTGCGCATGGTGCCGGGCCGCACCGCCTGCGCCTGCGACAGGCGCAGGGCGACCGTGGCATCGATCTCGCGCAACACTTGCATCGGGTCGATCGGCCGCATCATCCAGGCCAGTGCACCGTCGGGCGCCAAGGAGCCGATGAACACCGTGTCGGCCACGCGGTCGGCGCCGAGCACAGCTTCGATCGTGCCGGCGTGGTCGGCATCGGCAATCACAAAGTCGGCGTTGGCCAGCGACGGGGCCTCCAGGTAGGCCGTTACACGCGAGCCCGACAGCCGCAGGTACGACACCAATGCGCTGCGTTCGAAGTCACCGAAGCCGAGCAGTGCGACGCGCTGCGCCGCAGGCGCCAACACCGAGTTCATGAGACCGGGGCCGTGTTCACCGGGCCATGTTCCCCGCCCGACGCCCCCGCGTCAACGCGCGCAGGCCCCTAGAACGGGCGGCCCCGAGGCAAGAGGCTACGATACGTGACTGACTGCGCAAGACGCCTGCGCCGCCCCTGCCCCAGCCATTCACCGAGGAAGACCCACGATGTCCAAGCGCTCGTTGTACGATTTCTCGACCCTGTCGATCAACGGCCAGCGGGCCGACTTCGCCGCCCAGCGCGGCAAGGTCTTCCTGATCGTCAACACCGCCAGTGCCTGCGGCTTCACGCCGCAGTTCAAGGGCCTCGAAAAGCTGTGGCAGGACTACGCCGCGCGCGGGCTGGTGGTGACCGGCTTCCCGAGCAACCAGTTCGGCGCGCAAGACCCAGGCAACAACGACGAGATCGCCTCGTTCTGCGAAATGAACTACGGCGTCAGCTTCCCGATGATGGCCAAGGTCGATGTCAACGGCGCCAGCGCCGAGCCGCTGTGGCAATGGCTCAAAGGCGAGGCGCCGGGCCTGTTGGGCAGCGAGGCGGTCAAGTGGAATTTCACCAAGTTCCTCGTCGGCCGCGACGGCCAGGTGCTCAAGCGCTACGCGCCCAACGACGAGCCCGAGAGCCTGCGCCTGGACATCGAACAAGCGCTGGCGGCCAAGGCACCCTGAAGGCGAGGCCCGTGTTCCAGCATCTCGAGCCCTACGCCGGCGACCCGATCCTGAGCCTCAACGAGGCCTTCCACGCCGACCCACGCCCGCACAAGATCAATTTATCGATCGGTATCTACTTCGACGACGAGGGCCGCATTCCCGTGCTGGATTGCGTTCACGACGCCGAGGCGCAGATGCTGGCGAGCACCGGCCCCAAACCTTACCTGCCGATCGAAGGCGCGGCGGCGATGCGCACGGCCGTGCAGTCGCTGCTGTTCGGTGCCGGCCACGAGGCGGTCAGCAGCGGGCGCATCGCCACGCTGCAGACCATCGGCTCCTCCGGCGGCCTGAAAGTTGGCGCGGATTTCATCAAACGCTGGCTGCCCGGCAGCGCCGTCTGGGTCAGCGATCCGAGCTGGGACAACCACCGTGCGATGTTCGAAGGCGCTGGCCTGGCGGTGCACACCTACCCGTATTACGACAGCCCGACCGGCGGCCTGAAGTTCGACGCCATGCTGGCGACGCTGCGCACGCTGCCGGCCCAAAGCGTCGTGCTGCTGCACGCCTGCTGCCACAACCCGACCGGCGTTGACCTCACGCACACGCAGTGGGAACAACTGCTGCCCGTGTTGCGCGAGCGCGAGTTGCTGCCCTACCTCGACATCGCCTACCAGGGCTATGGCGACGGCATCGAGGAAGATGCGTTCGCGATCCGCCTGCTGGCCTCGGCCGGCCTCACTTTCTTCCTCGCCAACTCGTTCTCGAAAAGCATGAGCGTGTACGGCGAGCGGGCAGGGGCCTTGAGCGTCGTTTGTGCCGACCGGGCCGAGGCCGAACTCGTGCTCGGCCAGATGAAGGCCACCGTGCGCCGCAACTATTCCAGCCCGGCGATCCACGCCGCCGGCATCGTCAGCCGCGTGCTTACCGACCCGTCGCTGCGCGCGTCGTGGGAGGCCGACGTGGCGGCGATGCGCGAACGCATCCTGGCGATGCGCAAACGCCTGTATGGCGTGCTCGCCGGCAAGCGGCCCGGCCGCGACTTCGGCTACTTCCTCAGTCAGCGCGGCATGTTCAGCTACACGGGGCTGACCGCCGCGCAGGTCGATCGCCTGCGCGAAGAGCATGCGGTGTACCTGGTGCGCTCGGGGCGCATGTGCGTCGCGGGCTTGAACTCGACGAACGTCGAGCCGGTGGCCGCCGCGATGGCCGCGGTGCTCGGTTGATCGGATGCAGGCCAGCGCCGGGCCGCTCCCAAGCGGCCTGTGCTCCCAAGGGCCACGCAGGGGCCCCTACGGGTCCCAGGGGGCGACGCCGCAGGCGTCTTGGGGCTGTCATATGCACCGCCCGCCGTCGACCTCCAGGCACACGCCGGTGATCATCGAGGCCTCGTCGCTGCACAGGAAGCAGGCCGCGTTGCCCAGGTCCT
>JANMSR010000347.1:0-10345 GCA_031389565.1 Burkholderiales bacterium
CCGAACCCGCCGCTGAAACTTACACTGCCCATTCCACCGCCAGCCCGGCGGTTCAGTTCAACCCGGTTTATCTGACGCTATGTAGCGCCGTGCCTTCGTCCAGCTTCGGCTGGGCGTCAGATAAACGCTATTCGTTAGGCCCTTCCATGAAGCGCCGGCGAGGAGTGCTCCTATCCTTTATCTCCCGGTGGCCGATACGTGATCGACGAGGCCTTTTGCATGGCTGCGAGCGTCTCCTCAACGGTCAGCAAGACAGTCGTCTGCAAGGAGCTCAGCGCTCCGCCGGCGCTGATCGCGATCGCCGTGGCTGCCATCGAGACGTTGTCCGGAGCCTCCCACAAGTTGTATGCGTCGTGATCGCCGAAGGCATACCAGAAACCGTGCAACTTTCCGCCGACCGCTTCGATGTACTGCTTGGCTGCCGCTCGGCGGTCCTCGGGGTTCTTGATGAGCTTCGCCCATGTTGCTGGCGTGTAACTGAACCGGGTCAGGTAGAACGGCATCGGTCTTCCTCCTTCGCTTCATTCCGCCGGCGGTCAAAGTATGCCGGATCAGATGTCCCTAGCATGCGCTTCGTGCGTCTGCAACGCAAGATCGCTGGTGGATGTGAATTCGCGCTACGCGTTGAACTCGGTTAGCGTATTTGGTAACATCGACGCATAGCGTTCGAGATCGAGTACTTCCATGAGTGTGTGCTTGCCGAGATCGAGTCCTGGCCAGTCGATGTCCTTGCAGACTATGCGCGCCTTGTTGAGCTTCTCGTTGAATACGGCCCCAATCTTCGTCTGCCGCACTCGCCGCGCGTTCGGCGATGGCCTGTTCGAACTGAGGCCTCGTGGCCGAGCGGGCATAGGCCGCGCTTTCTTCTGCTTCATGGTGGGCGAGCGGGTCACTGTGCTGCACGCGTTCATCAAGAAGACGCAACAAACGCCTGATCGGGAGCTGAAGCTGGCGCGAAAGCGCCTCAAGGAGTTGCAAGATGACTGAGCTGAAATACACACCTGTCCGCCACGATGAAAAGGCGTTTCTTGCCAAGGCTCGTACGCGCAAGGGCTTCAGCGAAGCGTACGACGCGCTAGCGTTGGAATATCAAGTCGCGGGGCAAATGCTCAAGGCTCGCGCTCGTGCTGGCCTCACCCAAGACGCGGTCGCAGAGCGCATGGGTACGACCAAGAGCGCAATCTCCCGCCTCGAATCAGCGGGCAAACACGCCCCGTCGCTTGCAACCCTCAAGCGCTATGCGAGCGCTGTTGGTTGCGAGCTTCAAGTCAAGCTGGTGCGGCAAAAGGCAACGTGACGCCCGACCCTTCGTGCCAGCGGACTGCCTTCGGCAGCCGCTGAACTCGAACGTCTTGCCCCTAGGCTCTCGCCCGCAGCGTCGATCCCTCGACCGTCACCTTCTGTCCCACCGCCGGCGCGGTGCCTTGCGTGACCGTGCGCACCGAGCCGTCGTCCATGCGCACCCGCACCTGATAAGTCGTCGTCGCGCGGGCACGTTTCTCGACTTCGTTGCCGGCCACGCCGCCGCCGACCGCGCCGAGCACGGTGGCCACGCTCTTGCCATTGCCGCCGCCGATTTGGCTGCCGACCAGGCCGCCGACGACCGCGCCGCCGACGACGCCCAGGCCCGTGCCTTCGCCCTTTTGCTTCACCACATTGACCGACTCGACCTTGCCGCAGATGGCGCACACGCTCGCAGTACGTTGGTTGCTGGGCGTCGCTTGCACGGTGCCGCGCTGCACATGCACCGGCTTGGGTGCAGCGCGCGGTGCCGGCGCAGGGCTCGCGCGCTCAGGGCTCGCGGCCGACGGCGCCATCTTTTCGGGGAAATCAGCCGACGCCTCGGGCGGCGTGGTGCTCTTGGCCGTGCTCTGGGCCTGGGCCATCATGGGCGTCGACGAGGCGCCGCGCAGGTCGGCGTCGTTCGCGCTCGGTGCGCGCACGGCGAGCGTGGTCGCAATCGCGGTCAGGGCCACGAGACCGATGGCGCCTCCGACCAAGGCCGCGGGGCGCGAGAAAACGCTTTGGGTGGCAATCGGTGCGTGGGTGTTCGCGGGGGACGAGTTCATGGGCTGGTTCCTTCCAATGTGCTTGCAGCCCCATTCAACGCGCCAGCCCGGCCGCGGGGGCTTACAAGGCGCTTCCGATTGCGACCGAACGTTTCATGGCTTGCGCTGCGACGCACGCCGCCTGCAGTTGCAACCGTTGGTTCGTGACTTTTCTGGCTTCACCCGTTCGGTGGCGATCGGGTTTGCCGCGGCGCAGGCGCTCGGTGCCGCGCCCGCCGCAGGGGGCTCGGCGTCCTGTGGCGCAGGGGCCGGCGCGGTGGCGCTCGTTGTGCAACAGTGGCGGCCTGGAGGTGCCTGCTGATGACGTCACTGCTCTTCGTTGCCGACCCGCTCGAATCGTTCAAGACCTACAAGGACTCGACCTTCGCGATGATGCGCGAGGCCGCACGCCGCGGCCACGGGCTGTGGGCCTGCGAAGTGCCACAACTGGCGTGGCAGCGCGGTGGCCGCGTGATGGCCCAGGCCGCGCGGCGCATCACGCTCACGGCTGACGAAGACGACTGGTTCGCAATCGAACAGACGCAAGACCTCGCGCTCGCCGACACCGGCGCGGTGCTGATGCGCAAGGACCCTCCGTTCGACAGCGAGTTCTTCTACGCCACGCACCTGCTGTCGCAGGCCAAGCGCGAAGGCGCGCGCGTGTTCAACCACCCCGCGGCGCTGCGCGAGCACCCGGAAAAACTCGCGATCCTCGAGTTCCCGCAGTTCATCGGGCCGACTCTGGTCACGCGCGACGCGCAGGCCATCCGCGCCTTCCATGCCGAGCAGCGCGACATCATCTTGAAGCCGCTCGACGGCATGGGCGGCAAGGGCATCTTCCGCGTCGGGCCCGACGGGCTGAACCTCGGCAGCATCGTCGAAACGCTGAACCAGGACGGCCGCGTCACGGTGATGGTGCAGAAGTACCTGCCCGAGATCGTGCACGGCGACAAGCGCATCCTGGTCATCGGCGGCGAGCCGGTGCCCTTCTCGCTGGCCCGCATTCCGCAGGGCAGCGAGATCCGCGGCAACCTCGCGGCCGGCGGCAAGGGCGTGGCCCAGCCGCTGTCGGCGCGCGACCGCGAGATCGCCGTGGCGCTCGGCCCGGTGCTCGCCGCACGCGGGCTGTTGCTGGTGGGCGTGGACGTGATCGGCGACTGCGTGACCGAAATCAACGTCACCAGCCCGACCTGCTTTCAGGAGATCACGCAGCAGACGGGATTCGATGTGGCCCGGATGTTTGTCGACGCACTCGAGCATTCGCTCGCATCCGCCGCAGCGGCGCGAGCGTAGGTTCAGCGATGACACGCACTTCGAAGTTTGCGACTGCCGTGCTGCTCGCCGCCGCAGCCACTGTGGCCTGCGCCCACGACACCTGGTTCCAGCCTTTGCAGACCACGCCGAGTGGTCAGGCGGTGTTTGCGATCGGCACCGGCAATCGTTTTCCGTTGCACGAATTTCCGCTCGCCTTTGAGTACCTGGTGGGCAGCGGCTGCCACGGCGAAGGCATGACCCCGGCGCCGCTGGCCCATGTGGAAGACCGGCCGGCGGTGCTGGTGGTTCGCAGCGCCAAGCGCGTGGGCGGCAGCGCCACCTGCTGGGCGCAGCTGAAGCCGTTCGAGGTGGAAGTGCCGCCGGACAAGATCGAGCTCTATTTTAGTGAAATCCAGGCCAGCCCTGCCTTGCGTGAAACCTGGGCCGCCATGAAGTCGCGCGGCCTGGCCTGGAACGAGCGCTACACCAAGTATTCGCGCATCGAGCTCGGCGGAGTCGGGCTGCGCGGCGCGCTGCCGCTGGGCATGGACGTGCGTCTGGCCAACCTGCGCCAGCCGATCCGCGTCGGCGATGAACTCACGTTCCAGGTCCTGCGCGACGGCGCGCCGCTGGCCGACTTTCCGGTCGAGCTGATCAGCCACCTCAGCCCGGTGGGCATCTGGCGCCGGACCGACGCCGAAGGCCGTGTCCGCGTCGCATTGCCGCTGGTTGGCCGCTGGCTGCTTCGCGGCACCGACCTGCGGGTGGCCGACGGCAACGCCGACCGCTGGGAGAGTCGCTTCGTCACGCTGGCGTTCGAAGTCGCCCCGACGGCGCGCTAGCCGCCGTGTTTCGGCGACCGATGAGAGCGGCCGGCATGCTGTGTGTGGCGGAAACTTTAAGGATCGCGTGCATCACCCGCTGTAGGACGAAGGCGTGAGGGCCCGCACCTGAAATCCGCATTCACGTGTCGGTCGTCCAACAGGGTTGAAGACCCGCCTGCGGCGCGTCCTTGGGCTGCGTGTTCGTCGTCGACATGTCGACGCGACCCGAGCACATGCGAGTAGGCCCAGGTGAACTCCGCCCCAATCAGGAATATCTGCGCCGAGTAGTAGATCCAGACCATCACCGCAACAATCGACCCGGCCGCGCCGAACGCGGACGCCACACTGCTCGTGCCGATGTACATGCCGATAAGGGAACGACCGACCATGAACAGCAGTGACGTGCACGCGGCACCCACCAGCACGTCGCGCCAGGCGACGTGCACACGCGGCATCCATTTGTAGATCATCGCGAAGAGTGCACTCAACAAGCCGAAGTTGACGGCCAGGTCGAGTCCAACGTGCACCACCTTCCATGCATCGAACCAGGGCGACCACCAAGCGTTGAACGCAGCCATGCCCGCACTGACCACCAAGGACACGATCAGCAGGAAGCCGACGCCGAGGATCAGGCCGAACGACAGCAGTCGCGCACGCAGCAAGGCCCACCAGCCGCTGCCCGTCGCACGGGCCGGAGCGCGCCAGATCTGATCCAGCGAAGCCTGCAACTCTGCGAAGACCGTGGTGGCGCCAATCAGCATCAGCAGGACGCCCAGCGCGGACGCCATCCACCCCTTCACAGGCTGGTCAGCATGGGCGATGAGCTGCTCGATGGCCGACGCAGTGCCGGGGCCTACCAGGCCAGCGATCTGCACAAAGATCTGCCCGCGCGCCGCATCGGCACCGAAGATCGCGCCAGCCACCGCAATCACGATCAACAACAGCGGGGCCAGCGAGAACAGCGTGTAGTAGGCGAGCGCCGCGCCCATGCTGGGGCCGCGGTCCTCGAAAAACCCCTGAAGGGCCCGACGAGCGATGGCCCCGTAGTTCGCCAACAGGCCCGACATGTGCAAAGTGCCCCTCAGGCGGTCGCGGCCAGCGTGCCCGACACCACCGTTGTCGCGGGTGAGGATGAGCGCCGGTGGGTGTCACCGCGCGGCGCGGCCGTCAATGTGCCCACATCGACACCGTCGCCTCGGGCGCGTGAAGGCAACAGCGCGGCGGATTGGTGCCGGCATTCACGGCGATGCGCGATGCGGGTCAGCGCACTGTGGCCACGCGCTCTTGCGCGGTGGTTCGTACGACGAGCGTGCGCTGATCGGCACTTCTTTGCGCCATTGGTGGCGGCGGCCACACGCCCTTGCGCGCCAGTTCTCGCAGTGCTTCGCCGCGGCGAACCTGGGATTGGAGCGTGTGAACATAAGCGACTATCAAGGCCAGTGCCACGATGGCAGCCAGCGCCGCACCGATCAAGTCCCAGCGCAGAAGAGGCGAGGTCCTGACAGAGTCCGAGTTGAACCTTCGGGCAGTGCCGGTCGACGGGGAGTCAAAAGCGTGCGTGGTCATGGCTTGCTTTCCGGAGCGTTTGTCGCGGAGTGCGTAGGGCGCCGCCGACCCCGTCAACTGTCGTCGCTCCCGCGTTTTTGCAGCGCCGGCCAACTTCGGAATTCGTTGTAGGACAACGGCGAACGGCGTCCACCGTGGGTGACTAGAACCCGATCAGCTTGATCACGAACACCCGCTCGATGAGCCACACCCCCGCCAGTGCTGCGATCAGCAGCGAGCCGCCGACCATCACCGCGCGGCGGTAGAACGCGGTGCGCCGCAGCGCGAACGCGAGCGGCAGGAAGAGCGCGACGATGGCGAGTTGCCCGCCTTCGACGCCGAGGTTGAAGCCCACCAGGGCCAGCGCCAGCGCCTCGCGCGGCAGGCCCAGGTCGATCAACACACTGGCAAAGCCGAAGCCGTGGATCAGGCCGAAGGCGAAGGCCACCGTCCAGCGCCGGCCGTGAACCAGTGGCCAGACGTTGTTCAGCGCGGCCAGCACGACCGACGCCGCGATGGCCGATTCGACCCAGCGCGAGGGCAGCGACACAAATCCCAGCGTGGCCAGCGACAGCGTGATCGAGTGCGCCAGCGTGAACGCGGTGACGATCTTGAAGACGTCGATGAACGCCGCACCGAAGGTCTCGACGGCTTGCCAGCGCTGGCTCCGTTGCCCGCGCCAGAGCAGCACCGCGGGCAACAGCAGCGAGAGCAGGAACAGGATGTGGTCCAAGCCGATCCAGATGTGCCACACGCCTTCGCGCGCGTAGTCGATGAACTGGGCCCAGCGGCTCACCGCTTTCAACTCGAAGCTCTGAGTCGGCGCCTGCGGGCCGAGCACGGCGCTGCGCGTCAGCCCCAAGGCCTGCAGGTTCAGCAGGCCGCGGTGCTGCGGGTCGAGGTCGGCGAACAGCGTGTAGTCGATGGTCAGTTGCGCCGGCAGCTTGGCGCAGCGGATTGCCAGCGGCAGCACGGTGTAGGCGCCGTCGGTGTGGTCGTCGATCTGCTGCGCGCCGGGCTCGATGCGGCAGGCCGCGCCGTCGCCGCCGTCACTTCGGACCGCCAGCCGCGCCAGCGCGTAGGCCGCGATCTCGCCATGCTTGGCGCGCACCTCGCCCCAGGTGATCTCGCCGTTGCCGTCGGCGTCCAGGCCGATCGCGAAATCGAGGTCGCGCAGCGCGATGTCCCATTGGCCTTTCACTTCGGACTCGCCGACGCTGATCGACAGGTAGCTGTCGGAAGGCTTGTGCGCCTGCGCTGCGGGCAGCAGGCAGGCCAGCGCCAAGCACATGGCGGCCAGACGCTTCATTGCCCGCCTCCCAACCTGCTTGCCAGCGACTGCAGCATCACGCTCTCGACGCGGTGGGCTGCGAGCCAGTCGCGCACTGGCTTGCCCGCGTCGGGCTGGCGTGCGGCGATGGCGGCTTCGAGCAGGATGCGCGCGTCGGCGGGCTCGCGCTGCACCGCGTAGTTGCTGCGCGCCAGTGCCAGCGCGCGGGTCGCGTCGCCCTGCAACTCGAGCGCGAAGCGGGCTTCTTCCTTCTCGTGCGTGCGGTCGCCGCGGGCCCGTGCGGCCTCGAAGCGCGCCGCGAGCTCGCGCGTCCAGCCCGTGGCGCGCGGGTCCTTGGCGGCCTTGGCGGCCAGGGCCAGGCGCAGCAGCAGCACGTCGGCGCGGGCGCCGTCCTTGAGCAGCGTGAGCACCTCGCCGGGGCGGCCGTTGTCGAGCAGGAAGTCGGCATACGCGGCCTGCAGGTAGACGTCGGCCACGCCCAGCGCCAGCCCATCGCGAAAGGCGCGTTCGGCGGCGGCGATCGAGCCGCGCCGCTCGGCAACTTCTGCCAGCCGTGTCAGGGCCCACAGCCGCTCGTCCGGCCCCGCGTCGGTGGCCGCTTTCAGCGCCACCGCCAGCGTGATCGCGGCCGGGCCGGCCTGCCCGGTCAACGAGTCGACGCTCGCGCGGCAGCCGGCGGCCAGCAGCGGCGTCGTCAACGGCGCCAGACCGTCGCAGCCGCGCGCCGCCGCCGCATAGTCGGCCCGCACCAGGTGGATCGCGGCCAGCCACGACCAGGCTTCGGCGTTGGCCGGTTCGGCGAGCACGGCGGCATCCAGATCGGCCAGGGCCTCGGTGAACTGATGGCCGTACTGGCGCAGCACCGCGCGCTGCACGCGCACCGCCACCGGTGGCGCCGCCTCGTCCCACCACGGCGCCAGCGCGGCCTGCGCGTAGCCGATGTAGCGCGGATCGCCTTCGGCCGCGGCCTCGTCGACATAGCGCCGGGCCAGCCGCACCGCCAGTTCGGCGTCGCGCGGGTTGGCGCGCCAGGCCGCGCGCAGCGCCTGCAGGTCGCGCACCCGGGCATCGACGGCGCGGGCTGGCACGCGTTCGAGCACCTGCGCATCGTTGGCGGGCACATGCGGTGCGGCCGCAGCCGGCAAGCTCAATGCGAACAGCAGGCAAAGGCCGACGACCGGCAGGGGCACACGGAAAAGAAATAGCGGCATCGGGCAGGGCACGGGCAAAGGTCCGAACTCTACGTGCTGCGGATGCCGGTGGATGCAGTTTCGGGCAGACCCTGTCGTCAAACACCCCCCGGCTGCGATATCTTCGCGCGTCGCCCGCAAACACATCCAGTGGCTGCATTCGCGCGTATCAATCAATCCCCAGACTGAAAGAGACTTTTCAATGAGCAAGCTCCTCACCGCCCTGTTGTTTGCTGCGGGCGCGATTGCGCTGCCGGCGCACGCCGCGTCGCACGCCGCCGCCGCCCCGGCCGCCAAGGCCGCCAGCGCCCCGGCTGCCAAGGCCGCCAGCGCCGCGGCGAAGAAAGTCAAAGACGCCAGGCCGGCCGCTGCGGCTGCCAGCGCCGCGAAAAAGTAAGAGCCGAAGAAGTAAGCTCTCACGGCCTGCACAGCGAAGGCAGGGGCGGCGCTCCTGCCTTCGTCGTTTGCGGTGCCTCCCCATCAGCCGTCCGCCCGCCGATGACCTTGCGCCACCTGCTCGACCAAAGCCTGCTTCTGGACGCCGAATACGGCCGCAACCTGGCCAGCCACCTGCCGATGGCGTTGACGGCGCTGGCCCGCCTGGGCGCCGACAACGCGCGGCTTGCGGATTTTGCCGCGCGCTACGCCAGGCGCCTGCGCCCTGCGCCGCCGTCCGAACCCTGGCCTGCCGGCGAGGCCTGGCAGAGCCGCTTTGGCGACCCGCGAGCCTGGCCGGCCTACCGCAGCCTGTTCAACGAATGGCTCGACCACGAAGGCGCGCCCGCCGTGCTGGAGCAGGCCTTGCCGGCGCTGCTGCGCGGCGTCGGCGCGGCAGCGTTCCATGGCCCGATCCGTGCGGCTTACGCGCTCGCGGCCGGCCACTCGCATGAACTGGCCGACGCGCTGGCCTACTGGGCCTGCCGCTGGTTCAGCCTCGGCGCAGCGCGGCCGGGCCGCGAGCACGACCCGGCGGTGCTGCTGGCGCAACTCGACATCGCCCAGCCCGAGCCCGCGCTGATCGCCGAGCGCATGGCGCTCGCGGCCGCGCACCCGGCCTTCGGCCGTGCTGCGGCCGGCCTGCTCATCGACCCCGACACCACGCTCGCGCAACTGGCCACGCTGGCCGCGCGCCGGTACGCCGCGAGCGGCAACTTCACCGTGCTGCATCTGGTGACCAGCGCCCACGCGATGCGCGTGTTGCTGCCGTGGCTCGACGGCGACGAAGCGGTTGCGGCGCTGGGCCACTACTGGCTGGCCTACGCTGCCGGGCAGGTCGCGAGCGGCTTGCCGGGTCGCAGCGCCAGCGTGCAGCGCGCGGCCCTTCGGCCATGGCCCGAGATCGTGGCACTGGCCCTGGCCAGCGACGACGACCACTTGATCAAGCTCGTCGACACCAGTCGCGAGCAGGAGCGCGCCTACGGCGGCCCGGTGTGGCAGGAGGCGGCCTCGCGCGCCGTGGCGCTAGGATGAAACCACCCCCGAAGCGGCTTTGCCGCTCCCCCTCGAGGGGGCACCGCTGGCGGACCGGCGAAGCCGGATCCGCGGCGGCCGCTTGGCTGGCCTCGCGTTTCATGCGCCGCGGGTCGCGCGAAGCGCGGTGGAGCAACTGACATGTGCCTGCCCGGCCGCCCGAAAGGCGAATACCGGAGCGGGCAGCGCGAAGGTGCCCTGATGACCGTCACGCTGCGGCCGGTGACCCGGCACAACCTGTTCGCGCTGTTGACGCTCGACGCCGGCGACGGCGGCAAGCAGGTCGCCCCGAATGCCAAGTCGATGGCGCAGGCGGCGGTGTACGGTGAAGCCTGGCCGCGCGCGATCTATGCCGGCGACACGCCGGTCGGCTTCCTGATGCTCAACGACCCGCAGTTGGTGGCAGAGCCCGAGCAGCCCGAATACTTTGTCTGGCGAATGATGATCGACCAGGCCCACCACCGGCAGGGCCACGGCCGCGCGGCGCTGCGCCTGCTGATCGAGCACGTGAAGACGCGCCCGCACGACGGCCAGTTGCTGACCTCGATCGTCGAGCCGGCACCGCAGTTGCTGGCCTTCTACGGCAGCGTCGGCTTCGTGCCGACCGAGCGCATCGAAGACGGCGAGCGCGTGCTGCGCCTGGCGCTGGGGCGCGCTTAGCGGGGCGTCGGGGTCATTCGTCGCCCGCCAACTGGTAGCTTTGGCCGGTCTGCTTGGCGAGGT
>JANMSR010000358.1:0-3056 GCA_031389565.1 Burkholderiales bacterium
CGTCGAGCATGCGTTGTCGAAGCGGGGTCATCGCCGTTCTCCTCGATCAGCGCGGGCACATGCCCGCGTCGGTCAAGGTACGGCGATCACCGCTCGGCCTTCTCGGCGAAGACCACCACCGCGGTAGCGGTTTAGTTCAACTTTGTTTTGGGGCGACAGCTTTGCGCCCTAACTCCGGCCCGTGCTGCATAACCACCGCGCGTGCGCGCTGGAAAAAATCAGCCAGGACAGAGAGTTGCGCCGAGACTTGCTGCATAACACCTCTACCAAACCGCCGACAAAGTGCGCACGGTGGTTGGGTTCCCCGTTCGAGTAACACGGGGGTCTACGTGGACAGACAGGCGCAATGTACGGTACGGGGTCGCCCGCTACGACGACAGGCGGCAATCCGCCGCCGGTTGATCAACCTGTCGCACGCAGCAGCTTCCCCCCTGCGGCGCTGCCCGCGCACCGACCGCCAGTCAGGTCATCCTCAACGGCAACTCGCGCAGCCGCTGGCCGGTCAACGCGAAGAGGGCGTTGGCGACGGCCGGTGCGATCGGCGGCAACGCCACTTCGCCGACGCCGCCGGGGTGGCGCTGGCTGGCGACGATGTGGGTTTCGATCGCCGGTGACTGCGCCAGCGTCACGATCGGGTAGTCGGGGAAGTTGCGTTGCTTGACGATGCCGGCCTCGATGTCGATGCGGCCGTACAGCGCCGCCGACAGGCCGAAGATCACGCCCGACTCCATCTGCTGGGCGACGATGCCGGGGTTGACCACGGTGCCGCAGTCGATGGCGCAGACGACGCGGTGCACGCGTGGCGTGCGGCCTTGCAGCGAGACCTCGACGACCTGGGCGACGATGCTGTCGAAGCATTCGTGCAGGGCCACGCCGCGGGCGCGGCCGGTGGGCGCGGGGGTGTCCCAGCCGGCTTTTTCGGCCGCGAGCTTCAGCACCGCGGCGTGGCGCGGCAGGTGCGCCAGCATCGACAGCCGATAGGCAACGGGATCCTGCTTCGCGGCGTGGGCCAGCTCGTCGATGAAGCCTTCCTTGAAGAAGGCGTTGTGCGAATGGCCGACGCCGCGCCAGAAGCCGACCGGCACGCCGCTGTGCGTGGCCACATGCGCGATGCGCTGGTGCGGAATGTCGTAGGCCAGGTCGAACAGGCCTTCGCTGGCGGTGCGGTCGGGCGTCATCAGCGGCCCGGCCGTGGCTTTCAGCGCCGGCTGCAACGCGCGCGGGACCGAGAGGTCGCCGGCCAGAACCAGCGCGCCGGCCGCCGCGGCGGTCTGCGGCGCCAGCGCGCGTTCGAACCAGCGCGGCGCGGGGGCGTCACCGGCGCTGGTGATGTCCAGCACGAAGGGGCGGCCGGCGTAGTCGAGCACGGCGCGCATCAGCGCCACGCCGGCGGGCCGGTAGAAGTCGTGCGTCAGGTCCTCCTCGCGCGACCACACCAGTTGCACCGGCCGGCCGCCGGTTTCCATGGCCACGCGCACGGCCTGGCCGACGAAGTCGACGTCCAGGCGCCGGCCGAAACCGCCGCCGAGCAGGGTGACATGCACGGTCACGGCCTCGACCGGCACGCCGGCCACCTGTGCGGCGAGCGCGCGGGCCATGCCCGGCACCTGGGTCGGCGCCCAGAGCTCCAGCTTGCCGTCCTTGAGTTGCGCGCTGCAGTTGATCGGCTCCATCGTCGCGTGGGCGAGGTAGGGCGCGCGGTACACCGCCTCGATACGGTCTGCGGCGGCCTGCAACATGGCCGGCGCGTCGCCGCGGGTGTGGAAGGCAAAGCCGCCACCGCCGCGCGCGGCGCGCTCGAGTTCGCGCAGGAACGTCGCCGAGTCGAGCGGGCCTGCCGGGCGCGCGCGCCAGTCGACTTGCAGCGCATCGGCGCCGCGCTGCGCGTGCCAGGTGCTGCGGCCGATGACGGCCAGCGCGGGCGTCGAGCCGGCATAGGCCGGCAGGCGCAGCACGCGCTCGACGCCGGGCAGCGCGCGCGCCGCGCGGTCGTCGACGGCGCCGGGGCTGCCGCCGAGCGCGGGGGCGTGGCGGACCACCGCGTAGACCATGCCCGGCAGGCGCACGTCGATGCCGAAGCGCGCAACGCCACTCGACTTGGCCACGACATCGATGCGCGGCGCCGCGGTGCCGATGAGCGTCCAGGCGCTGCGCGGCTTGGGCGCGACGTCGCCGGGCGGGGTGCGCGCTGCGAACGCTGCGAGTTCGCCGTAATGTTCGCGCAGGCCCGAGGAATGGCTGATCACGCCGCGGCTGACCCTCAAGTCGGCCACCGGCAGCTTCCACTGCAACGACGCCGCGCCGAGCAGTTGCCCGCGGGCGGTGGCCGCGGCCAGGCGCAGCGGGTGCCACAGATCGGCGATGGTCGACGAGCCGCCCGTTGCATGGATGCCGAGTTCGCGGCCGAGCTTGGCCATGGTCCAGCGGCCGAAGCGCACCGTCGCCGTCTCGCGGCCCGGCTGGCTGTCTTCGGGCCGCAGCGGCAACGAACCGACGAACATCGCCACGTTGCCGTAGATCGCGTCGTGGCCGGCCTCGATGAGCTGCACCGAGTCGAGCGCGACCTCGAGTTCCTCGGCCACCAGCATCGCCAGCGCGGTGTGCACGCCCTGGCCCATCTCGCTCCTGGGCATCGCCAGTTGCACACCGCCGCCCGGCGTGACGCAGATCCAGCCGTTCAAGGCCACGCCGTCGCCGGCCGCGGCGGCGAGCAGCTCGGCGTGGCCCAGGCGGCTGCGCGGCGGCAGCCAGCCGACCAGCAGCACCCCGGCCGCGCCCAGGCCGGACAGCAGCAGGGTGCGGCGCCTCACGGCTTGCGCGCCGGGTTGGCCAACGCGGCACCCAGGAGCAGCGAGGAGGGCGAGCCCGGGCGCGGAGAGTTGGGCGGGTTCGAGCGCGGCGAGGAGGGCGAATTCGAGCGCAGCTCGGCCGCCGCGCTCTTGATCGCCGCCCGCACGCGCGGGTAGGTGCCGCAGCGGCACAGGTTGGTCATCGCCGCGTCGATGTCGGCATCGCCCGGATTGCGGTTGGCGGCCAGCAGGGCGGCGGCGGCCATC
>JANMSR010000365.1:0-6338 GCA_031389565.1 Burkholderiales bacterium
GCTGGCGCGGGCGCAAACGCTTCACGATCCTCGAGACCGGCTTCGGCCTGGGCAACAACTTTCTCGCCACCTGGGCCGCCTGGCGCGACGACCCCGCGCGCTGTGAGCGCCTGTGCTTCGTCTCGATCGAGAAACACCCGCTGAGCGCGGCCGACCTCGTGCGCACGCACGCCGCCTCACCCGCGCCCGGCCTCGCGCGCCAACTGATCGACGCCTGGCCGCCCGCCACCTGCAACCTGCACACGCTCGACTTCGAAGCCGGCGGCGTGCGCCTGCTGCTGGCCTATGGCGATGTGCGGGCCTGGGCGCGCGAACTGGTGGCCCGCGTCGACGCCTTCTACCTCGACGGCTTCGCGCCGGCGCGCAACCCGGCGATGTGGGACCGCGGCGTGTTTGCGATGCTTTCGCGCCTGGCTGCGCCCGGCGCCACGGTGGCCACCTGGAGCGCGGCGCGTGCGGTGCGCGAAGGCTTGGAGGGCGCGGGCTTCGAGGTGCACGGTGCTGCCGGCGGTGGCGGCAAGCGCGATATCACCTTGGCCAGGTTTGCCCCGCGCTTCACGCCCGCGGTACCACCCGGACGCCGCCTGCCCGCGCAATCGCCGCGCCATGCTGTCGTCATTGGCGGGGGTTTGGCCGGCGCGCTCACCGCGCGCGCCTTGGCACGCCAGGGCATCGACTGCACCGTCTTCGATCGGCACGCCACGCCGGCTGCTGAAGCCTCGGGCAATCCGGCGGGCCTGTTCCACGGCGCCGTGATGGGGCATGACGGACCGCATGCCCGGCTGCTGCGCGCTGGCGCGCTGCGCTGCGAGCGCGAGGTGCGGGCTGCGCAAGCGCGCGGCGTGTCGGGCCGCATCGACGGGCTGCTGCGACTCGAGTCGGGACTGACCCTGCCTGAGATGCAGGCGCTGCTGCAGCGTCAGGCGCTGCCACCGCGCTATGTGCGGGCGCTTGACGCGACAGCGGCATCACAAATCGCCGGCGTGCAGATCGCACGGCCGGCCTGGCTCTACGCGGGCGGCGGCTGGGTCGACCCTGGCGCACTGGTGCGCGATGCATTGGCCACGCCCGGCGTGAGGTGGCAGGGCGGCGCCGCGGTGCAGCGCATCCAACGTCAGGGAGACAGCTGGCAGCTCTTGGACGAGGCCGGGCGCGCATTGGCCGAGACGCCGCTGCTGGTGCTGGCCAACGCCGTCGACGCACTGCGCCTGGCCACGCTGCCAAGCGCCTGGTTGCAGCGCCGGCGTGGGCAGCTCAGCTGGTCCGCGGCGGGGCATGCGACATCGCCCCGGCTGCCCATCGCCAGCGGTGGTTACGTGCTGGGCCTGCCTGATGGTCGCGTGTTGTTCGGCGCGACCAGCCAGCGCGAAGACGAGGAAACGGCGCTGCGATTGGCCGACCACGACGAGAACCTGGCCACGGCGCGGTTGCTGATCAGCGACTGCATCCTGCCCCAAGCCGATGCGCTCGACGGCCGCGTGGCCTGGCGCGCGGCCACAGCGGATCGCCTGCCGATGGTCGGCCCCGCGCCCGACCCGGACGCACCACGTGGCACGCGCATCGACGCACCGCGCCTGTTGGCGCGTCAGCCTGGTCTGTGGCTGCACACCGGCCTGGGCTCACGCGGCCTGACCACGGCGCACCTGTGCGCCGAACTGATAGCGGCGCAGGCCAGCGGCGCACCCTGGCCGCTGGAGGCCGACCTGGCCGACACAGTCGACCCGGCCCGGCTGCTGCTGCGCCCTCGGCGTCTAGCCGGCGCCTGAAGGCGGGCGCACCACAGCCAGACGGCGCGCAATCTCGGCCTTGAGCCAGATCGCGTCATGCCCCGGGACCACCCACTGCAGGCCCTGGGCCAGCATGTCGCGCGCCATCTCGGCGCTGCCGCACCAGATGCCGGTGACCTTGCCGGCCGCCCTGCAGGCCAGATGGATCCGCGTGATGGCAGCGGCCAGCACCGGGTGGGTGTGTACCGCGCCGGGGCCCAGGCCGAGTGCGATGCCCAGGTCGCTGGGGCCGATGAACAAGCCGTCGATCTGCGCGACCGCGGCGATGGCCTCGACTTCGTCGAGCCCGGCTTGGGTCTCGATCATTGCCAGCGCCAGCATCTGCGCATTGGCCTGCTGCGCGTAGTCGGCGCCGCCCACCAGCAGGCCGCGCGCCGGGCCGAAGGAGCGGTCGCCCTCGATGCCGCCGATCGGATATCGGCAGGCGCGGCCGAAAGCCACCGCTTCGGCCACCGAATTGACCAGCGGGCAAATGATGCCCCAGGCCCCGGCATCCAGCGCCCGGTTGATCTCGGCCAGGTTGTTCTGGCTGACGCGCACCAAGGGCACCGCGGGCGTGTGCGACAGCGCTTGCAGCATGGCCAGCATCTGCGCGTGCCCGGCCATGCCGTGTTGGCAGTCAACGACGACGGCGTCGAAGCCG
This sequence comes from Burkholderiales bacterium, assembly GCA_031389565.1. Lineage (GTDB taxonomy): Bacteria > Pseudomonadota > Gammaproteobacteria > Burkholderiales > Burkholderiaceae_C > CADEEN01. The sequence continues at coordinate 2,431 of JANMSR010000365.1, forward strand.
CTGCTGCCCACCAGCTCGGCGGCATAAGCCGAGTCCAGGCTCATCCAGCCCGCGACGGCGCTCTTGCCGGCGCGGAACAGCTCGATCAGGCGGTTGGTCTTCATCGGCAAGGCTCCTCGAGGTTGGCCACAAAGGCGTTGACGTGGGCTGCGATCCAGCTCGGATGCTGCATCGGAAACAGGTGGCCGGCACCGAGCAGTTGATGGTGGCAGGCCCGGTGCGGCGGCTGCACCAGAGCGACGATCTCGTCGCTGTGTGCAGGCGGGCAAAGAAGATCGCGCTCGCCGCTCAAGGCAAGCACCGGCACGGCCAGCGCGCGCCGAGGCTCGAGCAGGCAGGGTCGCTGGCGCTGATAGGCCAGTTGGTTTGCAAAGCGTTGCAGACCGACGGCCTCGGCCTGTGCCGCCAGCGAAGCCAGCAGGGCGTCGCCCTCGCTCAGCCCGTATCCGGGTGCCAGCTTGCTGTAGGCCAACGCCTTCAGGCCGTGCTGCTGCGCCAGCGCCCATTGCGCGCTGCGGCGTGCTTCGCTGCTGTGGCGCCCGGCGCGTGCGTTGGCGCCCAGCAGCACCAGGCCGGCGACGACCTGCGGGTGGCGCGCCGCCAACTGCAGCGCGACGATGCCGCCGAGCGAATGGCCGAGCCACCAGGTCGGCGTGGCAGCCAGGCCGGCCAGGCGGTCGAGTTCGTCGTCGAGCGCGGGACAGGTCCCGAGCACCTCGACCTGCGCGCCGCTGTGGGCCAGCGCCGCGCTCAAGCTGCGGCCGTCGAGCAGCGTGCCGGGCAACGCGATCAGCGCAGGCACGGCGGGCTCGTCGACAGCGCGCTGTCAGGCCGCCATCGGCGGCGGCAGCAGGCTCTTTCGCGCGAGGTGCCCGCCGGCATCGAGGGCGACGTCCTGCGCGGCCGCGGCAGCGCGCACGGCGGCATCGAAGCGCGGCGGCTTCGGCGCGTCGCCGCGCACGATCAGCAGCGCCTCGGCGGCTTCGTCGCCGGTGTTGACGAAAACGCGGCGCAGGCCACCCGGCAGCGACAGGGTGTCCCAGGCGCCGAGTTCGGCGCGCATCCCTCTGCCGTTGCCGTTGCCGACACCATCGACAAATTCCACCGCCAGCGGGCCACGGGCATGCACCAGAACTGCTGTCTCGTCGAGCACGAACGGCGCGCTGCGCTGGCCCGGTGGCAGGCGCAGCCATTCGACGCTGAAGCCTTGCGGGTCGCTGACCGCCGGGCGGTGGTCGCGGTGCTGCGTCAGCCCCCAGCCGATCACCGGAGCGAGCTCCCAGCCGTGACCGTCGACTGCGCTGTCCAGCGTCGCGCGGCGGAAGTCGCGCTGCGCCGTCGTGATGCCACGCGCAGCCAGGTCGCGCGGTGCCCAGCGCCGCAGCCGCGCCACCTCGTCGTCGGGCATCGGCGGCAGCAACCGCGCGGCGTCGGGCTCGGGCGCGCCGCCCGGCACTTCGATCATTTGGTTGTCGCGGCCCAGCCAGAGCCCGGTGGCACGCGCCCGACGCAGCACGTCGGGGCTCCAGATGATGCCGCCGGTGTCGTCGCCGCCCAGCACCGTCATCAGGAAGCCGTGGCGTGTGCCGGTGTTGCTGAAGCCGCGAAACATCCACGGCGGCATGCAGATCACGTCGCCTTCGTCCAGAGGCAGTTCGCCCTCGTCGCCGGTGACGCCCCAGCGCACCGTGAAGCGGCCCTCGCAGACGATGAAGACCTCGGCCGTGAAGTGCAGATGCAGGTTGTTGGTGATGCCGCTGGCCATGCCCGCAGCACCGATGTTGAAGCCGTGCGGTTCGCGCAGGTTGATGACCTGCGACGCGTTCTGCGTCACGCCCGGACCGATGATCGAGTAGTTTTCCTTCGGGTTCGACCCGGGCAGGCGCACGTCGATGAAGGCGTCGTCGCAGCTCACGTACTGCGAGCGGCGAATGTGGCGGCGTTGCAGTTCTTGCGGAGTCATGACAGTTGACAAGTTAGCCCTTCACGGCGCCCTGGGTCAGGCCCGAGACGATTTGCTTCTGGAAGATCGCGACCAGGATGATCAGCGGAATCGTGATGCTCACCGCGCCGGCCACACCCTGCATCAGCAACGCGTCGCTCTCGGCGGTGATGGCGCCGGCAATGGCCGCCGGCATCGTCATCTTGTCGGCATTGGTCAGCGCCGACGAGAGCATGAAGTCGTTGTAGGCCAGCAGGAAGCTGAAGAGGCCGGTCGTCACGACACCGGGCCACATCACCGGGATGATGACGCGGCGAAAGGCCTGCAGGCGCGTGCAGCCGTCGACCATCGCGGCTTCGTCGAGTTCCTGCGGGATGCCCACGAAGAAGCTGCGCAGCATCCAGATCGTGAACGGCTGGTTGATCGCCACCAGCACGAAGACCAGCGCGCCCAGCGTGTTGCGGATGCCCAGGGCGTCGAACAGGGCGTGAAAGCTGGGCAGCAAGGTGCTGTGCGGCAGCGCGCGAAAAACGAGGGCGATGATCAGCAGCCAGAAGCCGAGCGAGCCGCGGTAGCGGCTCAAGGCATAGCCGGCCAGGCAGCCGACGCTGAGCGAGATCGTCACCACGCTCACCGTCACGATGAGGGTGTTGATGAAATTGCGATGGAACTCGCGGTCGACCCACAGGCCGCGGTAGTTCTCGAAGGTCAGCGGCGCCACCCATTTCAGCGGCGCACTGAAGGCATCGCCGTAGCTGCGCAGTGAGATCACCACCGTCCACAGCACCGGCAAGGCAGCCAGCAACAGCCACGCGGCCAAGCCTGCGTACAGAAGCGTCTGGCCGAGCTTCGACGATCGTGCGAATCGTGTCGAGCGTGAAGCTGGCATGGCCTAAAACCCGCGGCGCTGTTCGCGCCAGGTCCTGCGCAACAGCGGGATCAGCAGCACGCCGATGCCCACGATCGTCAGCACCGCCGCGGCGCTGGCCTTGTACGGGTTGTCTTCAAGCAGCAGCACGTGGTAGGTCAGCACCTGCACGCTGGTGGTGAAGGCGCCCTGGGTCAACACGATCACCGGCTCGAACACGCGGTAGGCGTCCATCAGATGGATCAGCGCGACGAACACCACCAGCGGCGCCAGGTGCGGCAGAGTGACGTAGCGCAGCTTCTGCCAGGCGTTCGCGCCGTCGAGCGTGGCCGATTCCAGCGAGTCCTGCGGCACACCCTGCAGCCCGGCGTAGAACACGATGAAGGCGAAAGGCAGCGTCTGCCAGATGCCGTACAGCACCACCAGCAATTGCGCCGACCACGCCTGGCCCATCCAGAACACTTCGATGCCGACGCCCGACAGCAAGTGCGGCACCAGGCCGTTGTCGCGGAACATCCACTTGATCGCCAAAGCGCCGACCACCGGCGTGATGATGAAGGGCAGCAAGCTGGCGGCGATGAACAGGCCCTTGAGCCTTTGCGTGACGCGGTTCATCGCCAGCGCCAGCGCCAGGCCACCGGCCAGCACGAAGGGCGTGGTGGCGGCCACGTACAGCAGCGTGAAGCGCAGCGCGCCGAAAAATTCGTTCTGATCGCTGCCGGGGGCATTGGCCTGCGCGTCCAGGCCGAGCACCTTGCGGTAGTAGTCGGCGCCGACGAAGCTGCACACTTGAACCGGGCGGCCGGCAGCGTCGAGCCGCGCGCGCTGGGTGGTGACCTCGGTTGCGCCGAAGGGGCCGCTTTGCATCACGGTGGCGAGCTGCATGTCGAGGGCGCAGTTGCGCATCGACAGCCACGCCGTCATCACCATCGGCAAGGCCAGCAACAGCAGCATCAGCGCCGCCGAAGGCAAGCTGAAACCCAGGAAGCTGCGCAGTTTCATCGTGTTTGGACGCTGCTGTGGCTACGCTTGCGCGAAGCCCTTTTCGATGGCGCTCTTGCGGTACGCCGCCGCTGCGGCGTCGAGCGCGGACTGCAC
>JANMSR010000366.1:0-4918 GCA_031389565.1 Burkholderiales bacterium
GGCCAGCCGACCCTGCGCATCGACGGGCTGACGGTCGGCGGCACGGCATGACATCGGCGGGCCCGTCGGCGGCCCGTGCTACATTGCCGGCCATGCGTTGCCCCGCCTCGTTTTACTTCGGCAGCTTTTGGTTCTCGCCCCCACCGGTGGCTCGAGAGGCAGGCGCGTAGTTGGCAAGATCAGCGAAACAAGCGCAACGCACTCAAAAGACCGCCGGCAGCCCCGGCGGTTTTTTTATGTCCGTTCACTTCACGACGTTCAACAGGAGAAACCGGATGAGTCCCAAACAGCAAGGTCACGCCAACGACGCTGGCCATGGCTATGCGCTCAGCGAGAAGACCAGCCAGACCGACGACCAGCGGATCAAGGACGTGACGCCGCTGCCGCCGCCCGAGCACCTGATCCGCTTCTTCCCGATTGCCGGCACGCCGATCGAAACCCTGGTCGGTGGCACGCGCGATTCGATCCGGCACATCCTGGGCGGCCAGGACGACCGGCTGCTGGTGGTGATGGGCCCGTGCTCGATCCACGACCCGCTGGCTGCCCACGAGTACGCGAAAAAGCTCAAGGCCGAGCGCGCGCGCCACGCCGACACGCTCGAAGTGGTGATGCGAGTGTATTTCGAAAAGCCGCGCACCACCGTCGGCTGGAAGGGCCTGATCAACGACCCCTACCTGGACGAGAGCTTTCGCATCCACGAGGGCCTGCGCATCGCGCGCCAGTTGCTGGTCGACATCAACCGCCTGGGCGTGCCGGCAGCCGGCGAGTTCCTCGACGTGATTTCACCGCAGTACATCGGCGACCTGATCGCCTGGGGCGCGATCGGGGCGCGCACCACCGAGAGCCAGGTGCACCGCGAGCTGGCCTCGGGCCTGTCGGCGCCGGTCGGCTTCAAGAACGGTACCGACGGCAACATCAGAATTGCCATCGACGCGGTCCAGGCCGCCTCGCGGCCGCACCACTTCCTGTCGGTGCACAAGAACGGCCAAGTGGCGATCGTCGAGACCAAGGGCAACAAGGATTGCCATGTCATCCTGCGCGGCGGCAGAACGCCCAACTACGACGCGGCAAGCGTGGCGGCAGCGTGCCAGGAGATCGAAGCGGCCAAGCTGCCGTGCCGCTTGATGGTCGACTTCAGCCACGCCAACGCCAACAAGCAGCCCGAGCGGCAGATCGAAGTGGCGCGCGACGTCGGCGCACAAATCGCCGCCGGCACGCGCTGCATCTTCGGCGTGATGGTCGAAAGCCACCTGGTGGCCGGCGCGCAGAAGTTCAGCCCCGGCAAGGACGACCCGGCGAAACTCGAATATGGCTTGAGCATCACCGATGGCTGCATCGGCTGGGACAATTCGGTCGTCGTGCTGGACACGCTGAGCGACGCGGTGCGCACGCGCCGGGGCCAATCGAAACTACTGTAAGTGTGTGCCCGCCACCATGGAAAGCTCGAGTTGCCAGCCGTGACCCACCCGTTCCGTTCCATCGACACTCTGCGGGCGGCCCTGCGGGCGGCCACTCGCTACGTCTGGCCGTCCTGCGCGCGGGCCAGCCGTTCGCTGCGCCAATACACATCGTCGCCGCCCAGGCCGTCGAGATTGGCGCGGTTGAGCACACGGGCCAACACGAACAGCAGGTCCGACAGGCGGTTCAGGTATTGTCTCGGCGCCGGGTTGACTTGGTCTTGCGCAGCCAGCGCGACCACTGCGCGCTCGGCACGGCGCGCCACGGTGCGGCTCACATGCGCCAGCGCCGCACTGCGCGTACCCGCCGGCAGGATGAACTCGGCCAGCCGCGGCAATGCGGCGTTGTAGTGCGCCAGTGCTTCATCGAGCCGCAACACGGCGTCGGCCTTCAGCAACTCGTAGCCCGGGATCGACAACTCGCCGCCGAGGTTGAACAGCTCGTGCTGGATCGTCCCCAGCAGCTCGCGCACATCGTCGGGCAGCGGCTCGGCCAGCAGCACCCCCAAGCCGGAGTTCAACTCGTCGACATCGCCCATCGCCTGCACGCGCAGCGCATCCTTGGGCACCCGCGTGCCGTCGCCCAGGCCGGTGCTGCCGTCGTCGCCGGTGCGGGTGGCGATCTGCGTCAATCGATTGGCCATGTGGAGATGCTACCTACAATCGAGCCACGCTTACTTGGAGTTGCCGCAATGAACGCTCCGCACGACCTGTTTGCCCGCATTGCGCCGCGGCCGCTACCTGCCGCGATGCTCGAAGCGTTGCGCGAGCGTTTCGGCGAGCGCTGCTCGACCGCCGCCGCCGTGCGTGAACAGCACGGCCGCGACGAGTCGACCTACCCGGTGACACCGCCCGACGCAGTGGTGTTTTGCCAGAGCACCGACGACGTGGCCGCGGTGGTCGCGCTGGCCGCCGCGCATGGCGTGCCGGTGATCCCGTTCGGCATCGGTTCCTCGCTCGAAGGCCATTTGCTCGCGGTTCAGGGCGGCGTGTCGATCGACCTGTCGCGCATGAACGGCGTCGTCGCCGTGAATGCCGAAGACCTGACGGTCACCGTGCAAGCCGGCGTGACGCGCGAGCAGTTGAACCGCGAGATCAAGGACACGGGGCTGTTCTTCCCGATCGACCCGGGCGCCAACGCCACGCTCGGCGGCATGGCCGCCACCCGCGCATCGGGAACCAATGCGGTGCGCTACGGCACCATGAAGGACAACGTGCTCGGCCTCGCGGTCGTCACCGCCGCCGGCGAAGTGATCCGCACCGGCACGCGGGCCAAGAAATCCAGCGCCGGCTACGACCTGACGCGGCTGTTCGTCGGCAGCGAGGGCACGCTCGGCGTGATGACCGAGGTGACGCTGAAACTCTACCCGCTGCCCGAGGCGGTGAGCGCAGCGATCTGCCACTTTGCGAGCATCGACGCGGCGGTGCGAACGACGATCCAGGTGATCCAGATGGGCGTGCCGATCGCGCGCTGCGAGTTGCTCGACGCGAATGCGATCCGCGCCGTGAATCGCCATTCGCACCTGACGCTGCACGAGTCGCCGATGCTGTTGATGGAGTTCCACGGCAGCCCGGCCAGCGTGGCCGAGCAGGCGCGCACGGTGCAGGACATCGCCAGCGAATTCGGCGGCCAGGCCTTCGAGTGGGCCAGCACGCCCGAGGAACGCACGCGCTTGTGGACCGCACGCCACCACGCCTACTTCGCGGCCCTGCAAATGCGCCCGGGCTGCCGCTCCCTTTCCACCGACACCTGCGTGCCGATCTCGAAGTTGGCCGAGAGCATCAACGAGTCGGTGGCCGAGGCCGAGGCCGCGGGGCTGCCGTACTGGGTTGTCGGCCATGTCGGCGACGGCAATTTCCACCTCAGCTACCTGCTCGACCCGAACGATCCGGTCGAGGCCGCCACAGCGGAGCGGCTGAGCGTGCAGATGGTGCAGCGCGCGATCCGGCTGGGCGGCACCTGCAGCGGCGAGCACGGCATCGGCCTGCACAAGATCGGCTATCTGGTCGAGGAGGCTGGGCCCGGTGCGGTCGAGGTGATGCGGCAGATCAAGCGCGCCCTCGACCCGAAGAACATCATGAACCCGGGCAAGATTTTCATGCTCTGACGTCGCCGCTGCGGTCTGTGGTTACAGTGCCGCTCGGTCCTTTGCCTCGACGCTGCGGCGTGGTCGGCCACTTCAAATCAAACTCTTGCCATGCGAAATGCCGCTTTCATGATGGTTGCGTTCGCCAATCCGGCGCTCGTGGGCGCGGTCTGTCCCTCCTCGCCCTGGTTGGCCGCAGCGATGGCCGACGCCGCCCAGGGTGCGCGGCTGCTCGTGGAACTCGGCGCGGGCACCGGTGCGATCACCGCGGCTCTGGTGACGCGGCACCCTGCCGTGCCCTTGGTGGCCGTCGAATTGCAGCACGGGCTGGCCGATCTGTTGCAGCAGCGTTTCGCGCACGTCGTGGTTCAGCGCGCCGGCGCGCACGTCGTGCTCGCTGCGCTGAACGAACATGCGCCGCCGCAGACCGTGCTGGTATCGTCGCTGCCGTTCCAGTCGCTGCCCGCGCCGTGGCGCGAGAGCACGGTCGACGCGATCGCGGCTTTCCTGCGCACTGACGCCCAGCGGCGCCTGGTGCAGTACACCTACCGCCTGAAGGCGCCGTTCGAGCTGCCCGCCGGCAGCGATCTGGGCTGGACCCGTGTCGGCCGCGTGTGGCGCAATGCGCCGCCAGCAAGCCTGTGGTCGCTGCAGCGGCGCTGAGTCAGCGCCTGGGCAAGAGGCGTCGTCAGGCGGGGCCGACTACACCGCCCAGCGCTGCGTCACGTCGCCGTCGGCGTCGACGCTTTCCAGGTGCACCGGAAAGCCCCACAACCGCGCCACATGCTTGAGCACTTCCTGTGCGCCTTCGGCCAGCGGCCGGCTGTTGTGCTGGGTGTGGCGCAGTGTCAGCGCACGGTCGCCTCTGAGATTGACGTTCCAGACCTGGATGTTGGGCTCGCGCGAGCCGAGATCGTACTGGTGCGCCAGCGCCTCGCGCACGCGGCGGTAGCCGGCGTCGTCGTGGATCGCGCTGACTTCGAGCTCTTCGTCGTTCTCGTCGTCGACGATCGCGAACAGGCGCAGCTCGCGCATCAGCTTGGGGCTCAGGTACTGGCCGACGAAGCTCTCGTCCTTGAAGTTGCGCATCGCGTGGTCGAGCGAGGCCAGCCACGGCGTGCCGGCCAGGCCGGGGAACCAGGCCCGGTCTTCGTCGGTCGGCTTCTCGCAGATGCGCTTGATGTCGGTGTACATCGCGAAGCCCAGCGCGTAGGGGTTGATGCCGCTGTAGCCGCGCTCGCCGACCAGCGGCTGGTAGACCACGTTGGTGTGCGACTTCAGCCACTCGATCATCACGCCGTCGGTCAGGTAGCCGTCGTCGTACATCGTGTTCAGGATCTTGTGGTGCCAGAAGGTGGCCCAGCCTTCGTTCAT
>JANMSR010000148.1:0-1879 GCA_031389565.1 Burkholderiales bacterium
GGCCTGCGCCAGCGATTCGGTGGCCCAGGTGGGCGGTGTGCCGATGCGCGCCGCATGCAGCAGCAGGCTGGTCATCGATTTGTCGACGCTGCGTTCGATCGCACGCGCGTCGTTGTAGACCGGCACGCCGAGTTCGCGCAAGGCGTGCAGCACACCGAGCCGCTTGGTGACCTGCTCGAAGCTGCCGGCGGCAATGCCGCGCACCAGCACGGCGTCGGGCAGGCTGCGGCCGAAACCGGGAATCACCAAGCCGTGCCAGGCCGCCGTGGTGTCGATGTGGGAGTCGGCCAGATCGATGCAGCGGCCCACACAGCCGCGTGCCCGCAGTGCCGCCTGCAGCTGACGGGTGTGCCAGCCGGTCTCGTCGGTCATGATGGCCACGCTCAGACTCGGCATCACGCCTCCTGCAACCACAGGTCGGTCAACAGCGGCATGTTCAGCGCCCCGGCGTGCCAGGTGTTGCCGCTGTCGAGGTTGCTGACCCAGACCTCGGCAGGCGCGAACAGGTCGCCGTCGATCTTGTAGAAATCGTATTCGGCCGCCTTGAAAATATCGGCGAACGAGCGCCCGTAGTCGCGCGAGTTGCGCGACGGCAGCTGCTGGGCCAGCGTGCGTGCTGCCGAGTCGTCGCCCCGCACCGTGAGTTGCACCCTGCCGCCGTACAGGATGGCGTCGTTGGTCCGCCCCATGGCCTGCACCCCGTCGGGGCTGGGGGCCGGCAACGGTGCCGCCGCCGAGCCGCCGACGATGTTGCCGAGCGCGAAGCCCAGCTCGTGCGCCTTGTGCAGCGCCACCTCCAGCACGCGTGCCACCACCTGCGTGGTGCCAGCCAGGCTGGTGGTCGGCGTCAGGATCAGCGTCAGTCCCTCGGCGGCCAGACCACAGTCGCGCAGCAGCTTGTCGATGATGATTTTGGGCGGTGGTCGATCCACCTCGAGCACCAGCACGCCAGCGTCGGCGTGGTCGCGGTAGCCGAGTTCGGCGAACAGCTTCTCTTTCGCCGCCAGTGCGCGGGCCGGGCCCGAGCCGAGCGAGAAAAACTTTTTGCCGCCGGTTTCTTCCTTGCTCGCCGCCAGACTCCAGCCCGCGTACTGGCTGCCCAGGCAGGCCAGCACCGGCTGCGCGCTCTGCACCTCGATCCAGGTCGGCCAGCCCTCCAGGCCGCCCGGGCGCAGACCCACCTGGCCGAGCCCGCCCATGCAGATTTCTGCGATCAGCAAACCGGCTTCGACGCTGCCGCGCGCATCGATGCCGGCGTCGACGATGCAGGCCCCGCTGTCATCGCGCCGCCCCCGAACCTCCAGCGCATCGGCCTGCACCAGCAAGCGTTCGACCAGGGGCCGCGCCCGCTGATTGACGCTGAGCGTCGAGGCCGCCAGGGCGGGCGTGGTGTCGGTCATGGGTGAATCTCCAGGGTTTGATAAACGGCCTCGCGACCGCGATCCAGCAACTCGCGCACCTGCTCGGCACTCGTGCCGCTGGCGCTCACGCTGCACAGCGGGTCGCCGACATCGAACTGCTGGGCCGCTGCCGGCAGATCATGGCAGGCGCGGTTGCCGGCAAGGCGCTGCGCGGCGGACTCACTCAGCCACAGGCGATGCGGCGCAAAGACGATCTCGGTGCCTCGGACGGTGGGGCTCGCAGTCGGCATCGTCTGCTGTGGAAGCACGCCCTGAAGGCAGGCCCGAACGTGGTCCGCCACGATCGGGCTCGACGCCGCCCGATGACCGTTGCCGCCGTACAGCGCCATGCTTGCCGGCGGACGCGGGTTGACTTCGAGCACCTGGACCTGATCGCCATCGAGCATGAAGTCCAGGCTTCCCAGGCCGCGCAGCGCGAAGGTGGCGGCGAGTGCGCGCACCGCCGCGATCACAGCGGC
>JANMSR010000203.1:0-5616 GCA_031389565.1 Burkholderiales bacterium
GTCGCGCAACCAGCGCGACAGGTCGTCGGCGATGCGCTCGGCCGTGTGCCCGTCCCACAGTTCCGGCACGCGACCCCGCTTGCCGCGGCCGGCGAGGATCTCGGCGACACCGTGCAGGATCGCATTGCGGTCACGCCCGACCATGGTGTTGGTGCCCTGCTCGACAGTGATCGGCCGCTCGGTGTTCTCCCGCATCGTCAGACAGGGGATGCCCAGAGCCGTGGTCTCTTCCTGCAGCCCGCCCGAGTCGGTCAGCACCAGGGTGGCCGGCGCCATCAGGCCGAGCATTTCGAGATAGCCTTGCGGTGGCAGGATCGCCACCCTCCGCGGATCGAGCAGCCCGCCCAATCCGAAGCGCTCCAGGTTGGCACGCGTTCGCGGATGCAGCACGAACACCAGCGGCAACTGGGCCGCCACGTCGGCCAGCACCTGCAGCAGCGCGGTGAGCGTGGCTGGATCATCGACATTAGATGGCCGGTGCATGGTCACCACGCCAAAGCCACTGGGGTGCTGCAAGAGCGCCGGGTCCAGGCCGTGCAGCTGCAGCGTCGCGCCCGCGCCGCGGGCCTGCGCCTTGTTGTCGAGCAGGGAGTCGATCATCACGTTGCCGACGAAACAAACGCGCTCGGCGGCAACGCCTTCGCGCAGCAGGTTGGCTTCGGCGCTGCGCTCCGTGGTGTACAGGCGGTCGGCCACCTGGTCGGTCAGCACACGGTTGATTTCTTCGGGCATCTTGCGGTCGTAGCTGCGCAAGCCGGCCTCGACGTGAACCACCGGGACGCCCTTTTTCACCGCCACCAGGGTGCAGGCCAAGGTCGAGTTGACGTCGCCGACCACCAACACGGCACGGGGCCGGTGCTCGTCGATCACCGGCTCGAAGCGGCGCATCACCTCGGCCGTCTGGACGGCGTGGCTGCCGGATCCGACCTCGAGGTTGATGTCGGGCTGCGGCAGGCGCAAATCTTCGAACAGACGATCGCTCATGTCGCGGTCGTAGTGCTGCCCGGTGTGCACCAGGAGCGCCGGCATCGGCGGCGCGTGCGCGGCGAAGGCACGCAGGATCGGCGCCATCTTCATGAAGTTGGGCCGCGCGCCGACCACGCACAGGATCGGGCCGCGCGGCGTGCTGGTCGACGGCTCAGCCATCGCTGCGTTCCTGCGCCACGTACCACGACGCGGCCTGCTCCAGGCCGGCGCGAACGTCGTGCGAGGGCGCGTAGCCCAGCAGGCCGGCCGCCTTGCCGATGTCGGCCAGCGAGTGGCGGATGTCGCCTTCGCGGAACCGGCCCTTCACCGGCGGCGCGACGCGCAACGCGGGGTCGAGCCGCAGCAGCGCCGCAGCGAGCAGTTCGTGCAATTGCAGCAGCGTCGTGCGCTGCCCGATGGCCACGTTGTAGACCTGGTTCAGCGCCGCCGGGTCGTCGACCAGGGCAGCGCGCAGGTTGGCCTGCACGGCGTTGGCGACGAAGCAGAAATCGCGCGAGGTTTCACCGTCGCCATTGATGATGCAGGGCTCGCCGCGCAGCATGTTCGCGGCCCAGAGCGGGATCACGGCGGCATACGGACCGTTCGGGTCCTGGCGCGGCCCGAAGACATTGAAGTAGCGCAGGCCCATGGTCTGGATGCCGTAGCAGCGCGAGTAGACGTCGGCGTACAGCTCGTTGAGGACCTTCGTGACGGCATACGGCGACAGCGGACGGCCGATGGTGTGCTCGACCTTGGGCAAGCCCGTCGAGTCGCCATAGGTCGAGCTCGAGGCCGCGTAAACGAAACGCGGGACACCCGCGCGCCGTGCGGCGTCGAGCAGGTTGATGAAGCCCGTGGCATTGGCGCTGTGCGTGGCCAGCGGTTCGGCCAGCGAACGCGGCACCGAGCCGAGCGCGGCCTGGTGCAGTACCAACTGCACACCGACGCAGGCACGAAGGCAGGTGCCGGCATCGGCGATGTCGCCTTCGATGAAGTGGTGCCTCGCCCAGGCGGCCTCGCCGACGGCAAGGCGAACCGCATCGAGGTTGGCCCGGTGGCCGGTGGCGAAGTTGTCCAGGCTGGTGACCCGCTGGCCGCCGCGCAGCAAGGCCTCGAGCAAGTGCGAGCCGATGAACCCGGCGCTGCCGGTCAGGAGCCAATGGCGTTCGCGGCTGGCGAGGGATTGGTCGAGATCGAGCTGGATCCCGTTCACAAGCGCCATACCTGGATGCCGCGCGCGTTGTAGGCCTTGGCATCGGCACGGCTCTTCACATCGACGTACAGCCCGCCCGCGCACAGCTTGGCCATGAAGTCGTCGATCGGACGCTCGAGCAGCGACTGGTGGCAGACGGCCGCGACGACGGCGTTGGCTCTGGGCAGGTGCTCCCACGACACCAACTCGACGCCGTATTCGTGCCGAGCTTCGGCGGCCGAGGCAAGCGGGTCGTGCACATGCACCGTGACGCCGAAGCTCTCCAGCTCGCGGATCACGTCGATGACTTTCGAGTTACGCAGGTCGGGGCAGTTTTCCTTGAACGTCAGCCCGAGCACATTGATGTGCGCGCCCTTGACCGAATGCCCCTGCTGGATCAGGCCCTTGATCGTTTCACGCGCGATGTAGGCGCCCATGCCGTCATTGATTCGCCGGCCGGCCAGGATCACCTGCGGGTGGTAGCCCAGGCGCTCGGCCTTGTGCGTCAGGTAATACGGATCGACGCCGATGCAGTGGCCGCCGACCAGGCCGGGGCGAAAGGGCAGGAAATTCCACTTCGTGCCCGCGGCTTCGAGCACCTCGGTCGTGTCGATGCCGATGCGGCGGAAGATCATCGACAGCTCGTTGACGAGGGCGATGTTCAGGTCGCGCTGGGTGTTCTCGATCACCTTGGCGGCCTCGGCGACCTTGATGCTCGAGGCCTTGTACACGCCGGCCTTGATGACGCTGGCGTACATCTGGGCGACGTGTTCGAGCGTCTCGGCGGTGTCGCCGGAAACGACCTTGACGATCGTCGTCAGCGTGCGCTCCTTGTCACCCGGGTTGATGCGCTCGGGGGAGTAACCGATGTGGAAGTCTTTCTTCCACACCAGCGACGACTCCTTCTCCAGCACCGGGATGCAGACCTCTTCGGTCGCGCCGGGATAGACCGTCGATTCGTAGACCACCGTGGCGCCCGGCTTGAGGTTGCGGCCGACCAGGGTGCTGGCGCTGATGAGGGGCGAAAAGTCGGGGATGTGGGCGTCGTCGACTGGGGTGGGGACGGCGACAACCACGAAATCGGCTTCCTTCAGCGCACGGGGATCGGTCGTCGGGTAGAACATGGTTGCCGCGGCGAATGCCTCCGCTCCAACCTCACCGGTCGGATCCTGGTGCTCCAGATAGGCGGCGATCTTGGCCGCGCTCAGATCGAATCCGATCGTGCGAAAGCGCTTGCCGAACTCGATGGCCAGCGGCAAACCCACGTAGCCCAATCCCACGACGGCCACAACTGTCATCGCTTCTCCTCTTTGGCGATTGATGCAACTGCGCACGCATATCGGCGCGCATTGCGCACGCGGGACTATAGACGCGTGAATTGAGCCAACGCGAATTGGACGCAAGCGCTCAGGGGGAGGTGTGTGCCAAATATTGCATCAGGCACTACGGCCGCGCACGACGGCCCCCGGTGGGCCAAGACGCCGGAACCCGCAAAACAAAAAGCCCCGCGGGGGCGGGGCTTCGGCTCGTTCCGCGATCCGCTCAGGCTGTGGCGCGCTGCCGCTTGCGCGCGGCGCTGACGGCGAGGAGGCCGAGGCCGGCAAGCAAGAGGCTCGACGGTTCGGGTGCGCCGAAACCACCACCGTCAGGCGGGGCGACCTTCGCCAGAAACGCCCACTCCTCGAAGCCGTCGTTGTTGTTGTAAGGGTTGCTGCCGAACTTCGAGTACAGGTAGATGAAGGCGCCATTCTTCTGATCGTTCGTCGAGAGCCCCGCCAAGGTGAAGGCCGCGTCGAACTTGGCGACCGGGATGTCCAGGTACATGTCGCCGCTGCCGCTGCCGCTGTTGAGCGAGTAGTCCAGCGTGACCTTGTTGTCGGCCAGCTGGCCGCCGCCGTTGGGCGGCCCGTCCATCCGGTATACGAGCGTGGAATTCGCTAAATCCACGAGGCCGTTTGCCAAGAACGCGGTGGTGCTCTGGTTCGGCGCGCTCGAGATGAAGATCTGCACGTCGTCCAGATTCAGCTTGGGATCTGCCCCTGTCTGGTTGATGTCGAGCAGGAAACGCATGAAGCTGACGTTACCGACCGTCTGAATCACCATCTCCCCGAACTTGACCGCGTGATTCCAGATGTCCTCGTTGGAGTTGTTGAGGACGCCATTGACGGTCGTGTTGTAGGCCTGCACCGCGTTCTGGCCGGCTGACCCCTGCATGCCGACGCGCACGAACGGATCGATGACGCCCGTGCCCGTCGGCTGCTGAAACATCCGCGTGTAGGTCGCACCATTGATGACACCCGACGTGACGTTTGCCGTGAGATCCAGCGCCACCGCGGCGTGCGCACTCCCAGCAACGGCGAGCACAGTTACACCGAGCAATGACTTCGAGAGATGTGGCCAGCAGTTCATTTGATCCTCCGAGACACTATTCTGGACCGGCCTGTAGCCGGATGTAACACCACTATAGGGGGGCAAGCAATCTTCGCGCCAGTGCGCTAAACCCTTGTTTCTAAAGGATCTGGGTCCGCCGGCCGATCGATGAGTGTCAAGTTGACCGACAGTGGCGTCACCCGTGGCATGGGTGCCAGCGGCGCCGGAATACCCCGCAAAACCAGGCGCTGAGGCCACCACACCGAGCGCTATGATCCTCCCGCCGGCCCAGCCGGATGGGTAAGAGTGCGCAAGCGACGCGGGCACCTGAGGTGCCGATCTGGATGAGGAAGGTCGATGAAGGACGGTGCCTGGGTTCGCTGGACGCTGACAGTGCTGCTCACGCTCGGCGGCTGCGCCGAGCGCTCGAACCTTGAGATCATGCAGGCGGCGCGCGACTACCTGGCGCGGCAAAACGTGCCGGCTGCGACCATCGAACTGCGGACCCTTCTGCAGCGCAAGCCCAACGCCGGAGAAGCGCGGTTCCTGCTCGGCAAAATCCTGTACGAGGCTGGCGACATGGCGGGCGCCGAGGATCAGCTCGTCCAGGCGCTGCAGTTCGGCTATCCGGAAGAGGAGGTCGTGCCACTGCTCGCCCAGACGCTGGCGTCATTGAACCGCAACAAGGCGATCGTGACGCGGTTCGCCGACCTTGAGTTCAAAGATCCCCAAGCATCCGCCGACCTCAAGGTCCATGTCGCCACGGCACGGATCCGCGAGCGCGAGCACGACCAGGCCGAGAAAGATGTCGAGCGTGCGCTGGCGCTGGTGCCGGCCCACCCGGCGGCCCTGGTCCTCCGGGCGCGCCTGAAGGCGATACGCGGCGGCGAGGCGGCCGCTGGCCGCGACGTCGACGAGCTGCTGGCGCGCACACCGGACAATGCCGAGGCCCTGGCGCTCAAGGGCGACCTGTTGATGATGGCCGGGCCGCAACAGGCGGATGCCGCGCTGGACCTGCACCGTCGGGCACTCGCCCTGCGTGCCAACCTGTCCCAGTCGCATGCGGCCGTGCTGTCGATGCTGATCGC
>JANMSR010000414.1:0-5435 GCA_031389565.1 Burkholderiales bacterium
TGAACTGGTCGAGGCCGCACGCATCGATGGCGCCGGCCCGATGCGCTTTTTCTGGGATGTGCTGCTGCCGCTGTCGACCACCTCGATCGCGGCGCTGTTCGTGATCCAGTTCATCTACGGCTGGAACCAGTACCTGTGGCCCTTGCTGGTGACCACCAGCGAGGACATGTACCCGGTGGTGATGGGCATCAAACGCATGATCACCGGCGGCGACGCCGCCACGGAGTGGAACGCAGTGATGGCCACCGCGATCCTGGCCATGCTGCCGCCGGCGGCAGTGGTGATCCTGATGCAGAAGTGGTTCGTCAAGGGCCTCGTCGATACCGAAAAATAGGGCAAGCATGGGCTCCATCACATTGCGCAAGGTCGAGAAGACCTACGGCTTTGGCTCGAAGGCGGTCAAGGTCATCCACGGCGTGGACGTCGAAATCGCCGACCGCGAGTTCGTCGTCATCGTCGGCCCCTCGGGCTGCGGCAAGAGCACGCTGCTGCGCATGGTGGCCGGGCTGGAAGAGATCACCGTCGGCGAGATCGACATCGGCGGGCGCGTCGTCAATCGCCTCGAACCCAGCGAGCGCGACATTGCCATGGTGTTCCAGAACTACGCCCTGTACCCGCACATGAGCGTGTTCGACAACATGGCCTACGGGCTGAAGATCGCCAAGCTGCCCGTCGCCGAGATCAAGGCCCGCGTCGACAAGGCCGCGGCGATCCTGCAATTGGCGCCGTACCTCGCGCGCAAGCCGCGCGAGCTGTCGGGCGGCCAGCGCCAGCGCGTGGCCATGGGGCGCGCGATCGTGCGCCAACCCGCCGTCTTCCTGTTCGACGAGCCGCTGTCCAACCTCGACGCCAAGCTGCGCGCGCAGACCCGGCTCGAAATCCAGAAACTGCACCGCGAGCTCGGCGTGACCTCGCTGTTCGTCACGCATGACCAGGTCGAGGCGATGACGCTGGCCGAGCGCATGATCGTGATGAACGCCGGGCGCATGGAGCAGATCGGCACGCCCGAGGAAGTCTATGCGCGCCCGGCCACGACCTTCGTCGCCGGCTTCATCGGCAGCCCGCCGATGAACCTGCTGGATGGTCAAGTGCAGGGCCTGACCGACCGCAGCCGCTTCACCGTCGGCGGCGTCACGCTGGCGCTGCCGCAGCCGGCGCCGCGCAGCGGGCCGCTGCTGCTCGGCGTGCGCCCCGAGCATGCCGACCTGGCCGACACGGGCTGGTCGCTCGCGGTCGAGATGGTCGAAATGCTCGGCGCCGAGCGCCTGGTCTATGGCCGCCTGGGCGGTGCTGCGTTCACGCTGCGCATCGACGCCACGCTGCCCACGCCGCACGCCGGCGACACGATCCGGCTGCACGTCGCGGGCGAGCACCTGCATTGGTTCGACCGCGAGACCCAGCAACGGGTATGAAGCTCGAGCCCTGGCCCTACCCGCTGTGGATCGCCCACCGCGGCGCCGGCAAGCTGGCGCCGGAGAATACGCTTGCCGCCTTCAGGCTCGGTGCCCAACACGGCTACTGTGCATTCGAGTGCGACGTCAAATTGAGCGCCGACAACGTGCCCTTCCTGCTGCACGACGACACACTGCAGCGCACGACCAACGCGTATGGCGACGCCGGCACGCGGCTCTGGGTCGAGTTGTCTCAACTCGATGCCGGTGGCCGACACAGCCGCCGCTTTGCCGGCGAGCCGCTGGCCAGCTTCGCGGCGATCGCCGCGTACTGCCTGCGCAACGGCTATGCATTGAACATCGAGCTCAAGCCGACACCAGGCCGCGAGCGTGAGACCGGCGAGGCCGTGGCGCGTGAAGCGCAAAGGCTTTGGACCTTACGGCCCGTGCCACCGCTGCTGAGTTCGTTCAAACCCGACTCGCTGGCAGGCGCCATGGCCGGCGCACCCCAACTGCCGCGCGCGCTGCTGCTCGACACGCTGTGGGACGGTTGGTTCGAGCGCGCGATGGCGCTCGACTGCGTGGCCGTCGTCGCCAACCACACGTTGTTCGACCGCGTGCTGGTCGAACGCCTGCACGGCGCAGGCCTGCGAGCCCTGGCCTACACCGTCAACGACGAGGCCGTCGCGCGTCACCTGCTGGGCCTCGGGCTGGACGGACTGATCACCGACGCGGTCGATCGCTTCGCGCCGGGCGCGCTGCGCCTGCTTTGAGCGACTGCCCTCAGGCGCCCGGACTCGTGGCCGGCAGCACCACCAGGGCCTCCGCGCCGAGCTGATCGACGGCGGATTCCGGCGCGGGCAGCGTGCGCACGCCGCGCAGCAGCGGGTGGCGCCAGGCCGCCAGCGACACCAGCAGCGCGCCGCAGCCGGCAAAGAACAGCGACGCGCGCAGATCGACATGCTCGCCGAGCCAGCCGCCGATCAGCGCACCAGGGCCGGCGGGCAGCAGGATCAGCCAGCGCATCGTGCTGGTCATGCGGCCGAGCAGCGGCGCGGGCGTCACGGCCTGGCGCAGCGCCAGGAAATTGATGAAGATCAGCACCGCGCCAAAGCCGAAGCAGACCAGCATCGCGGCGAACATCAGGCGCCCGAGGGCGTTGGCTGGCGCCAGGGCCAGCAGCAACCAGCCCATGCCGCACACCGCCAAGCCGAGCAGCAGGCAGGGGCCAGGTCCGATGCGCGCCGAGATGCGGTGACCGAGCGTGCTGGCCGCGATGGTGCCGATGCCCAATCCGACGAAGCTCAGACCGATCTGCGATTCGTTCATGCCCAGCGTGCGGGTGGCAAACAGGATCTGCACCACGATCGCCGCGTGATGGCACATCTGCCACAGGCCGACGGTGAGCGCCATCGTTACCAGCAGCGGCGTGTCGCGCACGAAGTGCAGGCCCGCGCGCAGGTCGCGCCAGAAGTGCGCCTCCTTCGCCGGGATGAGTTGTTCCTGCACCTTGACCCCACGCAGGATGGCGACGGATGCCAGCAGCATCAAGCCGTCGAGCAGCAAAGCCATCGGCGCGCCGGCGGCCTTGATCAAGGCCCCGGCAAACCCCGGCCCTGCGACCTCGGCCCCCGACCCGGCCAAGGCGTTGCGCGCGTGCGCCTCGACCAGGCGCTCTCGGGGCACCACCTGCGTGAGCACAATCTGCGCCGCGGCGCCCGCAACGACATACACACAGCCCATCACGAATCCAACGGCGTACATCCACTGCATCGACAGCCAGCCGAGTGACCAGGCCAGCGGCACGCTGGCGACGATGACGCCGAGCGCCGCCTCGCCCGCGATATAGACCGGCAACTTGCGCACGCGGTCGAGCCACACGCCGCTGGGCAGGCTGAGCAGCACGAAAGGCGCGATCTCCATCGCCACCAGCACGCCCATCTGCGTGGGAGTGGCCTGCAGCAGAACGGCGGCCGTGAGCGGCAGCGCGAGCATCGTGATCTGGCCGCCGAGCGAGCTGATCAGGATCGAACTCCACAGGCGCCGGAAGACGGCGTCGCGCAGCAGATCGTCGGGCGGCAGCGCGACGCGTCGTCTGAGATTTTCGAGAAATGGGCGGGTCATCAAAATCTTCTCGGCGGGGCGGTCTCGTCGACCGCTGCGATCGCGCCAGTCTGAAAGAACTTCGGGCCTGACGCCGATGTCTCGGCGCAGGCCCGTGGGGGGCGAAGCCGAGGAGGTCTAGTGCGCTGCCGCCGATGCACCCAGCACCGGCATGCCACGGCGGCAGCGTCGGTTCGGGATGTCGTGAGTGGTCATGGCGTGGTCTTTGCAGTCGAGGTACAGGCAGCCATGCTAGCAGCCGGCAGCCGAGGCGAGCAAGCCGGGGCGGCCCCTAACTGCGGTAGTCGGCGTTGATGCTGACGTAATCGTGCGACAAATCGCAGGTCCAGACCGTCGCGTGCGCCGGGCCGCGGTGCAGGTCGACGCGCACCGTGATTTCGCTTTGCTGCATCACCCGCTGGCCCTGCGCTTCACTGTAGTCGGGGTGGCGGCCGCCGTGCACGACCACATGCACGTCGTCGAGGAACAGGTCGATCAGGGCCTGGTCGAGGTCGGCGATTCCGGCATAGCCGACCGCGGCCAGGATCCGGCCGAGGTTCGGGTCGCTGGCGAAGAACGCCGTTTTCACCAACGGCGAATGGGCGATGGCGTAGGCCGCGAGCCGGCACTCTTCTTTGGTGCGCCCACCGTCCACGCGAACGGTGATGAACTTGGTGGCGCCCTCGCCGTCGCGCACGATGGCTTGCGCCAGTTGGCGCGAGACCGCGAACACGGCCTCGCGCAGCACGGCGCCTTCGGGCGACTCGAGCTGGGTGATCGGCGCGTGCCC
This sequence comes from Burkholderiales bacterium, assembly GCA_031389565.1. Classification (GTDB taxonomy): domain Bacteria; phylum Pseudomonadota; class Gammaproteobacteria; order Burkholderiales; family Burkholderiaceae_C; genus CADEEN01. The sequence continues at coordinate 4,285 of JANMSR010000414.1, forward strand.
GGCTCGCTGCGTGGCGATCAGCACGAACGAGTCGTTGGTGCTGGTGTCGCCGTCGATGGTGATGCGGTTGAAGCTCTGGTCGGCGGCTTCACGCACCAGCCCTTGCATCAGCGCAGGCGCAAGCACCGCATCGGTGGCCACGAAGCCGAGCATCGTGGCCATGTTCGGCCGGATCATCCCGGCCCCCTTGGCGATACCGGTCACGGTGACCGTCTTGCCCGCGATCGTGACCTGGCGCGATGCGGCCTTGGGCAGCGTGTCGGTGGTCATGATGCCTTCGGCGGCACCGAGCCAATGGTTGGGCGCCGCATCGGCCAGCGCCGCCGGCAGGCCGGCGACGATGCGCTCGACCGGCAGCGTCTCCATGATCACGCCGGTGGAAAACGGCAGCACCTGTTCGGGCGCCAGATGGAGTTGCTGCGCCAGCGCCACGCAAGTCGTGCGCGCGCGCGCCAGGCCGTCCTCACCGGTACCCGCGTTGGCGTTGCCGGTGTTGATGACCAGTGCGCGAATGCCCACCCCGGCCACAAGGTGCTCGCGGCAAACCTGCACCGGCGCAGCGCAGAAGCGGTTGGTCGTGAAGACGCCGGCGACCACCGAGCCCTCAGCCAGCTTGAACAGCACGAGATCGCGGCGGTTGGCCTTGCGCACCCCGGCCATCGCGATGCCGATCTCGACGCCGCCAACCGGGTGTAGGTCGGCAGGCTGGGGTGGACTCAGGTTGACCGGCATGGCGCCACCTCTGCCTGACTCAGGCCAGCCGACCGTGGCACTGCTTGTATTTCTTGCCGCTGCCGCAGGGGCACGGATCGTTGCGGCCGACGCGAGGCACGGCCTCGGTCTGCGTGACCAGGTCGGTGTCCTGCGACACGCTGCCGTCTTCGTTGGGGTGGGTGTAGGTCACGTTGGCGACGTGGCTGGCTTTTTCTTCGATCGCCTCGGCCGCCTGCGCCACCTGCTCCTGGGTCTGGATGCGCACGGTCATCAGTACGCGGGTGACTTCCATCTTCACCACGTCGAGCAGTTGCGAGAACAGCTCGAAGGCTTCGCGCTTGTATTCCTGCTTCGGGTTCTTCTGCGCATAGCCGCGCAGGTGGATGCCCTGGCGCAGGTAGTCGAGCGCGGCCAGGTGTTCGCGCCAGTGGCTGTCG
>JANMSR010000448.1:0-31713 GCA_031389565.1 Burkholderiales bacterium
CGTCAAGGTGCGCGTCAGGAGCGACGGCACCGGCGTGGACATCGCCAATGTCAAGATGAGCATGAACCCGTTCGACGAGATCGCGGTCGAAGAGGCCGTGCGGCTGAGGGAGAAGGGCGTGGCCACCGAAGTCATCGCGGTCTCCTGCGGCGTCACCCAATGCCAGGAAACCTTGCGCACCGCGATGGCCATCGGCGCCGACCGCGCGATCCTCGTCGAGTGCGCCGACGAGTTGCAGCCACTGGCCGTGGCCAAGCTGCTGAAGGCGCTGATCGACAAGGAGCAACCCGGCCTGGTGATCCTGGGCAAGCAGGCCATCGACGACGACTGCAACCAGACCGGCCAGATGCTGGCCGCGCTGGCGGGTCTGCCGCAGGGCACCTTCGCGTCGAAGGTCGAGGTGGCCGACGGCAAGGTCTCGGTCACGCGCGAGGTCGACGGCGGGCTGGAGACCATCCGGCTGTCGCTGCCCGCGGTCATCACCACCGACCTGCGCCTGAACGAGCCGCGCTATGTCACCCTGCCCAACATCATGAAGGCCAAGAAGAAGACGCTCGACGTCTTCAAGCCAGCCGACCTGGGCGTCGATGTCACGCCGCGGATCAAGACCTTGAAGGTTGTCGAGCCGCCCAAGCGCGGCGCCGGCGTCAAGGTGCCCGATGTGGCCACCCTGGTGGCCAAACTGAAGAACGAAGCGAAGGTGATCTGATGGCCTGCCTTGTGATTGCCGAACACGACCACGGCACCTTGAAGGGTGCCACGCTCAATACCGTGACGGCCGCAGCCGAAGTTGCCAGATTCGGCAGCGGCGAGGTGCATGTGCTGATTGCCGGCCACAACGCCGGCGGCGCCGCGCAGGCCGCGGCACGACTGGCCGGGGTGGCCAAGGTGCTGCATGCCGATGGCCCGCAACTGGCCGAGCAACTGGGCGAGAACATCGCCGCGCAGGTCCTTGCGCTGGCCAGCGGCTACAGCCACCTGCTGTTCCCGGCCACCGCGCACGGCAAGAACGTCGCGCCGCGCGTGGCCGCCTCGCTCGACGTGGCCCAGGTCAGCGATGCCATCAAGATCATCAGCGCCGACACGTTCGAGCGCCCGATCTACGCCGGCAACGCGATCGCCACCGTGCAGTCGCTCGACGCGACGAAGGTCATCACCGTGCGCACGACCGGCTTCGACGCCGCGGGCGCGGGGGGTGCGGCGACGATCGAATCGATCGCCGCGGTCGCCGACAGCGGCCTCTCGGCCTATGTCGGCAGTGAGATCGCCAAGAACGATCGGCCCGAACTCACTGCGGCCAAGATCATCGTCAGCGGTGGTCGCGCGATGGGCAGCAGCGACAAGTTCAACGACGTGCTGACCCCGCTGGCCGACAAGCTCGGCGCTGCGCTGGGCGCCAGTCGCGCCGCGGTCGACGCCGGCTATGCACCGAACGATTGGCAGGTCGGGCAGACCGGCAAGATCGTGGCGCCCAGCCTGTACATCGCCTGCGGCATCTCGGGGGCGATCCAGCATCTGGCAGGCATGAAGGACAGCAAGGTCATCGTGGCCATCAACAAGGACCCCGAAGCGCCGATCTTCAGCGTGGCCGACTATGGGCTGGAAGCCGACCTGTTCGTTGCCGTGCCTGAGTTGGTCAAGTTGCTGTGAGTCATCAACCCACCTGAGAAGGGGCCCCGCAAGGCGCCCCGCTGTCCGTCATATGAACACTTACCGTGCTCCCGTCAAGGACATGCTCTTTTGCATGAAGGAGTTGGCCGACATCGAAGCGGTCGCGCGGCTGCCGGGCTTCGAGGACGCCGGGCTCGACACCGCCCAGGCGGTGCTCGAGGAATGCGCGAAGTTCAACGAAGGCGTGGTTGGGCCGCTGAACCGGGACGGTGACCTGAGCCCCTCGTCGTGGAAGGATGGCACGGTCACCACCACGGCCGGGTTCAAAGAGGCATTCCGCCAGTTCGCCGAGGGCGGCTGGCAGGGCCTGCAACACCCGGTCGAGTTCGGCGGCCAGGGCTTGCCCAAGACGATCGGCGCGGCCTGCATCGAAGTGCTCAACAGCGCCAACCTGAGTTTCGCACTGTGCCCGCTGCTGACCGACGGCGCGATCGAGGCCCTGCTGACCGCAGGCACGCCCGCGCAGCAGGCGCTGTTCATCCCGAAGATGATCGACGGCAGTTGGACCGGCACGATGAACCTGACCGAGTCGCAGGCCGGCAGCGACCTGGCGGCGGTGCGCACGCGCGCCGAGCCCCAGCCCGACGGCAGCTACAAGCTCTTCGGCACCAAGATCTTCATCACCTACGGCGAACACGACATGGCCGAGAACATCGTCCACCTCGTGCTGGCGCGGGGGGTCGGTGCACCCGAGGGGGTGAAGGGCATCTCGCTGTTCATCTGCCCGAAGTTCATGGCCGATGGTTCGCGCAACGACGTGCACTGCGTCAGCATCGAGCACAAGCTGGGCATCAAGGCCAGCCCGACGGCGGTGCTGCAGTACGGCGACCATGGCGGGGCCGTGGCCGAGCTCATCGGCCAGGAAAACCGCGGCTTGGAGACCATGTTCATCATGATGAACGCGGCCCGCTATGCAGTGGGCGTGCAGGGCATTGCGGTGGCCGAGCGCGCCTACCAGAAGGCCGTCGCCTTCGCCCGCGACCGCGTGCAGGGCCGGCCGGTCGATGGCTCGATGAGCACGGCCGCGGCGATCATTCACCACCCCGACGTCAAGCGCATGCTGATGACGATGCGCGCCTACACCGAGGGCTGCCGCGCGATGGCGATCGTGGCCGCGTCGGCCTACGACGCGTCGCACCACCACCCCGATGCCGAGGTTCGCAAGCAGAACCAGGCCTACTACGAATTCATGGTGCCGCTGATCAAGGGTTACAGCACCGAGATGAGCCTGGAGGTCGCGTCGCTCGGCGTGCAGGTGCACGGCGGCATGGGATTCATCGAAGAGACCGGCGCAGCGCAGTACCTGCGCGACGCCAAGATCCTGACCATCTACGAAGGCACCACCGCGATCCAGGCCAACGACCTGGTTGGCCGCAAGACCGCGCGCGACGGCGGCCGGACCGCCAAGGCCATCGCGCGCCAGATCGAAGCCACCGAGGTGCAACTGGCCCGGCACGACAGCGCGGCCGCACGTGCGATGGGCAAGCACCTCTGCGCCGCGCGCAAGGCCTTCCTCGAGGTCGTCGATTTCGTCGCCGGCCGAACCATGGCCAGCCCCAACGCCGTGTTCGCCGGCTCGGTGCCGTACCTGATGCTGGCCGGCAACCTGATGGCCGGCTGGCAACTGGCGCGGGCGCTGCTGGTGGCCGAGGACAAGCTGGCCGCGGACGAGGAAACGTCGTTCATGCGGGCCAAGATCGCCACGGCGCACTTCTATGCCGAGCACCTGCTGTCCAAGGTTGCCGGCGTGCGCGACAGCATCATCGATGGCCATGCCGCCGTGAACGACATGGCGCTGGAGGCGTTCTGATGGCGCTGCCCGCCGTGTTCGACAAACTGCGCTTGCCGGTGATCGGAGCGCCGCTGTTCATCATCAGCAACCCGAAGCTGGTGATCGCGCAATGCCAGGCTGGCATCGTCGGCGCGATGCCGGCGCTCAATGCGCGCCCGGCTTCGCAGTTGGACGAGTGGTTGGCCGAGATCACCGAGACGCTCGCCGCTTGGGACCGCGCCCACCCCGACACGCCTGCGGCGCCGTTCGCGATCAACCAGATCGTGCACAAGAGCAACGACCGGCTCGACCACGACATGCAGGCCTGTGCCCGCTACAAAGTGCCGATCGTGATCACCTCGCTCGGGGCACGCACCGATGTCAACGACGCGGTCCACGCCTGGGGCGGCGTCGTGATGCACGACATCATCAACAACTTCTTCGCAAGAAAGGCGATCGAGAAGGGCGCCGACGGCCTGATCGCCGTGGCCGCGGGCGCGGGTGGCCATGCCGGGGTGAAGAGCCCGTTCGCGCTGGTGCAGGAAATCCGCGAATGGTTCGACGGGCCGCTGGCGCTGTCGGGCGCCATCGCCACCGGCGGCGCCGTGCTGGCCACACAGGCGATGGGCGCCGATTTCGCCTACATCGGCTCGGCCTTCATCGCCACCGACGAAGCCCGGGCCAGTGAGGCCTACAAGCAGGCGATCGTCGATGGCAGCAGCGACGACATCGTCTATTCCAGCTTGTTCACCGGCGTGCACGGCAACTACCTCAAGCCCTCGATCCGCGCCGCCGGCCTGGACCCCGACAAGCTGCCCGAGAGCGATCCGAGCCAGATGAACTTCGCTGGCGGTGCAAGTGCCAAGAAAGCCTGGAAGGACATTTGGGGCTGCGGCCAGGGCATCGGCGCAATCAACGCCGTCGTGCCGGCGGCCGAGCTGGTCGAGCGCCTGGGTCGGGAATACGCAGCGGCCAGGGCGCGCTTGTTGCTCGAGGCGCCGGCATGATGCACCGCTGGGCAAAATGGATTGCTGCGGCGGGCGTCGTGGCGGGCGCGGTCGGCTGCGCCAATGTCGGCATCGGATTGTCGCTGCCGATCGGTCGCATCGGCGGCGTCGGCGTATCGGTCGGTGGTGACGGGCAGGTCGGTGTCGGTGTCGGCGTCGGCGCCGGTCACGGCGGCGTGCAGGTCGGCGCGGGTGGCACATTGCCGCGCCCGGCCGAGCCCGCCGCACCCGCCTCGGCGGCAGCTTCGTCGCCACTGAGCTGAGCCCCCTCAACTGGCCGCGTGCGCAATCTCGGCGATCGAGTCGCGACCTGATCCAGCGCAGATCCCGCGCTGAATCAGCGCGGCGAGATCACTCGAACAATTTGCGGCCTTGCGCGGCTTGCTCGACCGCGGCGATCAGCCTGGCCTTCTCGACCGGCTTGGTCAGAAAGTCAACGACGTCCTTCTTCTTCATGAAATCCACAGCGAGCGCGACGTCCGGATGTCCCGTCAGGACGATCACCGGGGTGGTCGGGTAATCGCGCTGAAAGGCGGCCACCGCCTCAACGCCGGTGACACCCGGCATCCGGACGTCGCAGATGATGACGTCGATGCTGATGGCGTTGTCGCCCAGCAATCCTACCGCCTGCTGGAAATCCTCAGCCTCCAGGACCTCGAAAACGGTGTTCTTGAGTTGCAGACGGATGGCGGCACGGACGTCCGCCTCGTCGTCCAGTACCAGTACATGATGCTTCACGGTTGCCTCGCTTCGGTTGTTTGCCTGTCGGCGTTTGGAAAACTGATCAGGAATCGGGCGCCGCCACCGACGACGTTGGTGACGTCGATCGTGCCCCCACAGCGGGTGACGATCTGGCGCACGATGTACAGGCCCAGGCCTTCACCCTCGTCGGGCCCTTTGGTGGTGAAAAACGGATCGAATATGCGCTTCAGGTCTTGCTGCGGGATTCCGGCCCCGCTGTCTTCGATGCGCAGCGTGACCCGTCCGCCTTCCTGGGCGGTGTGGATCTCGACCCGGCCGTCGCCGCGGATGGCCTGGATCGCATTGCGCGTGATGTTGAACACCACCTGCTGAATCTCCTCGGGCTTGGCCAGAATCGCGGGCGCGCCGCTGGTGGTGGTCTTGATTTCGACGCGGTCACCACGCACGGTACGCCGGGCAAGACGCACGGCACCATCCACCACCGCGTTGAGCTCCACGCGCTGCAAGTCGTGGCGAGCGCCAGGCTGCGCGTACTTCGAGAGGTTCTTCACCGTCTCGGCGATGTGCTGCGCCTGGGTGAGGATATCGCGGCCGTACGCGCGACATTGCTCGACGTCGCGCTCATCTGCGAGCGCCTCGGCCGCGGCCACCACCACGTAGAGCGGGTTGTTGATCTCGTGGCCGATCCCGCTGACCAAGGTGCCCACGACAGTCATCTTCTCGGCCTGGATCAGGTGCTCGAGCATGCGTTCCTTTTCGCGCTGCGCCTCGCGCAACTCGCTGGTGCGGTCCGCCACCAGCTCCTCGAGCCGCTCTTCGTGCTCGCGCAGGCGAGCCTCGATGGCCTTGCGCTCGGTGATGTCGATGACCGTGGCAACCACCATCCATCCACTCTCGGCTGTCGCAGGCCGCAAGCCGATTTCCACCGGGAAGCGCCGGCCGTCCTTGCTGATGCCTTCGAGATCCCTGCCCGTGCCCATCGGCCGCGGCTGCGGACGCTGCACATAGTTCGCGACGTGGCGCCGGTGCGCCGCCGTGAATTGCGCGGGCAGCAGAATCTCAACCGGCTTTCCCACGAGTTCGGGCAACGCGTAGCCGAACATGTCGGCAAGCGTTTGATTCGCAAATCGGATAACGCCGCCATCGCCGACCACCATGATGCCAGAGGGTGCTGCGTGCAGCGCCAGCCGGAGCATTGCGGTATCTGGTTCACCCGGTTGGGTCATCGTCGGTGACTTCCATACTGCGCAAGATATCTTGGACCGCGGCTTGTTTAGCGAGAAAGACCCATTGCACTTGGCGGTCGCTCGATCGAGCGCGGATGATCCACCGTGTCCGTGTCACTGCGGTGTCACTGTGGTCTGTCAAAAACGGATCCTGCCCGACGATTATTCCCCAGGTTCCACTGAATTCGAGTCAACCAGCATGCGCACTGCCAACGGCAACGTTGAAGTCTCACGCACGCGCCTGAGCGGGTTCGACTATTTTGTACTTGCCGGGGCGGCAATGAACCTGCTCGTCATCGTCATCCTGCTCGGCTACTGGCTGATGGCAGGCTAGGGCCCGATCTCACGAAGGACGACCGAGCATGGATTGCGTGATGGACAACGACGTCGTCGAGGCCGCGAACGAGGTTGCGCAGCTGCCGCGATACAGCGAGATCCTGCTCGCGGTGGACTCCTCCGACCACGCCAATCGCGGCGTCGAGGAGGGCATCACGCTGGCCAAGGCATGGGGCGCTCGCGTGACCGCGGCGCATGTCTACGCGGCGCAGATGCACGATCTGCGGTTTCGTCAGATGGAAGGGGGCCTGCCCGAGCGCTATCGCCAAGAGCAGGAACTCGAACACCAGCGCGACGTGCACAACGACCTGATCACGCGCGGCCTGTCGATCATTGCCGACTGTTATCTGGATCAGCCCGAGCGCGCCTGCGGCGCTGCCGGACTGGCGTTTGCGCGGCGCGCCCTGGAGGGCAAGAACTACCGTCAGCTGGCCGAGGAGGCCAACAGCGGCAACTACGATCTCTTGGTGATGGGCGCGTTGGGGCTGGGTGCGGTTGCCGAATCGCGCCTGGGTACGGTCTGTGAGCGTGTGGTGCGCAGGTCGGCGATCGACACGCTGGTGATCAAATTACCGACCCGATCCATCGCAGAGGGCCCGATCGTCGTCGCTATCGACGGCTCGGCGCGATCCTATGGCGGCCTGCTGACCGCGCTCGCACTGGCCCAGGAATGGCACGTGCCCCTGCACGTGGTCTCCGCCTTCGATCCCTACTTCCACTATGTGGCGTTCAACCGCATCGCGGGCGTGTTGTCGGAAGAGGCCGGCAAGGTGTTCAGTTTCCAGGATCAGGAGCGACTGCACGAGGAGATCATCGACTCGGGTTTGGCGAAAATCTATGCAGGTCATCTGAAGATCGCATCCGACATTGCCGCCGACTATGCGATTCCGGTCCAGACCAAGCTGCTCGACGGCAAGCCGTACGACGTGATAGCGCGCTACTTGCGTGAGCTGAATCCATCGCTGCTGGTGATCGGCAAGCTCGGTATCCATGCCGATAGCGAGCTGGACATCGGCGGCAATGCGGAGAATCTGCTGCGCAATGCGCCCTGCGCGGTGCTGCTGAGCCAACGCGAATTCCGGCCACGCATGGAGCGCGTCGCCGACGTCACGATGTCCTGGACGCACGAGGCCGAGCAGCGCATGCGGCGCGCGCCGAGTTTTGTGCAGAACATGGCGCGCATGGCCGTGCTGCGCTACGCCCAGGAGCGCGGCCATACGGTGATCACCGAGCGCATCGTGGACGAGGCCACTGCGGCCTTGATGCCGGCGCGCGCGCAGGGGGCAATGGCAGAAATCGTCGCGGCGCACGACGCGGGCGAGCTCGGCCGGGGTGCGCCACCGGCGCCGATGGCATGGGCTGCGGCGGCACGGGCGCGGCTGCAGGAAATCGGCGAGTCGTCGCTGCGCGAAAACATGCGCCTGCGGGCGGAGAAGAAAGCCCGCGGCGAACGTGCGACGGAGGTCACGCTATCGCATCTGATCGGCTTTCTCGACGGCGACGGCGCAGTTGGCGACCCGGCCGATCGCGCAACCGTGGACCCGGTCGAGCCCAGCGATGCCCGTTGGGAGGCGGCTGCCCTGGCCCGCCTGGCGCGCGTGCCCGAGGGCTTCATGCGCGACGCCTTGCGAAAACGTGTCGAGGTCAGTGCCCGGCAAAGTGGTAGCGAGTCGGTGACGCTCAGCTTGGTCGAGGCCGAACTCGCGACCGCCCGCGCGGCGATGGCCGCGCGCTCGCCGGTGCGTGAGGGCGACGATGCAGAGTCGAAGCCGTCTGGCAGCAAGTGCCCGTTTTCGGGCATGGTCGCTGCGCCGCAGGGCAAGCCGACGAGCATGCCGGGCAAGGCGACGAGCACGCTGGCGCCTGCGTGGACCCCAGAGGCAACGGCCCGGCTGGAGTCGGTACCGGTGGGTTATTGCCGCCAGTTGACTGAGCGTGCGATCAAGTCCTTGGCTGAACAGAACGGTCACCAGCAGGTGGACCTCGAATTCGTGCAGTCCGTGCTGCAGGTCTTCGAAGGCGGGGCGCGTGCGTTCGAACCCGCAATGACCTGGGCCGCGGATGCCCGCCAACGCATCGAGCGCGCGCCGGAGATGGTGCGCGGCATGCTCATCAAGGAGATCGAGGGCTGGGCGCAACGCCAAGGTCTGACCGAGGTGAGCGAAGATGCCGTGCGCGCCGTAAAGCGCGAGTGGCAGGCGCAAGGCATGTTCCACCTCGATCCAGAGGATCCGCGCCGTGACGACTGAGGGGCAGGAAAGCCCCGCCCTCACGCTGCTCGCGATCAACCTGACAAGGCGCTGCAACCTGGATTGCGCGCATTGTTATCTCGATGCGAAGACATTGCGCCAGGGCGACGACGACGAGCTCGACACCGCCGAAGTCAAGGCCCTGCTCGACGACGTCACGTCGCTGGGGCGCGGCACGATGGTGGTTCTCACGGGAGGGGAGCCGCTGCTGCGCAAGGATCTGGAGGCGCTCATCGGCCATGGAACCGCGCTGGGTTTGCCGATCGTGGTCGGCACCAACGCGATGCTGCTCAGCGAACAGCGCCTGCGTTCACTCACGGCCGCCGGCGTGTTGGGCCTGGGCATCAGCCTGGATTCGCTCGACCCAGACTGCCACGATCGCTTCCGCGGCCGAGCGGGCGCCTGGGCCAAGACCATGGCGGGCATCGAGCGCTGCCGCCGACAGGGCATCGATTTCCAGCTGCACTTTTCTGTCACCGACCGCAACGCGCACGAGTTGCCGGCGATGGTCGAGTTCGCGCGCAGCTGCGGCGCAAGGTCGCTCAATGTGTTTTTTCTCGTCTGCGTCGGCCGCGCGCGTTCGGTCGTCGACCTGACTCCACAGCGCTATGAAGTGCTGCTGCGCGATCTGATCCAGGCGCAGTCTGCCTACCCCGGCCTCATCGTGCGGCCGCGCTGCGCGCCGCACTACAAGCGCGTGGCGCATCAACTGCAGCCGCAAGCGGCGATCAATCGAATCAGCGGGCGCGACGGCGACGGCTGCATCGCAGGCGTCCACTATGCGCGAGTCAACCATCGCGGAGGCGTCACCGCGTGCCCGTATATCGAGCAAGAGGTCGGCAGCATCCGCGAGACCGCCTTCAGCGCGCTGTGGACCGATGCCGCGGACTTCGCCAGCCTGCGCGCGCCGCAACTCACCGGCAAGTGCGGCGTGTGTGAGTACCGCATGCTCTGCGGCGGTTGTCGCGCGCGGCCGCTCGCCAATGGCGGCGGCTTGATGGATGCCGATGACTTGTGTGCCTACGAACCGCAGGGCCAGGCCGTTATTCAGCCACTGGTCAGTTCGACCGGCGTCGCACTGCGCTGGTCGGCGGATGCCGAGCAACGCCTTTCGCGCGTGCCCGGCATGCTGCGCGAGATGGTCAAGAAGCGCGCCGAGGCCCACGTCAGCGCTCAGGGCGACGACTGCGTCACATGCCGCCACCTGTCAGACCTCGCTGCCGCCCGGTTCGGGCCGAATGGTCCGCCGAAGTGGCCGCTGTACGGGCCGGGTGCCGCATCCACACGCGAGCCAGAGCAGGCATGAACGAATTGGACGCACTGGTCGTTGGGGGCGGCATTTCGGGGCTGGCCGTCGCGCATCGCCTGGCACACGCCGGACTTTCGGTGGAACTGTGGGAGGCCGCCGACCGCGTGGGCGGGAAGATTCGCACTGCCACAAGCGAGGGCTACCGGATGGAAAGTGCCGCCTCGATGGTGGTGAACTTTCGCTCGGAAATCGATCCCTTTCTGCGCGATGCAGGGCTTGAGGCACTCAAGCAAGCCCGCGCTCCGACGGCCAAGCGTTACGTGCTCGACGACGGTCGATTGCACGGCGTGCCTTCGCGGCTCGGCGAGTTGCTGAGGACTCCGCTGTTCACTCCGCTGGGCAAGCTGCGCTTGTTGGCCGAGCCGCTGGTGCCGCGCGCCGACAATCCGAACGAGAGCGTGGCCGAGTTCATCACCCGCCGCCTGGGCAGGGAGTTTCTCGAAAAATTCTTCGAGCCCTATGTGGCAGGGCCGCTCGCCAGCGACGTCGATCTCGCGCAGGCGCAGGCGGCGACGCCCAGGCTCACCGCAATCGAGCAGCGCTACGGCAGCCTGCTCATCGGCGCGCTGCGCGCAAGGCTTGCGCGCCGCGGTGCCGGGGGGCGGCCCGAGATGTTCTCGTTTGCCGGCGGTATGCAGACGATGGTCGAGACGCTCGAGCGCCAGGGCGGTTTTTGCGTGCGAAACGAGCTGCGCGTCAGCGAGGTCTGGCCGGTCAGCGGCGGTTGGATGGCCAAGGGCACGAAGGACGGCGCCGTGCACACTGCGTTCTCCAAACAACTCGTCCTGAGCGTGCCGGCCGACGCCGCGGCAAACATAGTCGGCGAGTTGGACGACGAGCTCGCCGGGTTGTTGCGCGCGATCGAATACGCGCCGATCCATGTCGTGCATACGGGTTTCGACAGCGCAAAAATCGCGCACCCGCTCGATGGAAGCGGGTTCCTGGTGCCCCGGCGCAGCGGTTTCGCAGCCAACGGCTGCCTGTGGATGAGCAGTCTGTTCCCGGAGCAGGCCCCACCGGGACGCGTGCTGTTGACCACCTATCTCGGCGGCGCACGCAATCCGGCCGCCGCGCATTGGGACGCTGGGCGTTCGCTGGAGGCGGTCATGCACATGCTGCGTGCGCTGTTGGGCGTTCGAGCCGAGCCCGAAATGCTTCACATCGAATCTCATCCGCGCGCCTTGCCGCTCTACCATGGCGCTTATACGCAGCGATTGCAGGCGATCGATCGTCGCCTGGCGAACCTGCCGGGTCTTCATTTGGAGGCCAATTACAAGGGTGGCGTCTCGGTGCGTGATCGGATGCTGTGTGCCGAACTCGCCGCCACCAAGATCCTGCGGCATCGGGACATCGCGGCGCCGCGTAGTTGTGTCCCGGCGCGGGCGTCGATGGGCACGCCGTCTATCGCCACCGCGACGGCGGCGATTCGTTGAACATGTCGACGTGCGATACATCCGCGGCGGGTGAACCCCATGGGGCGGGTTTTCGGCCGGTGGGCCTCGTGATCTTCGTACTCGTGGCGCTATTGCTCGTTTTCAATGCAAGCGACTGGTATGCGGCGCAGGTATTGCTGCCGCGATATTGCCAGCAACCCGAGCTTGCGTTGCAGCGTCTGGCCGCCGTCGTCGCCACGAGCAGCACGGTCGGCGAGGCGGCGCGTCGCGATCACATGATCGCTGCCAAGCTGGCATTCCTCGTGCCGCGCGCTGCCGACGAGGCGCAGGATGTTTACCTGGCGCGCGTGCGAGACCAGTTGGAGCAGCTATGCCGCTGAGTCGGCACGATTGCGCAGGCGGTTCTCTTGCGCGGCGATTGCGGTCGTGTGCTCACTCGCTCGCATTCATCGTGCGTCGGCATTTGAGCGAGTGTTGCGTTTCGAGATCGCGTGGTCATGGGCCGGGTCATTCGCACGTCACTCGTTTGCTGGGGGTAACCCTTAGAAACAGCCAGCTTGCGCTAGTAATTGGACATAGATCAAGTCGCGCATCGGAGCAGGGACGAGGATTCGCTACCTAGCTTTGGGCGCCTTACCGCGGAGAAACAGCCCATGTCAAATCACATTCCCACCACCCGCCGCGAGCGCGCGAGCGAATCCGGATCAAGCATTGATTGGCGCGACCGCGCGGCGCGAAAGTTCGGTCGGCTGATTCCCGCATTCGTACTGAGTTTGGCCGCCGTGTTCGCCGTCGGTTGTGGCGGCGATTCGGGGTCGAACCCGGTTGTCGACTCGACGACCCCGCCACCCGCAGGCGGCGGGACGACGACGCCGCCACCCGCAGGTGGCGGGACGACGACGCCGCCACCCGCAGGTGGCGGCACGACGACACCTCCAGCCACCGGCGGTGGCACGACGACACCTCCCGCCACAGGCGGCGGCACGGTCACTCCCTCATCGATCGTCCCCACCTGGTATGGCGTGCAGGCCAACATCCTGCAGCGGTACTGCACCGTCTGCCACAGCGGCGCCAACCCGCCGGCGGGCCTGTCCTGGGAAGTCGGCCAGTACGCCGCGGTCGTGACCAACGCGCGCATGAGCACGGAGATCCCGACCCTGCGCGAGATCGATCCGGGCAACCCCGCTGCCAGCTACATCCTGTGGAAGCTGCGCGGACAGGGCCCGGCCGGGCAAGTCATTCAGGGCGTGCGCATGCCGGCCTTCGGCGCTGCGCTGGATCCGGCGCTGATCGCCGTGGTCGAGCAGTGGATCAGCGCCGGTGCGCCGCTGGGCGCGCCCGCGGACGCCACGGCCGGCGGCACGACGACACCCCCGCCCACCGGCGGCGGCACGACGACCCCGCCACCCACTGGCGGCGGCGGCACGACGACCCCGCCACCCACAGGCGGCGGCACGGTCACTCCCTCATCGATCGTCCCCACCTGGTATGGCGTGCAGGCCAACATCCTGCAGCGGTACTGCACCGTCTGCCACAGCGGCGCCAACCCGCCGGCAGGCCTGTCCTGGGAAGTCGGCCAGTACGCCGCGATCGTGACCAACGCGCGCATGAGCACCGAGATCCCGACCCTGCGCGAGATCGGTCCGGGCAACCCCGATGCCAGCTACCTCATGTGGAAGCTGCGCGGACAGGGCCCGGCCGGCCAGGCCATTCAGGGCGTGCGCATGCCGGCCTTCGGCGCTGCGCTGGATCCGGCGTTGATCGCCGTGGTCGAGCAGTGGATTCTCAGCGGCGCGCCGCTGGGTGCGCCCGCGGACGCCACGGCCGGCGGCACGACCACACCCCCGCCCACTGGCGGCGGCACGACGACCCCGCCACCCACTGGTGGCGGCGGCACGGCCACGCCCTCATCGATCGTGCCCACCTGGTATGGCGTGCAGGCCAACGTCTTTCAGCGCTTCTGCACGATGTGCCATAGCGGAGCTGCCGCGCCTGCGGGCCTGTCGTGGGACGTGGATCAGTACGCCGCGGTCGTCACGAATCGGCGCTCGAGCACCGAGATTCCAAGTATGTTGGAGGTTGCCGCGAGCAACCCCGACGCCAGCTACCTGATGTGGAAGCTGCGCGGACAAGGGCCGGCCGGGCAAGCGATTCAGGGCGTGCGCATGCCAGCGACCGGCGTTGCGCTCGATCCGGCGCTGATCGCTGCCGTCGAGCAGTGGATCCGCGACGGCGCGCCGCTCGGTACTCCGGCAGACGCCACCGCCAGTGCCCCGGTCGGGCCGGTCTATCCCGTCGGGTCCTGGATGTACGTATGGACCGAAACCCTGCAGGTCTGCACCCTGTGCCACAGCCAAACGCCTTCGAGCCCGCGCTGTGGGCGCGACTTCGATTGCCCGCCCAAGGGCGTGGTGCTCACTGCCGACAGCTACGCCCGCGTGGTCAATGGCGATGAGGTTCGGCCGTTCCGTCTGGACAACAGCAAGCTGTGGCAGCGGGTCACTGACAGCGACCCCGCCGAACGGATGCCCTTTGGCATGCCGGCGCTCAGCCAGGCGCAATTGAACATCATTCGCGACTGGATCCTCAACGGAGCGCCGCTGTGCCCGGCGGGCGCTACATGTCCGCCATGATTGACCGTGTATCGAGGCCAACGTGGCTGACCACGCGCTGCTCAGCGCGCCCGCTGTTGCGGCGAATTGCGGCTTCGCCGCAGCAGCTTTATTGACGAGGGATCCATGACACAAACAGCGAAGAATGCGTTGCTCCCCGGGTTGCGCTCGATCCTTGTCGCCGGGTCAGTTGCGATCTTACTGACACCGACACTGGGCGTTTGCCAGGACCAGTCGATGAAGGCGACCATCGATGACCTGCAGGCAAAGGTCGAGAGCCTGACCCGCAAGGCGCAGCTCGAGCGGGGCCGGAAGGTCTACTTCGAGGCCTGTTCACCCTGTCACGGCATCCGCGGTGACGGCGCGGGGCCTGCCGCGCAGGGGTTCGACCCCGCGCCACGAAACTTTCGCCGCGGTGTCTACAAGTTCCGCACCACGGTGAGCGGCTCGCTGCCGCTCGACGAGGATCTGGAACACACGGTTCGCGAGGGTCTGCCGGGCACCGAGATGCCGCGCTGGAAGGATGTGCTGTCGGTGAACGACATCAAGGCCGTCGTGCAGTACGTCAAGGCGTTCTCTCCGTACTTCGAAGATCCGAAGTCGCGCCCGAAGCCCAAGGACATCGTGCAGATCCCGGAGGATCGGCCGTTTGAACGCAGTGCGGCGTCGATCGCCGCGGGGCAGAAGATCTACATCGACCAGGACTGCGTGAAGTGCCACGGCAAAGTCGGCGCCGCCGATGGCACCGAAGCCAACAAGTTAGAGGACGACTGGCATGACCCGATCAAGCCCGCCAACCTGACGCGTCGCCATCTCAAGTCCGGCAAGAGCGATCGCGACATCTTCAAAGTCTTCACGACCGGGCTGAACGGCACGCCGATGCCCGCCTTCGATGAATTGACGGTCGACGAGCGCTGGCAATTGATCGATTTCATCCAGTCGCTGGAACAGAAGGGAATCAGTTATTGGCTGTTCAAGGAGAACCCGAACCAGGTTCGACATCCGCCGGCCGACGCCAAGGCCGCAAGATCACCGAAGTGATGCTCGAGCACGAGCGAATCACAGGAGTCAATCGATGACGCTAGCGCTGCAATCCCGTCAACCATTTCTTGTCCCGCTGATGGCCGGTCTGTTGGCCGCAGTGCTGTTGGCCGGCTGCGGCGGGGCGGGCAATGGTCAGGGCCTCGATGAAACCGGCAACCTGCCGACGCCGGCACCGCCTGCAGGAGCGGCCTCGGGGGCGGGCACGACCGTGGGCGCGAGCGGAAACGTCGACGCCACGCTGGCGTGGGTGCAGACCAACGTCTTTGGCGGCGTCTGTACTCAGTGCCACACCGGCGCATCGGCGCCGTTGGGTCTTGACTGGAGTTCACGGGCTGCCACTTGCGCCAACGTCAGCGGCGGCCTGGCGAGCGTCGAAGTACCCCGGCTGAAGGAGGTCGACCGCGGCAATCCTGACGCGAGCTATGTGGTCTGGAAGATTCAGGGTGCAGGACCCGCCGCGGGCGACGCCATTGTCGGCGCCCGCATGCCGGCGGGTAACCCGGCGCTGACGGCGGCAGAAATCAAGAATATTCGCGACTGGATCGGCGACGGTGCCCCGGGCTGCTAGCCGCGGGCAACGACCGGCAGGCCGGCACAAGCGATTCTGCGCGTGACGCATTCGCGATCCCGGTGTGTCGTCCGGCCAGGGTCATTGAATTGCGCCACAAATCGATGTTTACAACGTGCGAGGTAATCGAGACATGAGACCGACAACAAGAAAAGGATTCTTGCGCGCGCAGAGTCTGTTTGCGTTCCTGCTCGCCTGCGTCGCGGGCCTGCTGCTGCTGGCCGCGGCCTCGGGCGCCAGGGCCGAACCCTATCTGGCGATCCAGGAGGGCTACAAGTGCTCCAAGTGCCATGTCAACATGACCGGCGGTGGCAAACGCACTGATTTTGCGAACGTCTATGTGCAGACCAGGCTGGCGAACAAATTCCTCGAATGGCGGCTGCCGGGGAAGAAGGTGGACGACGAAGCCGACAACCCAGTCAAGACCGATTCGCAGAACAGTTTCTTCTCGGGCCGGCTCAACGAGTTCATCGCCATCGGCGGTGACTTCCGGGCGCTGTTCGAGCGAAGGAATACGCGCGGCCTCACGCCCAGTGAGACGTTCAACCAGCGCAAGCAAACCCTCTATCTCGAAGTCGACATCATCCCCGAACGCGTCCTGCTGTATCAAACGCTTGCCGAGGGCGGCGACGCGCGCGAGATCTTCGGTCTGCTCAAGGGCGAGGTCAAGGACCAGCCCTACTACGTCAAGGCCGGCCAGTTCTTTCTCCCGTATGGACTTCGCCTTCAGGACGACGTGGCCTTCACGCGGGCAGTGCCGGGGTTTACCTATGGGATCACCGACGTGGGTGTCGAGTTCGGCTTTGAGCCGGGGCCCTGGGCCTTGCATCTCGCGGCCACCAACGGCACGGGATCATCGCAGGAAACCAACCGATCCAAGCGCATCACGGGCTCGGCGGCCTATGTGAGCGAGATTTTCCGATTGGGCGCTTCGTATTCGACCAACAAGAACGCGCAGGGCGCCAGTACCACCATTACCGGGCTGAACGGCGGCGCTCAGTTCGGGCGCGTGGGCGTTCTTGCCGAAGTGGGCGAGGTCAAAGCCCCGAGTGCCACGCAACGGGTCTCGATCCTCGAACTCAACTTTCTGATGTTCAGAGGAAACAACCTCAAGCTGACCTATGAATATCACGACCCGTCGACCGCGATCTTCGAAAACGCCCGCGTGCGCAACAGCCTGGTGTACGAGCCGTTCATCAACCAGTTCACGCAGCTTCGGGCCGGCCTGCGCCGCAACAAGGGCGTCCCTCAAGACTCTAGTCAGAGTTTCACGGCGTATTTCTTCGATTTGCACTTGTTCTTCTAAGACAAGTACGGATTGAGAGCGCCGATGTTCGATTCAACGCCCGCGCCGCGCATGCATGAGTTCGGCGCGCCCGCGGTCGCGCAGTTGATCGAGTTCACCTCGGATGCCGCCTTCGCCATCGACGATCGGCACCAGGTGGTGGCGTGGAATCGCGGGGCAGAACAGCTTCTCGGGTACGCGCCCGACGAGGTGATCGGCCGGCGCTGCGCCGATGTGCTTCGGTCCGTACTGCCCGGCGGCGAGCCGCTGTGCATGCCCAACTGCGAGATGTTTCAGTGTTTTCGGGATTGCCGGCCGCGCGGCGTGCCGAGTTGCCGCATCATGCGCAAGGACGGCGCCTGGCTGAGCGTCGGCTACTCGTCCTTGGTGATGCCGGGGCAGTCGCAGGGGGCGCCCAGCGGCAGCGTCGTCGCGGTCGTGTTCCTGCGTGAATGCGAAACCCGGCATGTGCATGCGCCGCTGCATGGGGTACTGCAGGTCTTTGCGCTGGGCAAGTTCGGCTTGACGGCCAACGGGCGCGGGATCGTGCTCGAGAAGTGGAAGCGCCGGCAGGCGGTTACGTTGCTCAAGTACCTGGTGACGCAGCTCGATCGGCCCGTCCACCGCGAACGGATCCTGGATTGCCTGTGGCCCGATGTCGATGAAGAGCGAGGCTGGGGTCGGCTCAAGGTCACGATGTACTACCTGCGCACGCAGCTGCGCGCCGCCGGTGCCGGCGAAGATGCGGTGCAGACCGTCGGCAATGCGTACCTGCTCAAACGCGATGCCGTTTGGGTCGATGCCAGCCAGTTCGAGAAGCTCGTCGCCGAAGGTCGTTCACTGCAAGGCAAGGGTCGCGGTGACGAGGCCTTGCGTTGTTACGACGAGGCTCAATTCCTGTACCGCGGCGACTATCTAGAACAAGACACGTTCGCCGATTGGTGCGCCGAGGAGCGCGAGCGCCTGGGCGAGATTTACATGGAGATGGTGACACGCAAGGCGGAGTGCCATGCCGAGCGCGGCGAATATTCCGAGGCCGTGCAGGCGTGTCGCAAGGGCCTCGTCCACGATCCATGCCGCGAGAGTTTTCACCGCGCGCTGATGCAGCATTTCCTGTGTCTCGAGCGTCCCGACTGGGCGATCGCCCAGTACCGTCACTGTCACACCGTGCTGGCGCGAGAATTCGGCGTCGAGCCGATGCCCGAGACCGAGCGTCTGTACCGACGCATATTGGCGCAGCAGCAATCGTGTGCCTCGCCGGCTCAGGGCAGTCTCACCTGCCAACACGGCGGCATTCGCAACGCAGGTCTGAGCAGGCTCTGCTCCATTGGCGAGCAACAACGTTGCCGCTCGTCTGCGCAATGACCGATTTCACCCAGCGCACTTTCGTCTCCGCGAACCTCGCCTCGCGTTGACGCGCTCAGGCTGCGGCCGGGCGGCGCGAGGTTTGTTGCGTCTGCGTAACCAGACTGTCACTGCCGGCTGATCTGATATCACTCACTTATTTCAAATCATGTGGGTCCAGAGCCGCTCTCGATGGTCAGATCACAAATCATTGAATCGTTCGTCGCCCGGATCTGGCTCGAGCACGCTGAAGGCCAAGATCCCAAGTGGCGCGGGCATGTCCAGCACATCCAGGGGTCCGAGGAGATCTATTTTCAGGACCTCGCCGAAGTCAGCGAGTTCCTCGCGCGAGTGAGCGGCGTGCAGGGCCCCGCGCTCGCCGGCGGTCAGGAAGTGGACGAGCCGGGATGTGGCCGCTGCCTGGCCTCAGACACCAAAGCGAAAAAAGACAAGTGACATGTTGATCGACACAAATCTGCCGCTCAGGCTTGCCGTCAATTACACAAGGGGTGCCCAGTGGCTTTGACAGAACCAGTCGATGAACCCGCTCGCGGCCACGGCAAGAGCGGAGCGAATTGGGGCAAGCCGCTTTTCTTCGCGACGCTGATCATCGTGCTGGTTTTCTTCTGGTGGCTGCTGATCTATTCAGGCGGCACGAGCGGCACTCATGGCTGACTGGAGCGAACAACAATGAGACTCCTGCCGCGCAGTCTTTCCTGGCAGACCACTTGGCGAGTTGTGATCGGCGCAGTGTTGGGGGCTGCGATCGGGCTGGCCAGTGCGGCGTTGCCATCTGTTGCGCAGGCCGCGCAGGCTGCGGGCGCAAGTGCCGCACAGCAGGGCGCACCGGCTGCCGCTGAGGCCGCGAAGAAGGAGTCCAAGGCAGCGCCGATAGCGGCTCCGAAGCCCAGACGCGCAGACTATCCAAACATCGGCGTGAGCAGCCGCTCGATCGTGTGGGTAGTTGCCCAGATGCACCTGTTCTTCGGCGCCCTGGTTCTTGCGGTGCCGATCTTCGTGCTGGTCATCGAACTCATCGGATTCAACTCCGGTGACGATCGATACGACGACATGGCGCACGAGTTCATGAAGATCAGCCTGACCGCGTACGCCATCACGGCATTGTTCGGCGGCACGCTGGCCTTGAGCCTGTTCCTGCTGTATCCGGACTTCATGGCCTACATGATGCGTGCGTTCGGATCCCAGACGCTGGTCTATGCCATCTTGTTCTTTCTTGAGAGCATGCTGCTCTACGTCTATTACTACGGCTGGGATGCACTGCGCTACGGCAACCGAAAGTGGGTGCATTTGACGCTGGGGTTGTTGCTCAACGGCGTCGGCACCACGCTGCTGGTCGTCGCCAACTCATGGTCGACGTTCATGATGGCGCCGTCCGGAATCGATCTGGCGACCGGCGCGGTCGTCGGAGACATCTGGGCCATCATGAAGGGCCCGCTGTGGAACCCGCTGAACCTGCATCGCTTTCTCGCCAACATCGCCTTTGGCGGCGCGGTGGTCGGTGCGTATGCGGCATTCAAGTTCCTGGCTGCGAAGACACCCGCTGAAAAGGCCCACTACGACTGGATGGGCTACACCTCGAACTTCACGGCGATCCTGGCCTTCCTGCCGCTGCCGTTCGCGGGCTACTGGATGATGGCTGAGATCTACGCCTATTCGCAGCAGATGGGCATCCTGGCCATGGGCGGCATCCTGGCGTGGCTGTTCGTGATCCAGGCGGTTCTGATCTGCACGATTCTGCTGTCGGGCAACTACTACCTGTGGTCAGGCATGGCCCGCACCGAAGGGGGCGAGCGCTACCGCTGGCTCATCAAGTACATCGCCGCGGTGCTGGTGCTCGGCTTTCTGGTCTGGGTGACACCGCACAACATCATCTACAGCGCATCCGAGGTCGCCAAGCTGGGTGGCGGCAACCACCCGGTATTGGCTCCGCTGGGCATCATGCCGGCCAAGAACATTGCGGTGTTCCTGATGCTCATCTTCACGTTCATGTCCTTTCAGTTGTACCGGCGTTCTGACAAGGTGATCACCGTCGCCTGGGCCGACTGGGGCAACACCTTGATGACGGCGATCTATATCGTCGCGTGCGCCAACGTGATATTCGCTGGCGTCTTTTACGGCTATTTCACCAACACCGTCTACAAGGTGGGCTCGAGCGTGTTGCAGGTGGTGTCGACCGGCGTCGTGATCGTCGCGGGCGTGGTCATCGACACCCTGATGTTCAAGGGCGCGAAAGCTCTGCCCGTTCATTGGGGGAAAGTATCGGACCGGGCGCAATACGCGCTGTTCGTCCTTCCGGTGGCTTTCACGTGGCTGATGGCGCTGATGGGCTACATCCGCTCGTCGGTGCGCACGCATTGGCATGTCTATTCGGTCATGAAGGACAACTCACCCGACAACTTCATACCCCCGCTGCAAACCGTGGGTAATGTCGTCACCGGGGTCACGCTGTTGTTCTTGGTCTTCCTGCTCTTCATCTTCTGGATCGCCAATCTCAGCGGCATCAAGCAGGCCGCTCCGGCGGTCGGTGGCAAGTTCGCAGCGGCAGAAAGTCCGGCATGAAGGTCTTGATCAGAATTTTGGGCTTCAGCGTTGCGCTGATTCTGCTGTTTGCCTCCGTGACCTACGTTCTGCCGCAGGCCAGGGGCGACGCGCCCGATGACCGGGAGATCGCCGTCGGCGAGCTGACCATCGATGGGCTGGTCGCCTTGGGGGAGAAGCTTTATGCGGGCAAGGGGACCTGCACGCTGTGCCACAACGCGCTGGGCCGCGCGCCGGATCTACTGTCCTACGACGTGGTCAAGGTATCGCTGGAGCGGACCGCCGATCCGCGCTACCAGGGCAAGGCCAAGGACGCAGCAGGCTACCTGCGCGAATCGATGATTCAACCGAGTGCCTATGTGGTCGCCGGTTTCGGCAAGAAGGGCTCCAACGATTCCGAGTCGCCGATGCCGGCCATCGACCAGCCGCCGACCCAACTCTCCGAGGTCGAGATCACGGCGCTCATTGCCTACCTGCAAAAGAAGGACGGCAACCCGGTGACGGTCGAATTGCCGAAAGACGCCGGCGCAGCCGCGGCGCAGTCCAAGGATGAAGCGGCCAAGCCGGCGGTCGCGCAAAGCGCCGAGGAGGCAATTGCCAAATTCGGCTGCGCGGCGTGCCATTCGATACTGAAGACCGATTCACCCATCGGGCCGAGCCTGAAAGACGTCGGCAAGCGGTTGAAGATCGAGCAGATTCGCACCAGCATCGTCGATCCGAAGGCCGAGATCGCCAAGGGCTTCCCGCCGATCATGCCGGACTTTCCGGCCATGACGATCACCGAGTTGGAACTGATCGTCCGCTTTCTGGCCACTCAGAAGGGTGCGCAATCGTGAACATGAGGGTTCCGGCTTTTTGGCAGGCGGTGATCGTGCTCGTCGGCGCCTGGCTGCTCTTCGGCTGGGCATTCCCGCCGTTCATGCCGCGCTCGATGATGGTCGCCTACATGATCATCGTGACCATCGGCGTCATGCTGTATTACTCCAGCGAGGAGCGGCGATGGAGCGAATTCAAGGCGCCAATCGTCTCGACATTGCGCGACGACCGCAAGTGGCTGCTGCGCTGGGCGCTGTTGCTCGTGATACCGCTGATTGCGGGCTATGTCGTCTACGGCGCAATCAAGCCGTCGAGCGAAAAGCCTCTCGAACTGCGCCAGATTCATCCGGCCCCGCCCTCCAACGTGAAGGTCTACAACAAGACCTACGACCTGACGACGCTCGAGAATCCGGTGCGCATGGCTGTGCTCAAGCAACTCGCCGCCGACCCCGACAACGCATGGAAGATGTATGGCGAGGCCGTTCGGGCGGGCAGCGAGGTCTATTACCGCAACTGCTTTTACTGCCATGGCGACATGCTGAGCGGCGCGGGCCACTTCGCCAGCGGCTTTGATCCGCTGCCGACCAACTTCCGCGATGTCGGCACGGTGGCGCAGTTGCAGGAGTCGTTCCTGTTCTGGCGCATCACCACCGGCGGCCCCGGATTGCCCAAGGGCGGCATGCCCTGGAACTCGGCCATGCCCGTTTGGCACGAGATGCTGAGCGAGGACGAGGTCTGGAACGTCATTACCTTTATCTACGACAACGTGGCGCAGGTTCCGCGCATGTGGGATGCCGGCATCTCCAAGGCGGTCACGACGATGAAGGACAAGGTCGCCGAACAACGCGCCGCCATGAGCGACGCGGACATCTACAAGTTCCGCTGCGCGGTCTGTCACGGCGACACCGGTGCAGGCGACGGGCCGGCCGCGGAATTCCTCAGTCCCAGACCGCGCGATTTCACGGGCGGTCTGTGGAAGTACAAGACATCGCCCGGTGACCTCCCGCCGCTGGACAGCGACTTGTTTGCGACCATCAAGTCCGGTCTCACCGCAACCAGCATGCCGGGATGGTCCAGCGTGCTGAGCGACAAACAGATCAACGGCCTGGTGGCGGTGGTCAAGCAGTTCGATACGACCGGTGCCTGGGCGCCCAAGGACGCCAAGAAAGAAGATTTCGACAAGGACGGGCGTTATCTCAAGACCAATCTGCGCGTCGTCACTGAAGCCGAACCCACCACAGGCCAGATTCCGTACTCTGCGGAGTCGGTGGCCCTTGGCAAGCCGGTCTTCGAGGAGAACTGCAGGAAATGCCATGGCCAGGAGGGTCGCGGCAACCTCACGTCCGGAAAACTGCTCGAGGACGACTGGGGCCATCGCGTGTGGTCGCGCGACCTGACCAAGCCCTGGACCTGGCGCAACACCGAGGTTCAGTCCGAAACCGATCAGGGCGCTCCCAGTGTCGCGCAGCGCGATGCGACGATCCGCAACATCCTCACGCGCCTGTCGATCGGCATTCGCGGCACGCCGATGCCCGCGCATGGGGCAGTCCAGGCGGGTGAAAAGGACGCCATCTCGCCGGAAGACCGCTGGCACGTCGCCAACTACGCCTACTCGCTGCGCGAGGGCACGGTCCGGCCCGGAGAGCGCAACGTCATCGAGGCCGTCGAGTCGACGCTCGAACTGCCGACCAGCGTCGACGACGCAGCATGGGAGAAGGTACCGGCCAGCACGTTCAGGCTGGTGCCCAACATCATCAAGGAAGGGCGCCTGTTCACGCCGCTCAACGATGCGATCACGGTGCGCACTCTTTACAACGAGCGCGAGATCGCATTCCTGCTGGAGGTGAATGACCGCACCGAGAGTCGCCCCGGCGGACCGGTGATGTCCCAGCTTCCGAACCGAAGCGAAAAGATGTATTCGGACGCGCTGGCAATCCAGTTCCCCAAGGAGGGTGCGTATTCCACCGCGCCGGTCGAAAAACCGCTCTATCGCCATGGAGACGCCGACCATCACACGACGATCTGGTATTGGAACGCCGGGTCGGTCGAACCGCCTGTCGAGCCCGGCGCGCGACTGTTCGACGCCACTGGCCCCGACGCCAAGTTGAACCAGCGCGCGAACGGCAAAGACCTCGTGGTGAATGGCCAGTGGAAGGATGGCCGCTGGCGCGTGCTGATGAAGCGCCCGCGCGGCGTGGAACAGGACAACGCCGCCTCAGCGCCGGGAGGCAATGCCGGCGGCCCTGGCGATCTTGTCTTCCGCAAGGGCCAGTTCATCCCGGTGTCGTTCGCGAACTGGGACGGCAACAACGGCGAGGTCGGTTCCAAGCACAGCCTGACACATTGGTTCTGGCTGTTGCTGCCGCCCGAGACGGACTACACGCGGATAATCGGATCGTCGGTCGGCACCTCGTTGGCCTTCTTCCTGGCCGGATTTGCGTGGGTCCGCAGCGAACGCCGCAAGGGCCGGCGCGAGCAGCAGACCTAGCCTGCTCCGATGTCACCGAACTGTCACCGGTCGATGCAATTGTCCACACCACAACCTGGAGACTGCACATGAAATCACCCCATCCGTTTACCCTCCTTCTGAGCGGCTTGTTTGTCTTCGCCGCGACATCGGCGACTGCCGCCGAATACGAAGTGATGGCCGGCGGCGTCAAAGACGGTGGCAGCATCACCGGTCGCGTCACCTTCAGCGGAACGCCGCCTGCACCGGAGATCCAGAAAGTCGACGAAGACGTTCAGGCCTGTGGTGGCGATCGGCCTTCCGACGAGCTCATGGTCGGCGGCAGCGGCGGCATCCAGAACGTCGTGCTCAGCGTGGTCGGCGTCGCCGCAGGCAAAGCCTGGGATTTCGGCGGGGAGTTCACCTACGACCAGAAGAAGTGTCACTTTTCGCCCCGCATTCTGCTGGTGCAACCGGGCGCTGCGGGAGCGGTGCTGAACAGCGACAGCGTCGGGCATAACTTCCACACCATCAGCAGTGGCGTCTACAACATCAACAAGAAGATCCAACCCGGCTCCAAACTGATCGTCGCCAAGGACCAGATCAAGCGACCCGGCCTGGTGCGCGCCAAGTGCGACATCCACTCCTGGATGGGAGGGCATTGGATGGTGGCCGAGAATCCTTATGCCGTGCTTACCGACAAGGACGGCAACTTCTCGATTGCCAACCTGCCACCGGGCAGCTACGCGGTGAAGGTCTGGCATGAAAAGCTTGGTGAATCCCAGCAGAAGGTGGTGGTCAAGAAGGGTGAGGCGACGAAGCTGGATGTCTCACTCAAGCTCTGAAGCGATCATTCCCGGCGCGGCGTCCGACCGGTGGGCGGGCGCCGCAAGCAGCCACGTGACGGAGGCGACCAGTGAAGTTCAATGCGCGTAAATCGATCGGCCGGTGGGCTCTGGTGCTGGCCGTCACGGTGGCGTTCTTCTATGGGCTCGATCACCTCCTGATGAGCGCTCAGGGTTTGCCTCTCGGCTGGAACATGGCGCCGCGCGGGTAGTTGGCCCGTCGGATGGCTCGCGCAGCCGACCGGCGGCCGGTTGCTGGACGTAACCCAAGCCAAGAGTGCCTGTGCTTGCCAACCGCGAGGACGTCGCGCTCGAGCGGATACGCGCGCGAAGGCAAGACGCCGCGCCTGCGTCCCGGGGGTGAGCGCCGCGCCATGCAGTTCAGGTGCCTGAGGCGCTGGCTCGCCGAAAGCAAACGACCCTCGAGGCGCGGCTCCGCGAGGCTAGCGTCACAGGTCGGCGTACGCGTGTGAATCATGCAGGGCGACCAATCAGATCGGTCGATGCAGCCTGCCATGTCCATGTCCGAGCCGATGAACCGCGGGGCAAGCTGGGCTTGCCTGGAGCAATGCGCCAGCCCGATGCAATCGTCTTCAGTGCTAGAGTCCACCCTATGATTTGAATGTTCCTTCCCGTCCCCTTGCCGGCGCTCGTGCAGAGCGCCGTGGCAAGGCGGCAACGCTAATCCGCCAACCGGTGAAGCCGGGACGCGGAAGGTTGTGCAACCCATCGAAGCCGCGCAGACCGCGGCGAAAGGTGAGCGAAGATGATGCAGCAAAGCAGGTCGAACTCGTACCTGTTCGGGGGCAACGCTCCCTACGTCGAGGAGCTCTACGAAGCCTACCTCGACAATCCCGGCTCGGTGCCCGAGAACTGGCGCACCTATTTCGACAACCTGCAGAACGTCGCCGCCACCGACGGCTCCGAGCGCCGTGACGTAGCCCATGCGCCGGTGGTCGAGTCCTTTGCCCAGCGCGCCAAGGCCAACGCCTTCGCCAACAAGGCCAGCAGCACCGACCTGGCCGTCGCGCGCAAGCAGGTTCACGTTCAATCGCTGATCGCAGCCTACCGCTTTCTCGGTTCGCGCTGGGCCGACCTCGACCCCTTGAAGCGTGCCGAGCGGCCGAAGATCCCCGAGCTGGAACCGGCGTTCTACGACCTGTCCGAATCGGACATGGACATCACATTCAGCACAGCCAACACCTACTTCGGCGCCGAGCAGATGACACTGCGCCAGATCATGCAGGCGCTGCGCGAGACCTACTGCAGCACGGTCGGCGCCGAGTACATGCACTGCACCGACCCGACCGAGAAGCGCTGGTGGCAGGAACGTTTGGAGAGCGTGCGCAGCAAGCCGAGCTTCTCGGCCGAGGAGAAGAAACACATCCTCGACCGGCTGACGGCGGCCGAGGGTCTGGAGCGATTCCTGCACACCAAGTTCGTCGGCCAGAAGCGCTTCTCGCTCGAGGGCAGCGAGAGCTTTATCGCCTCGATGGACGAACTGGTGCAGCGCGCGGGCGAGAAGGGCGTGCAGGAAATCGTCATCGGCATGGCCCACCGCGGGCGCTTGAACGTGCTGGTCAACACGCTGGGCAAGATGCCGGCCGACCTGTTCGCCGAGTTCGACCACAGCGCGCCCGAGCACCTGCCCTCAGGCGACGTCAAGTACCACCAGGGCTTCTCCAGCGACATCTCGACGCCGGGCGGCGCGGTGCATTTGTCGCTGTCCTTCAACCCCTCGCACCTGGAGATCGTCAACCCGGTGGTGGAAGGCAGCGTCAAGGCGCGGCTGGATCGCCGTGGCGACAAGGCCGGCGACCAGGTGCTGCCGGTGCTGGTGCACGGCGACGCCGCATTCGCCGGCCAGGGCGTGGTGATGGAAACGCTGGCGCTGGCGCAGACGCGCGGCTACTACACCGGCGGCACGTTGCACCTGGTCATCAACAACCAGATCGGCTTCACCACCAGCGACCCACGCGACAGCCGCTCGACGCTGTACTGCACCGATGTGGTCAAGATGATCGAAGCGCCGGTGCTGCATGTGAACGGCGACGATCCCGAAGCAGTGGTGCTGTGCACCCAACTGGCGATGGACTACCGCCAGCACTTCAACAAGGACGTGGTCGTCGACATCATCTGCTTTCGCAAGCTCGGCCACAACGAGCAGGACACGCCGAGCCTGACCCAGCCGCTGATGTACAAGAAGATCGCGCAGCACCCCGGCACGCGCAGGCTCTATGGCGACAAGCTGGTGGCGCAAAACCTGCTCGCCGCCGACGACCCCGACGCGATGGTCAAGGCCTACCGCGCGGCCATGGATGCCGGCAAGCACACGGTCGATCCGGTGCTGACCAATTTCAAGAGCAAATATGCGGTCGACTGGGCACCGTACCTGAACCGCAAGTGGACCGACGCGGCCGACACCGCGCTGCCGCTGGCCGAGATCAAGCGCCTGGCCGAGCGCATCACCACGTTGCCGAAGGACTTCAAGGCCCATCCGCTGGTCGAGAAGGTGATCGCCGACCGCGCCGCCATGGGCCGCGGCGAGGTCAACGTCGACTGGGGCATGGGCGAACACCTGGCCTACGCGTCACTGGTGGCCAGCGGCTACCCGGTGCGGCTGTCGGGCGAAGACTGCGGTCGCGGCACCTTCGTGCACCGCCACTCGGTGCTGCACGACCAGAACCGCGAGAAATGGGACGCCGGTATCTATGTGCCGCTGGAGAACGTGGCCGAGAACCAGGCCCCGTTCGTGGTCATCGATTCGATCCTGTCGGAAGAGGCGGTGCTCGGCTTCGAGTACGGCTATGCGTCGGCCGACCCGAACACGCTGACGATCTGGGAAGCCCAGTTCGGCGATTTCGTCAACGGTGCGCAAGTGGTGATCGACCAGTTCCTGGCCTCGGGTGAAGTCAAGTGGGGCCGCGTCAACGGCCTGACCCTGATGCTGCCGCACGGTTACGAGGGGCAGGGGCCCGAGCACAGTTCGGCACGGCTGGAGCGCTTCATGCAACTGGCCGCCGACAACAACATGCAGATCGTGCAGCCGACCACGGCCAGCCAGATCTTCCACGTGTTGCGCCGGCAGATGGTGCGCATGTTCAGGAAGCCCCTGGTGATCATGACGCCCAAGTCGCTGCTGCGAAACAAGGATGCAACCTCGCCATTGTCCGAGTTCACCAAGGGTGAGTTCCGCACCGTGATCGGGCCGAACCACCCGGATATCGACCCGCAAAATGTCAAGCGCGTGATCGCCTGCTCGGGCAAGGTCGTCTACGACCTGGTCAAGCGCCGTGACGAGAAAAAGGCCTGGGACGTGGTGGTATTGCGCGTCGAGCAGCTCTACCCGTTTCCGCACAAGGCCTTCACCGCCGAGCTGAAGAAGTTTCCCAACGCCACCGAGGTGGTCTGGTGCCAGGACGAACCGCAGAACCAGGGCGCCTGGTTCTTCGTCCAGCACTACATCCACGAAAACATGCTGGAGGGTCAGAAGCTCGGCTATGCCGGACGCCCGGCGTCGGCCTCGCCGGCGGTGGGTTATGCCCACCTGCACCAGGAACAGCAGAAGGCGCTGCTCGACCAGGCCTTCGGCAAGCTCAAGGGCTTCGTGCTGAGCAAGTAATCAACAAGAGAGATTCATGGCAATCATCGAAGTCAAGGTACCGCAGTTGTCCGAATCGGTGGCCGAAGCCACCCTGCTGCAGTGGAAGAAGCAACCCGGCGAAGCGGTCGCGATCGACGAGATCCTGATCGAGGTCGAGACCGACAAGGTCGTGCTCGAAGTGCCCGCCCCCGCGGCGGGCGTGCTGGCCGCGCATGTGGTGGCCGGTGGCGCCACCGTGATGGCCGAACAGGTGATCGCGCAGATCGACACCGAGGGCACGGCCGGCGCCGCCGCACCGGCGGCGACCGCTCCGGCCGTGGCCCCGGTGGCCACCGCACCGGCCGGCGTGGTCGGCGTGGCAATGCCGTCGGCCGCCAAGCTGATGGCCGACAACCAGCTTGCGCCCGGCACGGTGGCCGGCAGCGGCAAGGACGGCCGCGTGCTCAAGGGCGACGTGCTCGCCGCCGTGGCCGCACCGAAGCCGGCGCCGACGCCGGTGGCGGTGCCCGCGCCCGTGGTGGCGCGGCCCTTGCCCGCCGTCGCTGCACCGCCTGCCCCGCATCTTGGCGAGCGCCCCGAGCAGCGCGTGCCGATGTCGCGCCTGCGTGCCCGCGTGGCCGAGCGGCTGCTGCTGTCGCAAGCCACCAACGCCATCCTGACCACGTTCAACGAAGTGAACATGGCGCCGGTGATGGAGATGCGCAAGAAGTTCCAGGAGAAGTTCGAGAAAGAGCACGGCGTCAAGCTCGGCTTCATGAGCTTCTTCGTCAAGGCCGCCGTGGCCGCATTGAAGAAGTACCCGGTGCTCAATGCCAGCATCGATGGCAACGACATCGTCTACCACGGCTACTTCGACATCGGCATCGCGGTGGGCAGCCCCCGCGGCCTGGTCGTGCCGATCGTTCGCAACGCCGACCAGATGAGCTTTGCCGAGATCGAGAAGAAGATTGCCGAGTACGGCAAGAAGGCCGGCGAAGGCAAGCTCGGCATCGACGATCTGACGGGTGGCACGTTTTCGATTTCCAACGGCGGCGTGTTCGGCTCGATGCTCAGCACGCCGATCATCAACCCGCCGCAAAGCGCGATCCTCGGCGTCCACGCCACCAAGGACCGCGCGGTGGTCGAGAACGGCCAGGTCGTCGTGCGGCCGATCAACTACCTGGCGATGAGCTACGACCACCGCATCATCGACGGCCGCGAAGCGGTGCTCGGGCTGGTGGCGATGAAGGAAGCGCTGGAAGATCCGGCTCGCCTGCTGTTCGATATCTGAAGGCGACGACATGGCCAGCAAGCAATTCGACGTCATCGTCATCGGCGCCGGCCCCGGCGGCTACATCGCCGCCATCCGTGCCGCGCAGCTCGGCTTTGCCACCGCCTGCGTCGACGAGTGGAAGAACGACAAGGGCGGACCGGCACCGGGTGGCACCTGCACCAACGTCGGCTGCATTCCGAGCAAGGCGCTGCTGCAATCGAGCGAGCACTTCGAGCACGCCGGCCATGCCTTCGCCGACCACGGCATCGGGCTGAAGGACCTGAGCATCGACGTGACGAAGATGCTGGCGCGCAAGAACACGGTGGTCAGGCAGAACAACGACGGCATCCTGTACCTGTTCAAGAAGAACAAGGTCACGTTCTTCCATGGCCGTGGGTCGTTCATCAAAGCCGCAAACGGCGGCTACGAAATCGCGGTGGGCGGCGAATCTCTGGTTGCGAAACACATCATCGTCGCCACCGGCTCGAACCCGCGTGCGCTGCCAGGCGCGCCGTTCGACGAAGACAACATCGTCTCGAACGACGGCGCGCTGCGCATCCCTGCGGTGCCGAAAACGCTGGGTCTGATCGGGGCGGGCGTGATCGGCCTGGAGATGGGCTCGGTCTGGCGCCGTCTCGGTGCACAAGTCACGGTGCTCGAAGCGCTGCCGACCTTCCTCGGCGCGGTCGACGAACAGATCGCCAAGGAGGCCCACAAGGCCTTCACCAGGCAGGGCCTGAAGATCGAACTCGGCGTCAATGTCGGCGAGATCACGAATGGCAAGCGCGGCGTCAGCGTCGCCTACACCGACGCCAAGGGGCAGGCGCAGACCTTGGCCGTCGACAAGCTGATCGTCTCGATCGGCCGTGTGCCCAACACCACCGGGCTGAATGCCGATGCGGTCGGCTTGAAGCTTGAAGAGCGCGGCGCGATCGTCGTCGACGGCGAATGCCGCACCAACTTGCCGGGCGTCTGGGCCGTGGGCGACGTGGTGCGGGGCCCGATGCTGGCGCACAAGGCCGAAGACGAGGGCGTCGCGGTGGCCGAGCGCATCGCCGGGCAGCACGGCCATGTCGACTTCAACCTGGTGCCCTGGGTCATCTACACCAGCCCCGAGATCGCCTGGGTCGGCCAGACCGAGCAGCAATTGAAGACCGCAGGCCGGGCTTACAAGGCGGGCAGCTTCCCGTTCATGGCCAACGGCCGCGCGCGCGCGCTCGGCGACACGACGGGGCTGGTGAAGATGCTGGCCGACGCCGCCACCGACGAAATCCTCGGCGTGCACATCGTTGGCCCCTACGCCAGCGAGCTGATTGCCGAGGCCTGCGTGGCGATGGCTTTCAGGGCCAGCAGCGAAGACATCGCGCGCATCTGCCACGCCCACCCGTCGCTCGCCGAATCGACCAAGGAGGCTGCGTTGGCTGTCGACAAGCGCACCCTGAACTTCTGATGGGATGGGGCCCCCAAGCTAGGGTGTGTTGACATATGAATCGCACCCGCGTGAGCACCCCAAACGGGCGCAATCTAGGCGCAAAGCGGAGCCGGGTTGTCTACCCGGCGAGCATTTGCAACGACGAGTGCGCCCGTTTGGGGTACTCACCCTTCGGGCCGGGGTCGCCAAGGGCGCGGCGCGTCGTTGCGAGCCTTGCCAAGGCGGCAAGCCTTGGCTGCGG
>JANMSR010000464.1:0-2537 GCA_031389565.1 Burkholderiales bacterium
TCGATGCGGTGGGTCGAGATGACTCGGAGACGGCTGTCGCGCCGGACCTTCCTCGAACGCGCCACTTTGGCGCTGCCGGCCGGCGTGCTGGCCTCGGCGATGGCGCCCGGCCGGTCGTCGACGGCTGCGCAAGGCGCACGCACGCAGCCGCGCCCGCGGGAGCTCGCCGCCGACCTCATCATCATCGGCGGCGGGTTCGGCGGCTGCGCCGCCGCGCTGGCCGCCGCGCGCCACGGCCTCCGTGTGATCATGACCGAGGAAACCGACTGGATCGGCGGGCAACTCACCGCTCAAGGGGTTCCGCTCGACGAGAACGCTTGGATCGACAAGGCCGGCGCCACGCGCAGCTATCAGGCCCTGCGGCATCAGATCCGCAGCTACTACGCGCGGAACTACCCCCTGACCATGGCCGCGCAGGCTGATCCGCGGCTCAACCCTGGCAACGGGACCGTCTCCACCCTCTGTCACGAACCGCGCGTCGGCCTCGCAGCACTCGAAGCTATGCTGGCACCGCATGCGGCCGGGGGGCGGCTGCGCATCCTGTTGCGCCATCGCGCGGTCGGCGCGACGGTCACCCGCGATCGCGTCGAGGCGGTTTCGGTCCGCAGCGCCGAGAGCGGCACTGATCTCACTCTGCGCGCGCCCTTCTTCGTGGACGCGACCGAGCTCGGCGACCTGCTTCCGCTGACCCGCACTGAGTACGTCACGGGCGCCGAATCGCAGCGCGTGACCGGAGAGCCGCACGCCCCGCTCGAGTCGCGACCGCAGAACCAGCAAGCGTTCACCTGCTGCTTCGCCATGGACTACCTCGAGGGCGAAGACCATGTCATCGACCGCCCGGCTGAATATACCTTCTGGCGCGATTACGTGCCCGCGCTGACACCGCCGTGGCCGGGTAAGCTGCTCAGCCTGGTCTACTCGCAGCCGCGAACGCTGAAGCCGTTCAACATGGGCTTCGACCCGGCGTCGGCCGCCGGGCTCTTCCGCTACCGGCGGATCATCGATCGCACCAATTTCGCTCCGGGCACCTACGCGGGGGACATCACGCTGGTGAACTGGCCGCAGAACGACTACATGCTCGGCAACCTCATCGATGTGCCCGACGCAGACGCCGCGCGGCACATCCAGCGGGCAAAACAGCTCAGCCTGTCGCTACTCTACTGGCTGCAGACCGAGTGTCCGCGCCCAGATGGCGGGATGGGGTGGAAGGGCCTTCGGCTCCGCCCCGACGTCGTCGGCAGTGCGGACGGCCTCGCGAAGTACCCGTATGTGCGGGAGAGCCGTCGCATCAAGGCCGAGTTCACGATCGCCGAACAGCACGTCGCGACCGACGTGCGGATGCGAGTCGGCGGCGTCAGCAAGCCGGATGACGCGACGGCCGAACGATTTCCGGACTCGGTCGGCATCGGCAGTTACGCGATTGACCTGCACCCATCGAGCGGCGGCGACAACTACCTCGATTTTCCCGCGCGGCCATTTCAGATTCCGCTCGGTGCGCTCCTGCCCCAGCGCATGGAGAACCTCTTGCCGGCGTGCAAGAACATCGGCACCACGCACCTGACCAACGGGTGCTATCGCCTCCACCCGATCGAGTGGAACATCGGCGAATCGGTGGGAGAGCTCGTCGCCTACTGTACGGCAGGCACACTGTCGCCGCGCGCGGTGCGCAGCAGGGCCAGCCTGCTCGCAGGGCTCCACAGCCGCCTTCTCGCTCAGGGCATCCCGCTCGCTTG
The DNA here is from genome assembly GCA_031389565.1 of Burkholderiales bacterium. Classification (GTDB taxonomy): domain Bacteria; phylum Pseudomonadota; class Gammaproteobacteria; order Burkholderiales; family Burkholderiaceae_C; genus CADEEN01. The sequence goes on from JANMSR010000464.1 coordinate 1,734, forward strand.
GCCGAAAGCCTGACATTCGCCAGCGCGCAGGAATCACCGCGGAGTCTGAATGCGCTTGGGCTGGGCCTTCTCCCATTCCTCACGCGTCACCGGCGTCTTCTGGTGCAGGTGGACGAACGTGCCTTTCTTGTTGCCCACGACGATGTCGGGCAGCCCGTCGCCATTGACGTCCGTGGCAACCACTTGGGTGCCGACGCCTGAATCGTGGTCTATCTGATGGGGGATGAAATCGACGCTGCCATCGCCGTTCCTGGCGAGCTTGAACCAGTAGAGCACGGCTGACTCGTTGCGGTCCGGATCGCCGGTACGGCCGTGCGACCAGAAGCGTTTGCCAGTGACGATGTCTTTGAGGCCATCCCCGTCGATGTCCGCGAGGTCGATGGCGTGGAGCTCTGAGAACTTCACGCCATACCTGTTCTCCTGAGGCTCCTTGTTCATGATGACGTGCTGGCGGAACCGGATGTCGGCGCCGTCGCGATATTGCTCGTACCACGCAAGGCCGAACCCGTGCGCCTCGAGCGCGGTGATGATGTCGGCCAGGCCATCGCCATTCACATCGTAGGCGTGCATTTGTGAGCCGCCGGTGCCCATCGGCTGGGCGTGAAAGCGCCAGACCGGATCGCCCGCCAGCGACGCCGGCTGTTCCCACCATCCGTTCTTCTCGAGCAGGTCGAGCCGTCCATTGCCATTGACGTCGCCCAGACCCATGCCGTGTGTGAATTTGCCGTATTTGTTGTTCGGTGACAGCGGATGGAACGTCCATGGCTTTGAAGGAGCAGCCCAATCCGGCTCGGCATACCCGTA
>JANMSR010000514.1:0-1810 GCA_031389565.1 Burkholderiales bacterium
GTGTAGTAGGTGTCGTTCGAAGTGGCGCCACGCGTATAGACCCAGTTCGGCTCGGCAAAGTCGACCGCGGGTGCGCGGCCGGCCTCGCGCATCGCCGCTGCAATGGCCAGCCCGACCGGCAGGCGCAACAGTTGGAGGTCACCCTTGCCATCATTGCGGGCCGACTCGAGCCGCACGTCGTCGACCACTTGGGCGCCGAGGCCGCGAACCACGATGTCCTTGTCGGCGTCGCTCGCGCCGCGGCGGTACTGCACCAGCATCTGCCCGCCGACGAACGGCCGGTCACGCATCGACTGAGCGACCAGATCGGGGCGCCCCTGGGCAGCAGCCGGCAGCATCGCCGCAGCTGTCGCCAGCGTTGCCGCCGCGACGGCGATGTGTTTGATCAGGGCGCGGCGGTGAATACTCTTCATGCTGAACTCCGTGGCGCCTGGGCGCAGAAGGTTGACCAAATGGACGGCCGATGCCAGGCGATGCGGGCAGGACACGCGCGTGAATCTGAGGCGCATGGGCCTTCGCGTCAATCCTGGATTGACGCCGCTTACCCAGAATCGGGGGTCAGCGTGGCGGTGCGGCGACAATAGACGCTGTTGCGGGCCCCTGGCCCGCGTTTCACTTTTTTGCGCAAGAGAGACCATGGCCCAGTACGTATTGTCGAAACAATTGCCCGCCTTCGGTGGCCTCCACTCGCTTGGCTCCCGGAGGGCCATGTAATGGCGCAATATGTTTTCACCATGAACCGCGTCGGCAAGATCGTTCCGCCGAAGCGCCACATCCTCAAGAACATTTCGCTGTCGTTCTTTCCCGGCGCCAAGATCGGCATGCTCGGCGTCAACGGCTCTGGCAAGAGCACCCTGCTCAAGATCATGGCCGGCGTGGACAAGGAGATCGAAGGCGAAGCCACGGCCATGCCGGGCCTGAAGATCGGCTACCTGCCGCAGGAGCCGCAGCTCGACGCCAACCAGACCGTGCGCGAAGCGGTCGAGCAGGGCATCGGCGGCGCGCTGGCGGCCAAGAAGCGGCTCGAAGAGGTGTATGCCGAGTACGCCGACGAGAACGCCGATTTCGACAAACTGGCCACCGAGCAGGCCGAACTGGAAGCGGTGATCGCCGCCACCGGTGGCGACAACACCGACCTGCAGTTGGAGCTCGCCGCCGACGCGCTGCGCCTGCCGCCGTGGGACGCGCAGATCGGCGTGCTGTCGGGCGGCGAGAAGCGCCGCGTCGCGCTGTGCCGGCTGCTGCTGAGCAAGCCCGACATGCTGCTGCTCGACGAGCCGACCAACCACCTGGATGCCGAGAGCGTCGATTGGCTCGAGCAATTCCTGCTGCGCTTCCCGGGCACCGTGGTGGCGATCACCCACGACCGCTACTTCCTCGACAACGCGGCCGAGTGGATTCTCGAACTCGACCGCGGCTCGGGCATCCCGTGGAAGGGCAACTACTCCGACTGGCTGGATCAGAAAGAGCAGCGCCTGGAGCAGGAGCAGAAGACCGAAGACGCGCGCATGCGGGCGATGAAGGAAGAGCTGAAGTGGGTGCGCTCCAACGCCAAGGCACGGCAGACCAAGAGCAAGGCCCGGATGGCGCGCTTCGAAGAGCTCTCCGACGTCGAGTACCAGAAACGCAATGAAACCAACGAGATCTTCATCCCGGTGGCCGAGCGGCTGGGCAACGAGGTCATCGAGTTCAACGGCGTCAGCAAGGGCTACGGCGACCGCCTGTTGATCGACAACCTGAGCTTCAAAGTGCCGGCCGGTGCGCTGGTCGGCATCATCGGCCCCAACGGCGCCGGCAAGTCGACGCTGTT
>JANMSR010000008.1:0-2579 GCA_031389565.1 Burkholderiales bacterium
ACTCGATCGCCGCGGCGCCGTCTTCGCGCTGCCAGGCAAAGCCCGCCGCCAGCGGTGCCGCGGCGATTGCCACCTTCTCGTCACCGGCCTCGAACTCGGCCAGCGTGTCGACGCTCGGCACATCGATGCGGTGGTCGCGCAGCAGTTCGAGCAGGCTCTCGCGCCGACCGTCGCTCTCGGCCAGCAACAGCACGCGCGAGGCGGTGCTGTCGAGGTGGCGCTCGAGCAGGGACAGCGGCGCGGTGGTGCCGCGGTCGATGGCCACGTCAGGCAGCGGGCGGGCCCACGACGCTGCGTCAGCGGGCTCAGTCGAGCCCTTCGCCGCGGCGGCACCCCGCAAAGCCAGGGTCGCATGCGGCTGCGTCCGCGCAAAGAACTCCTCGACTTTCAGGAAGATCACTTCAGGCGCCAGGATCGGCCGCTCGGGGTCGTGCTGCAAAAAGCGATGGCGCTCGCGTGTATCGGTCCAAAAGCGATTCAGCGCCTCGTCGATCTCGCCGTGCAGCACCAGCGCGGCGCGCTCGCCGAGGTAGTCGAACAGCGTGGCGGTCTGCTCGAAGAAAAGCGGCAGGTAGTACTCGATGCCCGCGGTGGCGATGCCGGCGCCGAGATCCTTGTAGATGCGGCTCTTGGTCGGGTCGCCTTCGAGCTTTTCGCGCCAGCGGGCGCGGAAAGTCGTGCGCGCCGCGTCGTCCATCGGGAACTCGCGGCCGGGCAGCAAGCGCACTTCGGGCACCGGGTACAGGCTGCGCTGCGAGTCGGGGTCGAAGGTACGGATCGAATCGATCTCGTTGTCGAACAGGTCGATCCGGTAGGGCACTGGCGAGCCCATCGGGAACAGGTCGATCAATCCGCCACGCACCGCGTACTCGCCCGGGGACACCACCTGGCTGACATGCTGGTAGCCGGCCAGTGTGAGTTGCGATTTCAGCGCGGCTTCGTCGAGCTTGTCCTTGTGCTTGAACTGGAAGGTGGTCGCGGCCAGAAAGGCCGGCGGCGCCAGCCGCGTCAGCGCGGTCGTGGCCGGCAGCAGCACCACGTCGACATCGTGTACCGACAGCAGCCGCCACAGCGTGGCCAGGCGTTCGGAGATCAGGTCCTGGTGCGGGCTGAAGGTGTCGTAGGGCAGGGTCTCCCAGTCGGGGAAGACCGCGATGCGCAAGCCCGGCGCGAAGAACGGCAGCTCGTCGGCCATGCGTTGCGTGTCGGCCGGGTCGGCGCTGACAATGGCGCCGATATGGCCCTGCCGGGCCCAGCCCTGCGCGATGCGCGCGAGCAGCAGCGCATCGGCCGAGCCCACCGGACGCGGCAATGTATAGCGCTTACCCGGCGCAATGTTCGGCAGTTGCATGCAGGCGCGGATTCTAGAATCCACCCCAATGCCCACTGCCCACGACGACCGGGACGCGACCTGTTATGCACTCGTGCCCTGTGCCGGTGTCGGCGAGCGTGCGGGCGCAGGAGGGCCCAAGCAGTACCGGCACGTTGCGGGCAAAACGGTGGTCGCGCACACCTTGGCGGCGCTCGCCCGCGTGCCGCGCATCACCCGCACGCTCGTGGTGTTGGCGCCCGACGATCTCGACTTCGCGGCCAGCGCGCCTGAATTCGACGGTTGGGCCGAGCCATGTGGCGGCGCAACCCGTGCCGCCTCCGTTTTCGCCGGTCTGACATCGCTGGCGCGGCGCGGTGCGCGACCTCATGATTGGATCCTAGTGCACGACGCCGCGCGTTGCCTGGTCCGCCCTGCGGCGATCGACCGTTTGATCGATGCCGGCATCGACGACGCCGTCGGCGGCCTGCTGGCGTTGCCACTGGCCGACACGCTCAAGCAGGCCGATCACGGCAATCGCGTGGCCGCGACGCTCGATCGCAGCGGCACCTGGATCGCGCAGACGCCGCAGATGTTCCGCCTGGGCCTGTTGCGCCAGGCGCTGGCGCACGCCGGTGACAGCGTCACCGATGAGGCCAGCGCCATCGAAGCGCTGGGCCACGCACCGCTGCTGGTGCGCGGCGAGCCGGACAACTTCAAGCTCACCTGGCCGGCCGACTTTGCGCTCGCCGAGCGCCTGCTGACGCCCGATGCCGAGCTCAAGGTCTTCGTGCCGGCGCGGGATTTCGAGTTGTCACTGCGCTTTTACCGTGACCTCGGCTTTGCGGTCGGGTCCAACGACGGCAATCTGGCCCTGATGCGCCGCGGCCGGCTGGCGTTTTTTCTGCAAAACTTTTACCTGCCGGCGCATGCCGACAATCTTGTCATGCACCTGGCGGTCGACGACCTCCCAGCCTGGGCCGAGGCCGGCGCCCGGTTGGCGGCCCAGTATGCCGATCACGGTGTGCGCGCCTCGGCCGCCGAGCAACGCCCGTGGGGCTTGCGTGACATGACCCTGATCGACCCGACGGGTGTCCTTTGGCGCATCGCCGAACGCAGCGTGGGCGCGCCATGAGACATCCGGTGTCAACCTGTTCTTCACGGGCCGCCGCGCCGGGCCGCCCCAAGCAAGGCCCGACCTTGGGCCGCGCAGTGGCCCCTTCGTGGCCACGGGAGGGTCGCTCGCCGTACTCGGCGAGCGGGGTGCTGT
>JANMSR010000014.1:0-3645 GCA_031389565.1 Burkholderiales bacterium
GAGAAACCCTAGGGCGCGGCAGCGCCGGGCGCGCGGCCGACCGGATTGACCGGGCGGGGCGTCGGTGGATCCTTGGGCTTGTACTTCTCGGGGAACAGAATCGGATCCCACTCCGGGTGGGCCGCCAAGTTGGCCACCAGGCTCGCGCGGAAGGCCGGCTCCCGCGCCTTGCTGCGCCAGCGCTGCATCAAGGGTCGGCGCAGCGCGGGTTCCGCCTGCAGCCACGATGCCACATCTGCGTAGCCGAAAACGGGTGCGTCCTTGGCCTGCACCTGGCGGTCTCGAAAGCGGTCCAGCCGCAGCGGCAGCGAGTCGCGGAAAGCGCGCGGCATGTCGCCGAGAAAGGCCGGTGCGACGCCCGGGGCGACCGCGCCGCGCGCCGGCGGCTTGCGCTGGTAGAAGTCACCTGCCCTGAGGCTCACCGCCACGGGGGCGCTGCTCCCTGGCTGCCGCTCGGCAATGCGGACATCGCCAACTTCGACAAACAGGCTGACCCCGGCGGCGGCGGTGCTGCGCAAAACGACCACCGCCGGGTTGGCCGGTATCTCGAACGGCGCTGCCCGAAGGTCAAAGCCTGGCCCAGCGGCGGGGTCGCTCTTGACACTGCTGAGCTTGACCCATCCGTCCATGACGTACAGCCACCGCTCGGGTTTCTGTCGCGGCGCGGCGGCATTGAGCATGACGCGCGTTGCCGGCCCGAGCTGGGCCACCGAGCGGTCAGCGAGCTCGAGCTGCGCAAACGTGGCGGGCGCTGTTTCGACGATGTCGCCAACGGCCAGGCGCAGGCCTTCGACCGCGTGCAATCGCCCGCTGCCACGGTAGATCAGCGCTTGGCCTTCGAGAATCGTGATCGCGCCCAAACCCTCGGCGGCGACAGCGATGCAGGGCGCCGCAATCGCTGCGGCCAGAAACAATGCACGCATGGTGTTTTTACATTCCTTGCAACGGGATCCACCCTCTGGCCGAATCTATACCTCGCCCCGGCACAATGTACAACTGCGGCCGACCCGATTCATAGGGGTTGGCCGCCGGATGCGGGGGGCTGCACCGGGCCGGTCTCGCACCTGCGGCGGTAAGATCGAGCGGCGATGCTTTGAGTAGCCAAAGCGTCGGGAACGGTTCAAATGATCGCGATTCGTCTCGTGTCACAGGCCGGGGAGGCGCCCGCCACAGCGCTGGAGGCGACATTCGGCGACGCCGGCGGCGATATCGGGCGGGGTGCTGATTGCACCCTGGTCCTGCCTGACCCGGAACGACGCATTTCGCGCAAGCACCTCCAGGTGGCTTGCCGCGACGGCCGCTATTTCCTGCGATTGATCAGTAACAATCTGATGGTCGAACTCGACGGAGTGCCGTTGGCACCGGGGGGCGAGTGCGTGCTCAACGCGGGTGCGCAAATTCGCATCGGTCCCTTTGTGCTGCGCACCGAGGGCCAGACCGTGGCGACCACACGCTCGGCCGACGCGGCACGGGTCGCGCCGGCCCGAGAGTCCAACCAGCGCGCCGCCGAGGACGCCCTTTCGTTCTTCGACCCGCCTGGACCGGTGGCCCGTACGAGCGTCTTCCACGACTTGCTGCACAGCGCACTGGCCGATGCACGCCCCGAGGCCCCCGCCGCCCGCGTCAGCGCACCGCTCGAGATCGATCTCGTCGTCGGCGAAGACCCGACGGGAGCCGGCGAGCGTGTTGCGCCGCCCACGGCCATGGCGGCGATGGCGGCCCTGGAGCCGCGCCAGGCAACTGCCCCGGCCGCCGGCGATCTGATCGAGGCCTTGTACGCCGGCCTGGGCATCCCGTCGCCCGAGCCGGCTGCCCGCTCGGCCGCACAAATCGAACTCATCGGTGCACTGCTGCGTGCCTGCGTGAGCGGCACGTTCGGCCTGCTGGCGGCGCGCACCATCGCTAAGCGCGAACTGGGAGCGAGTCCCACGCTGATCCAGACGCGCCAGAACAATCCGCTCAAGTTCTCACCGGACGCCAATGTGGCGCTGGCCCAGCTCGTCGGGCCGCCGCGGCGCGGTTTTGTCACGCCCTTGGCAGCGGTGCAAGAAGCCTTCGACGACTTGCGAGCGCATGAAGTCGCCGTCTTGGCCGGCATGCGGGCGGCGTTGTCGGCGGCGCTCGACCGGCTGAATCCCGCGACGCTGGAGTTGCGTCTGTCCGACAAGGGCATGTGGGACAACCTGCTGCCTGTCAGCCACAAGGCCAAGCTGTGGGAGCGCTACAGCGACCAGCATGCGGAGCTCGCGCGCGAGATCGAAGAACACTTCGATGCCCTGTTCGCAGGCGCTTTCATCGAAGCCTACGAGGCGCAACTGGCCCGACTCAATCGCTCCAGCTAGCGCCCGACGCAGGCCCCGGGCACCCGATCGGCGGGGCGAGCGAGGTGCCCCTGGGATGCGCTACCCCAACGCGGCCCAGCGCTCCAGGGCCGCGAGCAACTCCTGGTCGATCTGCGCGTAGCGCGCGTGCAGGTCCGTCGCACGCTGCGGGTCCTTGGCATAAAGCGACGGATCGGCAATCGCTTCGGCAATCGCCGTCTGCTCCGCTTCCAAGGCTGCAATGCGAGCCGGCAGCGCGTCGAGTTCGCGCTGGTCCTTGTAGCTCAGCTTGCTGCGAGCTGCGGCCGCTGCGGCGGGTGCGGCGGGGGGTAGCGGCGGCGCGGCCACCGGCGCCACCAGCGTGACCCGGCTGCGCGCGCGTTGCGTCTGCCAGTCGGTGATGCCGCCTTCGTACTCGCGCCACAAGCCCGGCTTGCCGCCATAGGCCGGGTCGCCCTCCCAGGCCACCGTGCTCGTGACCACCGCGTCGACGAAGCGGCGGTCGTGGCTGACGATGAACGCGGTGCCGGTGTAGCCGAGCAGCAGCTCTTCGAGCAGCTCCAGCGTATCGATGTCGAGATCGTTGGTCGGCTCGTCGAGCACGATCACATTGGCCGGCAGCGCGAACAGGCGCGCCAGCAGCAGGCGGTTGCGCTCGCCGCCCGACAGCGTGCGCACGGGAGAGTTGGCGCGCGCCGGCGAGAACAGGAAGTCGTTCAAGTAGCTCATCACATGCTTCTTTTGGCCGCCGAACTCGACCCACTCGCTGCCCGGGCTGATGGTGTCGGCCAGCGTCGCGTCCAGGTCGAGCGCATCGCGCATCTGGTCGAAGTACGCCACCTGCAGCTTGGAGCCGCGGCGCAGCTTGCCGCGTGTGGGTTCCAACTGGCCGAGGATGAGTTTCAACAGCGTGGTCTTGCCCACGCCGTTGGGCCCGACCAGGCCGACCTTGTCGCCGCGCAGGAAGGTGGCGGTGAAACGGTCGATCAGCCACGGCCCCTTGTCGTTGCCGCTGCCGAAGCGGAACGACACGTCGTCGAGCACGGCCACCAGCTTGCCGCTGGGAACGCCGGCATCGATCTCCAGGCGCACCTGGCCGAGCGTATCGCGCCGCGCCGCGCGCTGCTCGCGCAGGCGCTGCAGGCGCGTGATGCGGCCGACGCTGCGCGTGCGCCGCGCCTCCACGCCCTTGCGCACCCACACCTCTTCCTGCGCCAGCAGCTTGTCGGCGCGCGCGCTGGCCTGCGCCTCGGACTCCAGCTCGCGGGCCTTGGTCAGCTCATACGCCGCGTAGTTGCCGGGGTAGGAGCGCAGCGCACCACGG
>JANMSR010000040.1:0-3570 GCA_031389565.1 Burkholderiales bacterium
ATGAAGCCGCCCGTGTACCAGGTGTAGACCTTGGTGAGTTGAGACTTGAAAACCGCGGTTGACGCCCTGTCGGTCTTGGCGCCGTGATCAAACATGCCGGCCATGATCAGTCCTCCTCGTGTACGTTGTGCTCGATATCGAGCTTGTTCATGTACCGGGCGTAGTACCAGATGATCACGCAGTACACGATCAGCGCGCCCTGCCCGCCCATCCAGACACTGAACGGCCAGCCGAAGAAGGTGAAGTTCAGTTCGCGGGCGTAATAGCCGACGACGAACGTCACCACGAACCAGATGGCCAGCAGAATCCCGGTGATCCGAAGATTCTTGTTCCAGTACTGGCGGTGCCTTTCGGATACTTGCATCGCGTTGTCTCCTTCGATTTCACACCCGGGATGAGCCCGGTTCTCTCACGCTCCAGGAAAATCCAGCTACGCCACAAGCCCGGTTTCCCGCTCCAGTTGCGCCGCGACCTTGGGCTCGAAGCCCTTCAAGTGGCGAATGATCTTTTTTGTCTCCTCCGGCTGCTGGCGATCGAATTGCACGCGGGCCAGTTGGTACCAGCCGTACGGGCTCATCGGTTGCAGTTCGGTGTTCTTCTTCAGCGCGGCCACCGCCTCGTCGTGGCGCTGCAAGCGGATCAGCACCATGCCCAACCCGTACCAGGCGCGGTCGGCTTTGGCGTCGAGCGCCAGCGCACGGCGAAACGCCGGCTCGGCTTCGCGGTAGCGGCCGGCGTCTTCGAGCAGGTAGGCCAGGTTGAACCAGTACGCCGGACTGCAGTCGGGCTGCGCAGCCACCAGGGTCTGCATGTCGGCGATGGCCTCGTCGCGCTGGCCGCGCTGCGCGCGCAGATGCGAGCGGCTGGCCAGCGCGTAGCCGTCGCGCGGCCAGCGTTGCAGCATCTCGTTGAACAGGGCCAGGGCCGGCGCTTGGCGGCCGAGCACCAGCCAGCCCATCGCGCGCCACTTGAGCAACAGATAGGCAATGCCGCCGCCGTTCACCGGCACTGCTCCAGACCGAGGTTCAGGCACAGGTCGATCTTCTCGAAGGTGACCACGGCGTAGGCAATCACGAGCAGGAGGAAAGTGACCAGGGGCACGTGCGCGTCGGCCACCCTGGCCGGCGTCAGCTTGCGCACGACGAAGGTGAACGGCTTGGACAGCAGTTGCAGCAGCCGGTAGAAGAAGTTGCTGTCACGCTTGGGCCCGGCCAGCACGTACAGCGCGCCCTGCCCGGCCAGCGCCAGCAACGGGATGTAGAGCAACATCTGCAACAGGTTAAGGATGGTCAGCACGGCAAGAATGGCAGCCCAGGCAAGCGAGAGCGGACGACCCGCCCTGCGCAGACGCTAATGTCGTTGCCTGGCGCTTACAGCTTTCTGACAAATCGAGCGCTCCCCTGGCAAACCCGGTACGGACTAACCCTGCACGAAGTGCGCATGCGAAAATCCGTGCCTTCAAAAGCAGGGGCACAGATGGACATCGAACGCATCAACCTGATCGGCACGCAACTGGCCGACCTGACCCGGCGCACCGAAGCGCTTCGGGGGTATCTTTGACTACGACCACAAAGCGCTGAGGCTCAACGAAGTCGTCGCCGCGCTCGAAAACCCGAGCGTCTGGAGTGAACCCAAGCGGGCGCAGGAGCTCGGGCGCGAGCGCAAGGCGCTCGAGACGGTGGTCCAGACCATCGACCATCTGACGAGCAACCTGGCCGACAACACCGAGCTGTACGAGATGTCCAAGGCCGACGCCGACGTCGACGGACTGGCGGCGATGGAATCCGAGGCAGCGCAGCTCGGCTCAATAGTCGAGGGCCTCGAATTCCGCCGCATGTTCAACAACCCGGCGGACCCTTCCAACTGCTTCGTCGACATCCAGGCCGGCGCCGGCGGTACCGAGGCCTGCGATTGGGCCGCGATGCTGCTGCGCCAGTACCTCAAGTACTGCGAGCGCAAGGGCTTCAAGGCCGAGCTGATGGAAGAGACCGCGGGCGACGTGGCCGGCATCCGCAGCGCGACGATCAAGGTCGAGGGCGACTACGCCTTCGGCCACCTGCGCACCGAAACCGGCGTCCACCGGCTGGTCAGGAAGAGCCCGTTCGACTCGGCCGGCGGCCGGCACACCAGCTTCGCCAGCGTCTTCGTCTCGCCCGAGGTCGACGACACGATCGAGATCGACATCAACCCGGCCGACGTGCGCGTGGACACCTTCCGCGCCAGCGGCGCCGGCGGCCAGCACATCAACAAGACCGACTCGGCCGTGCGCCTCACGCACATCCCGACCAACATCGTGGTCCAGTGCCAGAACGATCGCTCGCAGCACCGCAACCGCGACGAGGCCTGGCAGATGCTGCGCTCGCGGCTGTACGAGCATGAGATCCGCAAGCAGCAGGCCGAGCAGCAGAAATTGGAAGACAGCAAGACCGACGTCGGCTGGGGCCACCAGATCCGCAGCTATGTGCTCGACAACAGCTGGATCAAGGATCTGCGCACCAATGTCGAGATCAGCAACACGCAGAAGGTGCTCGACGGCGACCTCGACGCCTTCATCAGCGCCAGCCTGAAGCAGGGTGTTTAATGCCAGCGACCACCAACGCACAGACCGCTCGGGAGACCAGCCATGCCGCGTGAAGGCAATGCCCCGCTCATCCGCCGCGAGGACTACACCGCACCGGCGTTCTGGATTCGCGAGGTCGAGCTGACATTCGACCTCGACGGCGCCAAGACCCTGGTGGCCAGCAAGCTGCGCATCGAGCGCAACGCGGCCCAACCGGCGCAGCCGCTGCGACTGCATGGTCACGGGCTGACGCTGCTGCGGGTGATGGCCGACGGCCAGAGCGTGTCGTTCCGCCACGAGGCCGATGGCTCGCTGGTGATCGACAGCCCGCCCGCGGCCGAGACCTTCACGCTCGAAATCCGCAACACCTGCGCGCCCGACAAGAACACCCAGCTCTCGGGCCTGTACACCTCGGGCTCGGGCCTGTTCACGCAGTGCGAGGCCGAGGGCTTTCGCCGCATCACCTACTTCCTGGATCGGCCCGACGTGATGGCCGTCTACACCGTCACCCTGCGTGCCGACAAGCTGCGCTTCCCGGTGCTGCTGGCCAACGGCAATCTCATCGAGCAGGGCGGCCTGGACCACGGCCGCCACTTCGCCAGGTGGCACGACCCGTTCCCCAAACCCAGCTACCTTTTCGCGCTGGTGGCGGCCAACCTGTCGGTGCGTCGCCAGCCGATCCGCACGCGTCGCGGCAAGGAGCATCTGCTCGAGGTCTACGTCAAGCGCGAAGACCTGGGCAAGACCGAGCACGCGATGAACTCGCTGGTGGCCTCGGTGATCTGGGACGAGGCCCGCTTCAACCTGCCGCTGGACCTCGAGCGCTTCATGATCGTGGCCGTCAGCGACTTCAACATGGGCGCGATGGAAAACAAGGGCTTGAACATTTTCAACACCAAGTTCGTGCTCGCCAGCCCGGCCACCGCCACTGATCACGACTACGCGGCCATTGAGAGCGTGGTCGGCCACGAGTACTTCCACAACTGGACCGGCAACCGCATCACCTGCCG
>JANMSR010000070.1:0-3333 GCA_031389565.1 Burkholderiales bacterium
GCGCCACGGCCGTGCCCTTGAAGACCATGTTCAAGCGGTCGCCGAGCGGCACCGCGGCGGGCAAGGTGGCGGCGTCTTTCAGCACGGCCTCGCTCTCGCCCGTCAGTGAGGCCTCCTGCACGCGCAGCGTCGTGGCCTCGAGCAGGCGCGCATCGGCACCGACGGCGTCGCCCTCGCCGAGCAGCAGCAGATCGCCGCGCACCAGCTCGGCGCTGGGCACGCGCAGCGGCGCGCCGTCGCGCATGACCGCCGAGGTCGCTTCGGTCATGCGCGCCAAAGCCGCCACCGCGTCGCGTGCCTTGGCTTCCTGCATGAAGCCCAGCGCACCGTTGAGCAGCACGACGACCGCGATCACCAGCGCATCGACCGGCCAGCCGACGCGGCCTTCGATGAACCAGGCCGCCAGCGCGATGACGATGGCGGCCAGCAGCAGGTAGATCAGCGGATCCTGGAAATGCGCCAGCACGCGGCGCCAGGTCGGCAGTGGCGGCGCGCCGCGCAGTTCGTTGCGGCCCTGCTCGGCGAGGCGCCGCGCGGCCTCGGCGGTGGTGAGCCCGCGTTCGAGATCGGCGCCGAGGGCGCGTGCGACATCCGCGGCCTCGGTGACCGAGGGATCGTCCACGCGGCTTGCCGTTGCCGTCGCGCGCTGGCTGCTCATTGCGGCGGAATGGCCCCCTTCTCGCGCGCCTGCTGTATCGGCTGCCACGGCCCGTACTTGTGCTGCTCGGCCGAGAACCCAGGCGTGTAGGGCGCGAACGCGGCATCCACCGGCTTGTTCTTGCGTGCCGGGAAATCGGCATCGAGCTTGGCCTTCACCGGCCGCGGCTGGCTGTTGACGTAGGCTGCGACGTCGAACGCCTGCTCATCGCTCAACACCGCGGTGGTGTGGGTCACGCCGCTGGGCATGTTGCCCTTGATGAAGCCGGCAGCCAGCGTGATGCGGGCCATGCCGGCGCCAGTGTTGTAGCTGTCGGGGCCCCACAGCGGCGGGAACTGGTAGCCGTCGCCATCGCCGGCCTTGCCACGGCGCAGGCCCTGGCCTTTGTCGCCATGGCAGGCCACGCAGGTGCTGGCATAGACCTTTTCTCCGGCCACCGGGTCGGCGGCGCGAGCCAACACTTTGAGCTTCAAGGTGCCGGCGCCTTCGAGCTGCGCGCCGACGGCGATGCCCGTCGACAGGAACTTCAGGTACGACAGCATGGCTTTCATCTCCGTGCCGTCGAGCGGCAGCTTGCGGCCGTTCATGCTGCGCTCCATGCAACCGTTGATGCGCTCCTCGGTGGTCGAGATGGCGTCTTCGCGTCCACGGTACTGCGGGAAGCTGACGAAGGTGCCGACCCAGGGGTTGCCGAACTTGCGCCCTCCGGCATCGACGTGGCAGGAGACGCAGGCCAGGTTGTTGCCGGCATAGCGCTGCTTCGCGTCCTTGACCTCGGGGCCGATGTGTTTGTAGGTCTGCTCCATCAAGGCCTTGCCCTGGCGCACCGATTTGCCGAAGGGGTCATCGGCGAGTTTGCCGATGTCGGGCGCTTGCCAGTCTTTTTGCGCCTGGGCCATGGCAGGCGCGCTCATGGCGGCGCCCAGCGCCAGGCCGATGATCAAGGCAGGGGTTCGGGTCATTTCGGGCTCCGATCGGGAGAGGCTTGTCGGGCCAGCAGCGGCGCTGCGTCCGTGGCTGAGCTTGTGACAGCACCGCGCCGCGCAGTCTGTGCGCCAGCGCACGGCGCTTACATCGCCGCCACGCCGACCATCAGGCTGGCGGTGGAGACGATGCCGTCGCTGGCGCCGAGCGCGCGGCGCGCAGCCGGCCGACGCGCTCGCTGCAGTGGCGTTCAGGGTGGGTGCTGCGGGCCATCGTTGGACTGTCCAGAGCCAGGTGTGCGAACTGGCGTGCATGAGCTTCGCCGGGGCGCCGGTGCGTTGACCGCAACACAACGAGCGGTGCGGTCGGCACACGACGCTGCATTGTCGAGCAACGCCATGACCATGCGCTGGCTCAATGCCGCGGCAGCCACGGCCTTGCGCCGGATCGGTTCATGAAGCAGCTTGCTGAAGCACGCGGCATGGCGTTGAACCCCAGCGCCGGGCAGGTCGCCAGCGTGCGTCGACGCCGGGCTGCCCGCTCCCCCGATATGCCCCAGGCTGTGGGCCTGAGGTGCACCGACTCAACGAAAGAAGAAGTAGGCAATCACCAGAACAATGGCCGGAATACCCAGCACCCAACCGATCAAATACTTGCCCATGGCACGCTCCAAGTGTTGTGAACCTCGAGCGTAGATCGATCACGCATGCACGTCGCGCAGACGACGCCCTGCGCTGGTGTAGGACGGCTGCGCAACGGCGCGCCGGCCTGCGCAGCCCGCATCACTTGGTGGCTTCGACCTTGTGGTCTTCCCGCTTGGCCGCGGCCAGGGCCTCGGGCTCGAGTTCCTCGGCACCGAGGTTCAGGCGGATGAACAGGCCCCACGCGGCCAGCAGGGCCGCGGCCATCAGGCCGATCGACGCGGCATAGGGCAGATGCGACGGGTCGTCGCGGCTGAAGCGAAACACCGCCACCAGGGCCTCGATCGACAACGCCACCACCAGCACGACCAGAAAACGTGACAGGAAACGGCGCACGCGCGAGGGCGAGCTCATGTGCGAGGCGCGCTGGATCTCTTCTTCGACGATGGTCTGGCCGAGTTCGAGTGCGGCCACGGCGATGGTCAGCAGCGCGATGCAGTTGAGCAGGCCGTCGATGCGCGCTGCGGCGCCCCGGCTGTTGAAGGGCACGACGGCCTGGAACAACTCGAGGCCGGCAAAGGCCAGCAGGGCGAATGCGCTGACGATGAACATCACGCTGATGACCATGTGGCCAGCGGGAAACAGCTTCAGCAGCAGTTTCATCATCGGTCAGGCCTCGATGATCACTTTCAAGGCCTGCGTGTCGGCGGCCTTCGCGAAGGTATCGTAGGCATCGAGGATGTCGACGAGCTTGAAGTGGTGCGTGATCAGTTGCGCGGCATCGATGCGCTTGGCCTGCACGGTATCCAGCAGCATCGGGATCGAGACCGTGTCGACCAGGCGCGTCGTGATCGTCACGTTGTGCGACCACAGCCGCTCGAGGTGCAGATCGACCTTGCTGCCGTGCACGCCGACGTTGGCGATGGTGCCGCCGGCGGCCACCACGTCTTCGCACAGCGTGAAGGTGGCCGGGATGCCGACAGCTTCGATCGCGGTGTCGACGCCGCGCCCGCCGGACAGCGCCATCACCAGCTTGGCCGCATCACCGGACTTGCTGTTGACGGTGTCGGTGGCGCCGAAGCGTTTGGCCACCGCGAGCCGGTTGTCGTC
>JANMSR010000096.1:0-2056 GCA_031389565.1 Burkholderiales bacterium
CGCCAAGTGCGAATCGAGTTCGAGCAGCGCGTTGACCAGGCTCGATTTGCCGGCCCCGCTGGGCGCGGCGACGACGAACAGGTTGCCGGGGGTTTCCATGCGGGTTACTCGATGTTCTGCACCTGCTCACCGAAATCGGGCTGCAGGCCGCATGGGTGCTGGCTCTGCAGGATTTCGATGGCTGACTGGTACACGCCTGGGTACACAGAAATCGGGCGGTGGGATGCTGTCGCCAGAATGCGACACGATGGGATGGGCGAGGGCGGCATCGGGCGTTTCATGTCATCTCAATCCGGCGTCTCTTTGAAGTATCGCCGCTTTGGGGAACTTACGGGCTCGGCGCCAGCAGCCGCAACGTCTCCAGATCGCTGCGCCGGGGCTTGCGCACCGCTACGAAGCACTCTGAAGAAGCTCTGAAGTCCATCGCTTCAGAGTCCGTTTCCGGCACGGCCTGCTCGTCACCCGCAAACTTGTCGCCGGCGCTAGTCGCCGCGGCAATGCCACTCGTCTTCCTGAAGAGCGCGCAGGAATGTGTCGACTGGGTCAAGGCAACCTTGACTCGCGGCGTACTCGATATGCTCGCGCAGTCGTTGAACCTTCTCGTCGTCGTTTGTGTGGTGCCAGGCGGCAAGAATTAGTGGGGCCGGCGGGCGCCACCCCGCGCCAACGCGCGCTTTGCCGGGAAGCATTTCCCAGAGGCGGCTCCACATCTGCGGCAACGGGCATATCCGTTCGCCGGCGCGCACATAGTTCAAGAGGTGGTCCAACGTATGTGCCATCGATACGCACCCCGTCATCGCCGCCTGATCCTCGAAACATTGGCGAGCGGCACATCTGCGCGATGGTGCAGGTGTGGCGGCAGGACAAGCTGAAGCCCGCCACCATCCAGACCTACCTGAGCTTTCTGCGCGGCCTCGCGAAGTGGCCGGGCAAGAATGGCTTCGTGCGCGGCCCGGGGCACTACGGGTTGGACATCGAGGAGTACCAGCGGCACGAGGCGGCCGAGCGCGACAAGAGTTGGTCGGCGCAGGGCATCGACATCGATGCGTTGATCGAGAAGGTTTGTGCCTACGATGGCCACGTCGGCGCATCACTGCGTCTGATCCGAGCCTTCGGGCTGCGGCGCAAGGAGTCGGTGATGCTGCGGCCGAATGCATGCATCGTGCCGTTCGAGGCAACCGGTCTGCCCGAGGAAGAGAAGCAGGCGGATCAGTACGTGTGGGTCAGGCAGGGCGCCAAGAACGGCCGCCAGCGCTTCGTCCCGCTGAACACGCCGCAACGCATCGCGGCCATCGAGTTCGCGCAGGTGGTGGCGGCCGGACCCGATGCGCATATGGGTGATCCGCGCCACGACCTCGAGCACAACCTCTACCGATTCGGATATGTCCTGGGCAAGTTCGGCATCACGAGTCGCGGGCTCGGCGTGACGGCGCACGGGCTTCGGCACGAAGCGTTGATCGAAGAGTTCGTGGTGCACACGGGCCAGCAGCCGCCGGTGCGCGGTGGGGGCAAATTGGCGCCGGAGGTCGAGACGGCGGCGCGGCAGGCCGTCGCCAAGCTGGCAGGGCATTCGCGCAAGCGGGCATCCAATGCGTACTTGGGGGCGGTGATGTTTCGCAAAGTGGGTAGGGCGAAAAACGGACCGACGGAGTAGGTGCCGCGTCAATGCTCCTGGGACCAGTTCTCGACCGTGAGGCCGGCCACCCGCGAGAAGTGGCGGGCATTGTTGGTGACGAGCACGGCGCCGGTTGCCATGGCATGGCCGGCGATCATCGCGTCCATGCTGCCGATCTGCGTTCCCGCCTTGTGCAATTCCGCCGCGATGGACGCGAAGTGCGTGGCAGCAGCCTCGTCCCAAGGCAGGCACTGCACGCGGAGCAGGAACTGATCGACCAACTGGGCGAGCCGGTGCGCGCCGTCCTTTAGCTTGAGGCCATACAGCAGCTCGCCACGCGTCACGGCCGAAATACACAAGTGCTTCGGCGACACCGTCGCCACGTGAGCGTCGAGGGCTGGTGTCTTGCCTCGAACGAGATAACTCACCGTGTCGGTGTCG
>JANMSR010000103.1:0-9213 GCA_031389565.1 Burkholderiales bacterium
GTGCAGCAGATCAAGGCCCTGGTCGCGCGGCCCGAGTTCGCCGAAACGGATGCCTCGCGCGCGATGCTGCAGGCG
Source organism: Burkholderiales bacterium (assembly GCA_031389565.1). Lineage (GTDB taxonomy): Bacteria > Pseudomonadota > Gammaproteobacteria > Burkholderiales > Burkholderiaceae_C > CADEEN01. The sequence goes on from JANMSR010000103.1 coordinate 76, forward strand.
ATGGCATTGCAGGCCCGCGTTCGCGCCGCACTGCGGACCACCGAAGCCACGCGCGAGGTCAACATCACGATCGACAGCAGGGGCGGCCATGTCACGCTGCGCGGTATCGTGATCGACGCCGCCGAGCGCGCTGCGGCCGAAACAGTGGCTGCCGGCGTTGCCGGCGTCGCCGACGTCGACAACCGATTGCGCGTGATGGCCGCGTCGCGGCTGTTCCCGTCGTCGAACAACTAGGGCCTGTCAGATCTTGCCGCGCTGCTTCAGACGGCTCAGCGTTTCGGCCGACAGGTTCAGGTAGGCGGCGAGTTCCTTCTTCGGAATCCGGTCGGTCAGTTCCGGGTGCTTGCGCTCGAAGCGGTGCACGCGGCCGGGCCCGTCGAGCAGGTGCAGCGTGATGGTGTGGGCCATGATCTCGCTCATCAGGCGCATCACCTGGTACTCGAAGGTGACCTTGAATTTCGGATGCCGGTCGAGGAATTCGACCCAGGCCGGCATCGGCAACTTGGCCACCCGGGCCTTGGTCACGCAGACGATGCTGTAGGGCGTGGGCGTGTTCAGGCGCCAGGCGGCATAGCTGGTTTCGATGTCGCGCTCGTCGGCGAAGCGCAGGATCATTTCCTTGGCGTCAGCGTTGGTGACCACCCGTTTCAACAGGCCGTCGAGCACGAAGTACTGCTCCATCTCGTGCACGCCCTGGTGCAGCAGGTAATCGCCCTTGTGGCAGTCGACGATGACCAGTTGCTCGTCGAGCTCATTGCGTTCGCCCTCGGTCATCTCCTTGAGAACGACGTTTTGTCTCAACTGGACACGGATGACGTTGCGTTCAGGGTGGTTGTCTATCGCGGTCGGGATCATCGGGACCAGGATTGAAATTCCGAAAGTTGACCGCGGTCAACGCTGCCGAGGCGGGCGAATTTTTATCATACGTCCAACCCGAACCGCAGGAGAAACACGCATGTCGTCCGTACTCAAGACCGCACCGGCGCACACCGACGCCGCCGATACGCCGAAGCACACGCCAGGCGTCACGCCGTCACAAGAGCTGACCGACGGGTTCCACCTGGTCATCGATGCCCTGAAACTCAACGGCATCGATACGATCTTCGGCCTGCCCGGCATTCCCATCACCGATCTCACGCGCAAAGCGCAAGCCGAAGGCATGCGGGTGATCTCGTTCCGCCACGAGCAGCACGCCGGCAATGCGGCGGCCGCCGCCGGCTTCCTGACCCAAAAGCCCGGCATCTGCCTGACCGTGTCCGCGCCGGGCTTCCTCAATGGCCTGACCGCGCTGGCCAACGCGACGGTGAACTGCTTCCCGATGATCCTGATCAGCGGCTCGAGCGAGCGCGAGATCGTCGACCTGCAACAGGGCGATTACGAAGAGATGGATCAACTGAGTGCCGCCAAACCGTACTGCAAGGCGGCCTTCCGGGTCCTGCACGCCCAGGACATCGGCATCGGTATCGCGCGCGCCATCCGCTCGGCGCTTTCCGGCCGGCCGGGCGGTGTCTATCTCGATCTGCCCGCCAAGTTGTTCGCGCAGTCGATGGACGCCGAGGCCGGCAGGAAGTCGCTGGTCAAGGTCGTCGATCCGGCGCCGCGCCAGATCCCTGCGCCGGATGCCGTCCAGCGAGCGCTCACCGTCTTGAAGGGCGCGAAGCGCCCGCTGATACTTCTAGGCAAAGGCGCGGCCTACGCACAGGCCGACGCCGACATCCGCGCGCTGGTCGAGAAGTCCGGCATTCCCTACCTGCCGATGTCCATGGCCAAGGGCTTGCTGCCCGATACCCATGTGCAATCGGCATCGGCCGCGCGCTCGTACGTGCTGGCCGAGGCCGACGTCGTGATGCTGGTCGGCGCGCGCCTGAATTGGCTGCTGTCGCACGGCAAGGGCAAGACCTGGGGGGCCCCTACGCCCAAGCAGTTCATCCAGATCGACATCGCGCCGACCGAGATCGACAGCAATGTGGCCATCGCCGCGCCCTTGATCGGTGACATCGGCTCCTGTGTGTCGGCCCTGCTGGCGGGCATGGGCGCCCACTGGGCCAAGCCTCCCGCCGAGTGGACCGGTGGTATTGCCGAGCGCAAGGACAAGAACTTGTCGAAGATGGCGGTGACCTTGGCGCAGAACCCCTCGCCGATGAACTTCCACAGTGCGCTGAACGTCGTGCGCGACCTGGTCAAGTCCCGCCCGGACATCATCATCGTCAACGAAGGCGCCAATACGCTGGACTTCGCGCGCAGCATCGTTGACATGTACGAGCCGCGCAAGCGTCTGGACTGCGGCACCTGGGGCATCATGGGCATCGGCATGGGCTTTGCCATCGGCGCCACCGTGATCACCGGCAAGCCCGTCCTGGCCATCGAGGGCGACAGCGCCTTCGGCTTCAGCGGCATGGAGGTCGAAACGATCTGCCGCTACAACCTGCCGGTCTGCGTCGTCGTCTTCAACAACAATGGCGTCTATGGCGGCATGGACGTCAACCCGAGCGGCGGCGCTGACGTCGCGCCGACCGTCTTCGTCAAGAATGCGCGCTACGACATGATGATGGAAGCCTTTGGCGGCAAGGGCGTCCACGTCACGACGCCGGGCGAGCTGAGCAAGGCCCTGGCCGAGGCGATCGCGTCCGGAAGGCCCACCTTGATCAACGCCGTCATCGATGAGGCCGCCGGCACCGAGAGCGGGCGCATCACCAGCCTGAACCCGCAAAGCGCGGCAAAGAAGAAGTAATCCGAATCACCCAAGGAGTCATCACATGACCAAAGCACTCGACGACATCAAGATCATCGACTTCACCCATGTGCAAGCGGGCCCCGCTTGCACCCAGATGCTGGCCTGGTTCGGCGCCGACGTCATCAAGGTCGAGCGCCCCGGCTCGGGCGACGTGACGCGCAGCCAGTTGCGCGACATCCCGAATGTCGACGCGCTGTATTTCACCCAGCTCAACAGCAACAAGCGCTCGCTGACGCTGGACACCAAGACGGCCGAGGGCAAGGAAATCCTCGAGCGTCTGATCAAGGTCTCGGACGTGATGGTCGAGAACTTCGGCCCCGGCGCACTCGACCGCATGGGCTTCACCTGGGAGCACATCCTCGAGCTGAACCCGAGGATGATCCTGGCCTCGGTCAAGGGCTTTTCCGACGGCCACCACTACGAAGACCTGAAGGTCTACGAAAACGTCGCGCAGTGCGCCGGCGGCGCGGCCTCGACCACCGGTTTCTGGGACGGCCCACCGACAGTCAGCGCCGCCGCTTTGGGCGACAGCAATACCGGCATGCACCTGGCCATCGGCATCCTGACCGCGCTGCGCCAGCGTGACAAGACCGGCCGTGGCCAGAAGGTCGCCGCCTCGATGCAGGACTGCGTGCTCAACCTGTGCCGCGTCAAGCTGCGCGACCAGTTGCGTCTGGACCGCCTGGGCTACCTCGAGGAGTATCCGCAGTACCCGCACGGCAAGTTCACCGACGTCGTGCCCCGCGGCGGCAACGCCGGCGGTGGCGGCCAGCCGGGCTGGGTGCTCAAGTGCAAGGGCTGGCAGACGGATCCCAACGCCTACATCTACTTCACGATCCAGGGCCAGGCCTGGGCGCCGATCTGCGACGCCATCGGCAAGCCCGAATGGAAGAACGACCCGCTGTACATGACCCCCAAGGCGCGCCAGCCGCACATCACCGCGATCTTCGCGACGATCGAGGAATGGCTGCAGGACAAGACCAAGTTCGAGGCGGTCGACATCCTGCGCAAGTTCGACATTCCGTGCTCGCCCGTGATGTCGATGAAGGAGATCGCCAACGACCCGTCGCTGCGTGCGAGCGGCACGATCACCGAGGTCGACCACAAGGAGCGCGGCAAGTACCTCACCGTGGGCAGCCCGATCAAGTTCTCCGACATGAAGGTCGAGATCACCGGCTCGCCGCTGCTGGGTGAGCACACCGACGAGGTGCTGGCCGAACTGGGCTACAGCAAGGACAAGATCGCCCACATGCACGAGGCCAAAGCCGTGTGACGTCAATCATCCGGCCGCATCGGTGGCCGGACGAGTCGGTGGCGGCGCCCCGATCGGGCGCCGTCTTGTCTTCCAGGCTGGCCAGGAGAATTGATCATGCGCACTGAAATCGACCTCAATGCCCTCGTCGGTGCCCTCGCCGATGCGATCGTGGTCTGCGACGCCGGCGGCGCGATCACGTTGTGGAACGCCGCAGCCGAGCGCCTGTTCGGCTATACGCAGGCTGAGGCCCTAGGCCAGTCGCTCGACCTCATCATTCCCGAGCGCCTGCGTGGCCGCCACTGGGAGGGCTATCACAAGACGATGGCCACCGGGATCACCAAGTACGGCCACGACGTGCTGCGCGTGCCGGCGGTGGACAAGCAGGGCCAGGCCATGTCGGTCGCTTTCACCGTGGCGATGCTGTTCTCGGCCGACCGCAAGGTGACCTCAATCGCCGCGGTGATCCGCGACGAGACCAGCCGCTTCAACGAAGAGCGCGCGCTGAAGAAGCGCCTGGCCGAGCTCGAGGCCAAGGTCGGTGCCCAGCCCTGAGACGGTCCCATGAGACCTCCGGTGTCAACCTGTTCTTCACGGGCCGCCGCGCCGGGCCGCCCCAAGCAAGGCCCGACCCTCTCGGAGGGTCGCTCGCCGTACTCGGCGAGCGGGGTGCTGTCATGAGCCAGGCCCTGGAAGGTGTGCGCATCCTCGACTTCACGCATGTGCAGTCGGGGCCGACCTGCACCCAGTTGCTGGCGTGGCTGGGCGCCGACGTGATCAAGGTCGAGCGGCCCGGCGAGGGCGATGCCACGCGCGGGCAGTTGCGCGACATCCCCGGCGTCGACAGCCTGTACTTCACGATGCTCAACCACAACAAGCGCTCGGTGACGATCAACACCAAGAGCGCGCAGGGCATGAAGGTGCTCGACCGATTGATCGGAACCTGCGACGTACTGGTCGAGAACTTCGCCCCCGGCGCGCTCGATCGCATGGGCATCACCTGGGAGCACATCCACGCCATCAACCCGCGCATGATCGTTGCCTCGGTCAAGGGTTTCGGCCCGGGGCCCTACGAGTCCTGCAAGGTCTACGAGAACGTCGCCCAATGCGCGGGTGGTTCGGCCTCGACCACCGGCATGCCCGACGGACCGCCGATGGTCAGCGGCGCGCAGATCGGCGACAGCGGCACCGGCGTGCATCTGGCGCTGGGCATCGTCGCGGCGCTGTACCAGCGCACGCACTCCGGGCGCGGCCAGAAGGTGCTGGCCCCGATGCAGGACGCGGTGCTCAACCTGTGCCGCGTCAAGCTGCGCGACCAGCAACGCCTTGAGCGCACGCACACCATGCACGAGTACCCGCAATACCCCGACGGCAAGTTCGGCGAAGCGGTGCCGCGTGCCGGCAATGCCTCGGGCGGCGGACAGCCCGGCGCGATCCTCAAGTGCAAGGGTTGGGAGACCGACCCCAATGCCTACATCTATTTCATCACGCAGTCGAACGTCTGGGCGGCCGTGTGCAAGGTGATCGGCGAGCCCGGCTGGGTCACCGACGAGGCCTACGCCTCGCCGCAGGCGCGCCTGCTGCACCTGAAACCGATCTTCGCGCGCATCGAACAATGGACCATGACCAAGGACAAGTTCGAGGCCATGCAGATCCTCAACCAGGATGACATTCCCTGCGGGCCGATCCTGTCGATGAAGGAGCTCGCCGAGGAACCCGCCTTGCGCGCCAGCGGCACCGTGGTCGAGGTCGATCACCCGACACGCGGCAAGTACTTGAGCGTGGGCAACCCGATCAAAATGTCCGACAGCCCGACCGAAGTCACCCGCTCGCCCTTGCTCGGCGAACACACCGACGAAGTGCTCGCGCAGTTGGGTTTCAGCCGCGACGACGTGGCCCTGCTGCGCGCCCAAGGCGCGGTCTGACGGAACACGCCACCCTATGAACGCCAGAACCATCCCCATCGTCGCCCTGCCTGCGAGCCGACAACGCAAGCGCGAAAACACCAAGGGCCGCACGGTGGACCCGGCCGCCGCCGCCGAGGTGAAGCAATTGCTCGGTGAGGCGTCGCGCGCACGCGACCTGCTGATCGAACACCTGCACCGCCTGCAAGACCACTTCGGCCACCTGAGTTCGCGCCACTTGGCCGCGCTGGCCCGCGAGATGGACCTGGCGCAGACGGAGGTCTACGAGGTCGCCACCTTCTACCACCACTTCGACGTGGTCAAGGAAGGCGGGGCCGCGCCCGCCGCGCTGACGGTGCGCGTGTGCGACGGCCTGTCCTGCGAGATGGCCGGCGCTCAGGATCTGCTGGCGCGCCTGCCGGCCATACTCGGCAAAGGTGTGCGCGTGCTCGCAGCGCCCTGCATCGGCCGCTGCGAACAGGCACCGGCCGTGGCGGTGGGACAGCACCCGGTGGCCCACGCGAGCTGTGAAGCGGTCCAGGCCAAGGTCAAGGCCGGCACCGTCAAACACACGCCCGAAGCCTTCATCGACCGTGCGGCCTACGAGGCGCAGGGTGGCTACCGGCTGTTGAAGCAGTGCATTGCCGGCGAACACGAAGTCGAGCTGGTGATCCAGACGATGGAAGCCTCGGGTCTGCGCGGCCTCGGGGGTGCGGGCTTCCCGGCCGGGCGCAAATGGCGCATCGTGCGCAACGAAACCGCGCCGCGGCTGATGGCCGTGAACATCGACGAAGGTGAGCCCGGCACCTTCAAGGACCGGGTCTACCTCGAGCGCGATCCGCACCGTTTTTTGGAAGGCATGCTGATTGCGGCCTGGGCGGTCGGCATCGCGAAGATCTATGTCTACCTGCGCGACGAATACCACGGCTGCCGCGCGATGCTCCAAGCCGAGCTGGCCCAACTGCGCGCGCAGCCGCCGTACCCCGGCATGCCAGAGATCATCCTGCGCCGCGGTGCCGGAGCCTACATCTGCGGCGAAGAGTCGGCCATGATCGAGTCGATCGAAGGCAAGCGCGGCATGCCGCGGCTGCGGCCGCCGTACGTGGCCCAGGTGGGCTTGTTCGGCCGGCCGACGCTCGAACACAACTTCGAAACCCTGTACTGGGTGCGCGAGATCCTGGAGAAGGGCGGCGCCTGGTTCACGTCGCACGGCCGTCATGACCGCAAGGGCCTGCGTTCGTTTTCGGTGTCGGGGCGCGTCAAGAGCCCGGGCGTGAAGCTGGCGCCGGCCGGCATCACGGTGCGCGAGCTGATCGATGAGCATTGCGGCGGCATGTCGGACGGCCATGCGCTGTATGCCTACCTGCCCGGCGGCGCGTCGGGTGGCATCCTGCCGGCGGCGCTGGGCGACATCCCGCTCGACTTCGACACCTTGCAACCCTACGGCTGCTTCATCGGCTCGGCCGCAGTCATCGTGCTCTCGGACCAGGACACGGCGGTCGGCGCGGCACGCAACATGATGCGTTTCTTTGCGCACGAGTCCTGCGGCCAATGCACGCCGTGCCGCAATGGCACGGCCAAAGCGTCGGCGCTGATCGACCAGCCGAAGTGGGACTTGCCCTTGCTGGAGGATTTGTCGGCGGTGATGCGCGATGCGTCGATCTGCGGCCTGGGCCAGGCGGCGCCGAACCCGGTCGACTGCGTCATCAAGTACTTCCCCGAGGAACTGGCATGAACGCAATCACGCGCAAGGAAGCCGCGGCCCTGGACGCGCCGACGGTGAGCTTCGAGCTCAACGGCCGCGAGGTCAGCGGCCGTGCCACCGAGACCATCATCGAGATCGCCAGGCGCGAAGGCGTCGAGATCCCGCAGCTCTGCTACAAGCCCGGGCTCGAAGTCGTCGGCAATTGCCGCGCCTGCGTGGTCGAGATCGGCGGCGAGCGGGTGCTCGCACCGTCGTGCTGCCGTTATCCGACGGCCGGCATGAAGGTCAGCAGCGACAGTGAGCGCGCTGTCAAGTCGCAGAAACTCGTGCTCGAGTTGCTGCTTGCCGACATGCCCGAGCGCGCGTACACGCGGCACAACGAGGTCGATGAATGGGCGGCCAAGCTCGGCGTCGGCAAGCCGCGCTTTGCGCCGCGCGCGCAGCCAGTGCAAGACCTGTCGCACCCTGCGATCGCGGTCAACCTCGACGCCTGCATCCAGTGCACGCGCTGCCTGCGCGCCTGCCGCGACGAACAGGTCAACGACGTCATCGGCCTGGCCTTTCGCGGCGAGCACGCCAAGATCGTCTTTGACATGGACGATGCGATGGGCGCCTCGACCTGCGTGGCCTGCGGCGAATGCGTGCAGGCCTGCCCGACCGGGGCGCTGATGCCCGCACGCGACGCGGCACTCACTGTGCCCGACAAACAGGTCGCGTCGGTGTGCCCGTATTGCGGCGTCGGCTGCCAGCTCACCTACAACGTCAAGGACAACCAGATCCTCTACGTCGAAGGCCGCGACGGCCCGGCCAACCAGGGGCGCCTGTGCGTCAAGGGCCGCTACGGCTTCGACTACGCGCACCATCCGCAACGGCTGACCCGGCCGCTGATCCGCCGCGCCGACGCGCCGCCGAAGTTTGCAATGACGCGCGGCGACTTCGTGATGGACCCGACGCGGGTGATGGACATCTTCCGCGAAGCGAGCTGGGACGAAGCGATCGCATTCGCCGGCGGCGGCCTGAAAGCCATCCGCGACCGGCATGGCAAGAAGGCGCTGGCCGGCTTCGGCTCGGCCAAGGGCAGCAACGAAGAGGCCTACCTGTTCCAGAAGCTCGTGCGCACCGGCTTCGGCAGCAACAACGTCGACCACTGCACGCGGCTGTGCCATGCCTCGTCGGTGGTGGCCCTGCTCGAAGGCATCGGCTCGGGTGCGGTCAGCAACCCGGTGATGGACGTGACGAAGGCCGAGGTGGTGTTCCTGATCGGCGCGAATCCGACGGTCAACCACCCGGTCGCGGCGACCTTCATCAAGAACGCCACCAGGAACGGCACCAAGCTGATCGTGCTCGACCCGCGCCGCTCGGACCTCGCACGCGTGGCGCACCGCTTCCTGCAGTTCAAGCCCGATACCGACGTGGCGATGCTGAACGCGATGATGAACGTCATCGTCACCGAGGGCCTGGTCGACGAAGCCTTCATTGCCGGCCGCACCGTCGGCTACGACGAATTGCGCAAGAACGTCGAAGGCTACACGCCCGAGGCGAT
>JANMSR010000108.1:0-1517 GCA_031389565.1 Burkholderiales bacterium
AGCGGTCGTCGTCGAAACCGGCTCCGACGGCAGCCGTCAGCTCGGCCTGACCCAGGGCCTGGAATTCGGCAGCGCCCGACTGGTGCTGGCCGCCAAGGCCGAGACCCGGCCCGGACGCGACCGCTACTTCCCCGAGTTCGACGCGCCGGCCACGAACTTCGGCGTGGCGCCCGACGCCGACCGCGAAACTGATCGCAAGCTGTACGCCAAATGGACGCGCGGCGATCTCACCGTGGCGGCCCTGGTGTCCGAGCGGCGCAAGCAGATTCCCACGGGTTCGTTCGACACCGCCTTTCCGAGCCGGCAAACCGTGGCTGCCGACCGCTTCGGTTTCTTCGACGTGCAGTACCAGCAGACGCTGGACCGCGTCGGTCAAATTTTCTTGCGTGGGACGCTGGCGCAGTACGACTTCACTGGCAACTACGACTACGGGCCGGCCGACGGCTTGCTGCACTCGCGCGCTCGCGGCCGCTGGGCCGCTGTGGAGGGCCGCTGGCAATTCGACGGCTGGCAACGGCAGCGCCTTGTGCTCGGGCTGGAAGCGCAGCGCAACCTGCAGCAGCGCCAAGGCGCGGTGCTCGACGGCCCGAATGGCGGCGTATTGGCCGACATAGCCACCACCTCGCAGCGCTGGGGCCTGTTCGTCAACGACGAGATCACATTGCGCCCTGGGCTGCGCGCCGTGCTGGGCGCGCGCCTGGACCGCCAGCTCGACGGCCGCCAGCGCGCCACGCCGCGTGTGGCACTGCTGTGGGATGCCGCGCCGGGCCTGGTGGTCAAGTGGCTCGACGGCCGCGCCTACCGCGAGCCGAACGCCTACGAGTCGCAGTACACCGACAACGCGACCCAGGCCAACCCACTTCTGCGCAGCGAAACCCTGCGCGCCACCGAACTGGCCGTCGAGTGGCGAGCCCTGCCCCAGTTGCGCCTGGCCGGCTCGGTGTACCGCTTCACGGTGGCCGACCTGATCGAGCAACAGGTCGACGCGGGCAGCGGCCTGCTGATGTTCAACAACGTCGGTGCGGTGAAGGCGCAGGGCGTGGAACTGGAGGCCGACTACGTACACGCCAGCGGCTGGCGGCTGCGCGCAAGCTGGGCCGGACAGCAAGCGCGCGACGGCAGCGGCAATGCTCAGATCGGCAACTCGCCGGCCTCGCTGACCAAGCTGAATCTCAGCCTGCCGCTGCCGGCATGGCAGAGCCGCGTCGGGCTGGAATGGCAACGCGTGGGCGAGCGGCTGACGGTGGCGCGCACCAGCCTGCCGCCGCATTCGGTGACGAACCTGACGCTGCAGGTCGCGCCGCCGGGCTCGCGCGTCTCGCTGTCGGCCAGCATTTACAACCTGTTCGACACCTCCTTTGCCGACCCTGGCGGCACCGAACTGCGGCAGGACACGCTGGCGCAGGACGGCCGCCAGTGGCGCGTGCAGTTGGCGCTGCAGTTCTGAGCTGGCACCGCCACGCGACGCATGCGTTCATCACGCCGGAGTTTCCTGATGGCTGCAATGTGTGTGCTGG
>JANMSR010000111.1:0-3426 GCA_031389565.1 Burkholderiales bacterium
GTGCAGCACGCGGCGGATGTCGGCTTCATTGCTCGCCAGATGCAACTGCGGGCTCAGGCTCTGCGCCAGGTAGGCGCTCTGCGCCATCGCCAGCACGGCCATGTTGTGCGCCGCCAGATCGTCGAACTGCCAGTGCGCCTGGGCCTGGCGCACCTCGTCGGCAAATCGCCCGCCGCCGCAGACCACGGTGACGCGGCCGCCGCCGAGTTGCGCCAGCAGGTCCAGCCACTGCGGCAACAAGGCATCGCCCGCGAGGCTGCCGCCGAGTTTGACGACCCACATCAGAGCATCTCCCGCTCGAACAGCGTGGCGACGGCGACGCTCGGTGCACAGACCTGGACCCAGGCTGCGCTGCCCGGCACGGCGGCGGGCGCCAGGCGGGCAATGTGGCCGGCGTAGCTCAGGCAGGGCGACGCGGGGCCTGCCAGTTCGCGCACCAGAAAGTCGCCGCAGCCGGCGCTGACCAGGGTTGCGTCGTCGGCCAGGCCGTGCTGGCCTTTCACGCGCTCGACCTGCTCGCGCAGTTCCGCCAACTGCTGCCGGCGCCAGGCGCGTGCGAAGTCGAGCCACTCGTTCGCCGTGCCCTCGCACGCATCGAGGCCGATCATGCGGGCCAGGCGCTGCTGCGTGGCGGGCACGTCCTTGCCGGCGTTGTCGGCGGCGGGCTGCTGGTCATGCGCCGCGGGCAGTTCGCCGCACAGGCGGTAGACATCGGCCGTGGTGGCGAAGAACTCGTTCATCACATTGAGCGGCTCGCCGCGCCAGGCGATGCGCCGGGCCAGCGCGCACAACGGCGTGCGCACCACGCCTTGATAGACCAGCTCGCCGCTGGCCAGGCGCTGCGCGTCGCTGCGTGCCATCGTCAGCACGCGGCCTTGGCGCAACGCGATCAGGTCGGTGGTGGTGCTGCCGATATCGACCAGCAGCGCATCGCCCGCGCCCAGCACCAACGCCGTGTGGCGCGCGCTGGCCAGCCAGTTGGCCGAAGCGATCTGCGCCCAGCGCTGGGCGACCTGATCCTGCCTGTACCAACCCGCATCGCCGGCGTAGAAGTGGATGGCGCCGGGCCCCAGGCGCTCGGCCAACAGGGCCGCGATGCGCTGCACGCCGTCCTGGCGGTCGGCGAACCCATCGACCATCTCCCCGGTCATCGTGACCGCGTGCGCGGCCGGGCGCAGCCCGGGCCAGCGCGCTTGCGCCGCGGCCAGCGCGTGCTCGAGGTGCTGCAGGCCCTGCCAGAGCGGGCAGGGCCATTGCGCCACGTCCTGCACCTGGCCCTGCCGCAGCCGGCAGGCCTTGACATGCGCGCCGCCGATGTCCCAGCCGATGATGCTTATGTCAGCGGCCATTGGCGAACTCCGCGTCGTGCGCCGCGATCGCTTCGGCGGCCAGGTTGTGTCCGAGGGCCCGCGACAGCCCGACATAGGCGCAGGTGACGCGCGGGTTGACTTCGATCACCACCGGCCCGCGCTCGGCATGCCAAACCAGATCGACGCCGACGAATCCGCACAGGCCCGCAATGCTCTGCCCGACGCGTGTGGCCACGGCGCCGAGCGCCGCGCCGCGCGGATCGGCGAGCGCGATCGCATTGACCTCGACACCCTGGTACGACAGCATGCCGTCGGCGCCGATCGACAACTGCTGCCGGTTGATGCTCAGCAGTTCGGTTCGCCCGGCACGGCACATCAGCGACAGGCTCAGCGCCTGTCCGTCGACCCAGGGCTCGAGCGTCACCGGGCAACCGGCGCGCGAGCGCCGCGTCGAGTCCTCGCGAGCCGCATCGAGGCTTGCGTGCAAGCGGGTGGCGGTCGCGCCCGCGCCGTCGTCTGGCTTGACCACCCAGCGTGTGACCTCGGGTGCATGCTCGAACGCCAGCGGCGTGGTCAGGCCGGTCGCGGCCAGTCGCACCAGCGTGCTGCGTTTGCCGGAGGCGAGTTCGATCGCGCGGGCATCGCAGCCGAGCCAGCGCGTCGGGTCGACGCTGCGCTGGAGTCGCAACAGCAGGCCGTCGGTCTCCGGGGCCACGACCCAGACCAGGTGGTGCGCATCGGCATGGCGGGCGACGAAGTCGAAGGCCGACTCGCCCGGTCGCGGCTCGAGCGGCGTGGCTGCCGCGGGCACCGGGACTGCCAGGCTGCAGGTGGCGACCGACACGGCATACGCTTGGAGGCCGAGGAGGTCGGCCGCGATCGCATCGCGCATCGCCTGGCCCTGCGCCAGCAGATCGTCAGCCGACCCTTCGGGTCCGTCGATCAGCCCTCCACCGCTCAGGAATTCATAGACCAAGATACGCTTCACCGACTTGCCACTTCGCTTCGCCGTTCGTTGACCATCGAGCTGATCCCCGTCATCGACCTGATGCATGGCCAGGTGGTTCGTGCCGTGCGCGGAAACCGTCGAGCCTATCGCCCCATCGTGTCGCAACTGTGCGCCGGCAGCGACCCCTTGACGGTGGCAAAAGCCCTGTGCGAGCACTGTGCGACCCGACAACTGTACGTGGCTGACCTCGATGCGCTGCTCGGCCGTCCGGCCCAGGTGGCGGTCTTGCGCTGGCTGCTGCAATCCTTGCCCGAGCTCGAACTGTGGCTCGACGCCGGCTTTGCGGGCGCGCCTGCGGCCGGCGCCCTGCAGGCCGAACTCGGCGCCGTCGGCGCGCGTGTCGTGCCGGTCTTCGGCAGCGAATCGCTGGCCTCGCGCGCCGAGCTCGAACGCTGCTTCGGCGCCGCGGAGGAAAGCGCACGTCGCGCCGCCACCGATGCCGTGCTGTCGCTGGACCGCCGCGACGGCCAGCGCCTGGACGGCGCAGGCTGCTGGGACGCACCGGCCTTGTGGCCACGGCGCGTGATCGTGATGACGCTGGAGCGGGTCGGCTCGGACGCCGGCCCCGACCTGCAAACGCTGGGCGACGTGCGGCGCCTGTCGCCCACCACGTCGATCGTCGGCGCCGGGGGCATCCGCGATGAGCGCGACCTGGCACGCGCAGGCGACGCCGGCGCCGCAGCCTGGCTGGTGGCCAGCGCGCTGCACGACGGCCGGCTGCCGCGCGTGCGCGCCTGAGCAAGGGTCGATCGCAGCCGCATGAGGCCTCACGCATCACGTTTCGTGCCACGGCGGTCGGCGCGGGTTGCCGGCCTGCGGTGCCCGCCCGCCGCCACATCTGCAACACCGCGCGCGACACTGTGTTTCACTAATGGCCGTCTCTGCCCCAGGCTCGCAGCCCGCCGGCCGGACCGCAGTGGCACATGAGTGGCACATGGCTTGCGTCTTCAAACTCCCATGACCGACACCCCCGTGGCGCCGTCCGCCGCCGGCAGCCCCTGGACCTGCCCGTTCTGCCCCTTGGCCTGCGATCACCTCGGTGTCGGCCTAGGCGCGGGTGAGATGCCGCTGGCGCTGCACGGCGGCGAGTGCGCTCGCGCGAGCCGC
>JANMSR010000118.1:0-1718 GCA_031389565.1 Burkholderiales bacterium
CGGAGCGTAGCACGCAGCGAACCGCAGTTGTTGGGAAAAACGCGAGCGTTTTCAATCACTTGCGGCGGTAATTGCAGGTGAGTTCGAGTTCGGGGCGTCAGCCCCTCGTCAGTCGCGGCGCCTGCAATCGCCGCCGCGGCCGGCACCACTGCCAAGGAGACTCTACCCATGTTCAGCGCCCTCGTTTTGCACAAGGACGAGGCCGGCTTTCGCGCCGGCCTCGAGACGCTGGACGACGCACGCCTGCCGGCGCTGGCCGATGGCGATGTGCTCGTCGCGGTCGACTACTCGACCCTGAACTACAAGGACGGCCTGGCGCTCACGAACAAGGGCCCGGTGGTGCGCGCGTGGCCGATGGTGCCGGGCATCGATGGCGCCGGCAGCGTGGTCCAGAGCCGCCATCCGCGCTGGCAGCCGGGCGACCGCGTCATTCACAATGGCTGGGGTGTGGGCGAAACGCGCTGGGGCTGCCTGGCCGGGCGTGCGGTGCTGGGCGGAGACGGTCTGGTGCAGCTACCCGCCGTATTCACGGCGCGGCAGGCGATGGCCATCGGCACCGCGGGCTACACCGCGATGCTGTGCGTGCTGGCGCTCGAACGCCATGGCTTGGCGCCCGGCGGCGGCGAGGTGCTGGTCACCGGGGCCACGGGAGGCGTCGGCAGCGTGGCAGTGGCGCTGCTGGCACGGCTGGGCCACCGCGTTGTCGCTGCGACCGGCAAGGCCGGTGAGGCCGACTACCTGAAGGCACTCGGCGCGGCCGATATCGTCGACCGCGCCACGCTGTCGGCGCCCGGCAAGCCGCTGCAAAAGGAACGCTGGGCGGCGGTGGTCGATGCCGTGGGCAGCCACACCCTGGTCAATGCGCTGGCGCAGACACGCTATGGCGGTGTGGTGGCGGCCTGCGGCTTGGCGCAGGGCGCCGACCTGCCGGGCACCGTCATGCCGTTCATCCTGCGCGGGGTCACGCTGGCCGGCGTCGAAAGCGTGGTGCAACCGCTGGCCCGCCGGGAAGTCGCCTGGCAACGGCTGGCGCGCGACCTCGATTCGGCCCACCTCGAACGCATCACCGAAGAGATCGCGTTGGCCGACGCGATACCCCGGGCCCACGAGCTGATCGCCGGGCGCGTGCGCGGCCGGCTGGTCGTGCGCATCAACTGAGCAACCCACGCGACACCGGAGGCAATCGCCATGACCTACGCCGACTTCTACCGCCGCTCGATCGACGATCGCGACGCGTTCTGGGCCGAGCAGGCGGCGCTGATCGATTGGCAGCGCCCGTACACCCAGGTCTGCGACTACGCCAACCCGCCGTTTGCGCGCTGGTTCGTCGGCGGCACCACCAACCTGTGCCACAACGCGGTCGATCGGCACCTGGCGCAGCGGGCGAACCAAAACGCCTTGGTCTGGGTCTCGACCGAGGTCGACCAGGAGCGGATCTACTCGTTCGCGCAGTTGCACGACGAGGTCCAGCGCATGGCGGCGGTCCTGCTCGCGCTGGATGTGCAGGCCGGCGACCGCGTGTTGATCTACATGCCGATGGTGCCCGAGGCGGTGTTCGCGATGCTGGCCTGCGCGCGCATCGGAGCGATTCACTCCGTGGTCTTCGGCGGCTTTGCCAGCGGCAGCTTGGGCCAACGCATCGACGACGCCGAGCCCAAGCTGATCGTCAGCGCCGACGCCGGCAGCCGCGCCGGCAAGGTGCTGGCCTACAAGCCACT
>JANMSR010000133.1:0-3455 GCA_031389565.1 Burkholderiales bacterium
CCGATCCGACCCAGCCCCGGGAAGTCGGCCACTTCATCCCCGAGCCCAGCGCCGGCCAGGCCAGCCCGCAGTCCAACGATGTCGATGTCGATGCGCGCGGTTTGATCTATCTTCTGGACCGCAATCAGGGCTTGGACATTCTCGAATTCGACCGCTGAGGCGGTCAGCCGGCGGAGGTACGCAATGCAACAACGCAAATTGGGTCGCCACGGGCCGCAGGTCGGGGCGCTGGGCCTGGGCTGCATGGGCATGAGCATCAGCTACGGCGAGCCCGACGATGCGGAGTCCATCGCCACGATCCAGCGCGCGATCGACCTCGGCGTCAACCTGCTCGCGACCTCCGACGCCTACGGGAACGGCGTCAATGAACAGTTGGTCGCCAAGGCGATCAAGGGCCGGCGCAACCAGGTCCTGATCTGCACCAAGTTCGGCAACCTCGCCCTGGCCAGCCGCGACGCAGCGGGCGCAGCCCCGGCACTGAGCGGCGGGCACCCGGACTACGTGGTCCAGGCCTGCGACAAGAGCTTGAAGCGCCTGGGCGTAGACGTGATCGACCTCTATGGCCTGCACCGCATGGACCGGGCAGTCCCGATCGAGGACACGGTGGGCGCGATGAAGCGGCTCGTCGAGCAGGGCAAGGTGCGCTACCTGCTGCTCTCGGAAGCCGGCGCGCAGACCCTGCGTCGCGCGCACCGGGTGCACCCGATCGCCGCGCTGGAGACCGAGTACTCGCTGTGGAGCCGCGACGTGGAGAGCGAGATCCTGCCCGCCTGCCGCGAGCTCGGCATCGGCTTCATGGCGTACTCGCCGCTGGGCCGCGGCTTTCTCACCGCCACCCTGAAGACGCTCGATGCGCTGCTGCCCAAGGACCGCAGGCGCGAGCACCCGCGCTTCAGCCCGGACAACATCGGCAAGAACGCCGCGCTGCTCGCGCCGCTCGAGGCTATCGCGGCAGCCAAGCGCTGCGCCCCGGCGCAGGTGGCCCTGGCCTGGCTGCTCGCGCAGGGCCCGGGCATCGTGCCCATCCCCGGCACCAAGCGCCGCACCTGGCTCGACCAGAACTGCGCGGCGCTCGAGGTGGCGTTGACGGACGATGAGGTCGCGTCGCTGTCCCAGGCCTTTCCACTCAACGCCACGGCCGGCAAGCGTTATCCCGACAAGCAACTGGCGGGGCTGGGGATCTGATCGGCCGCGGCGCTGGGAGGAACTTCGGGCTACGGTTGCGCTTCGCGCGCCGCGACCGCCAACGCCAAGTCCGCTGCTGCATCCGCTCGCAGCGGCTGCAGCGGCAGCGCCACTCGGGCCCATTCGGGGTCGCCGTAGCGCGCCGCCAAAGCGGCCTTGACGGCGGCGATCAAAGGATGCCTGGCAATGATCGCGCGCAGTTCGGCCGCCTTGCGAACTGCCGCCGCGCCGGCTTCGCTGCCCTGGGCCACCCAAGCCGTCTGGGCACTGCGCGACGTGATGTTGGCGGTGGCCGAGATGCAGCCTGCGAAGCCGTCGGCGTTGGCTTGGCCGAGCGCCGCCTCGGAGCTCGGGAACACGTCGAAGTCCGTCAGTGCCTGGGCGACGCTGCGCGCGTAGGCCAGATCGCCGGCACTGTCCTTCAGGCCGACCAGCGTTTGCGGGTGCCTGCGCTTGAGCTGCGCGACCACTTCCAGCGGCCACGGCACGCCGGTGTTCTGGGGGATGTGGTACAGGTACAGCGCCAGGCCCGGACCGGCGGCGCGGCGTGCCAGTTCGTCGATGTAGGCGATCAGCCCGGCGTTCGGCAGATCGGGATAGAAGAACGGCGGCAGCACGAGCGCGCCGGCGAACCCGAGTTCGCCCGCGGCCCGGGTCAGTCGCACGCTGTCTTCGAGCGCGCAGACGCCGGTGCCGACCATGAATCGTCGCATCGGCAGGCCGGCCTGGGCGATCGAGCGCATCACCTGCAGGCGCTGCTCGACGCTGAAGGCGGTGGCCTCGCCGGTCGTGCCGAGCAAGTTGATGCCGTCGCAGCCGCCGTCCAGCAGCGCGCGGCTGTGCATCAGCAGGCGCGGCAGGTCGGGCGTGAAGTCCGGATGCAGCGGGGTCGCAACCGCTGCGATCACGCCGCGCAGGCGAGGCTGGACCATGGTTTGTCCTTTCAGTACCCGTCACACTGCGGCTGGGGCCGGGCTCGCGTCAGCAGCCCGGTCCGCGCAGGAACAGGTGCGCATGCACCGCCCCGGCACGCAGGTGGCGGTGGCGCACGAAGCCGGCCGGCGCGGCATCGAACTCGCGCCGGGCTTCCAGGTAGATGAAGCCACCCGCCACCACCAGCGGCGCAGCAGCCGCCAGTGCCGCATCGAAAATCCCCGCGTCGAACGGCGGGTCGAGCAGTACCAGCTCGAAGCGGCCCGGCGCCGAGCGCGCCAGCCAGGCCAGCGCATCGGTGGCAAGCACCTGGACCGCATCGGCCTTCAGCCGCGCCTTCACCTCGGCCAGGCTGCGCAGCAGCGACGCATCGCACTCGAGCAACAGCACTTCGGCCGCGCCGCGCGACGCGGCCTCGAAGCCGAGCGCGCCACTGCCGGCGAAGGCATCCAGCACGCGCCAGCCGGCCAGGTCCCGGCCGAGCCAGTTGAACAGCGTTTCGCGCACCCGGTCGGGCGTCGGGCGCAGGCCGGGGCGGTCGGCCACCGGCAGCTTGCTGCGCTTCCACAGGCCGCCGATCAGGCGGATTTCGCCGGGCGGCCCGCCGGCCGGCCTCGAGGCGCGGTTCATTGGTGCACCCCACGCGCTGCGCGCGTTCCCGCCGAGCGGGAGCGTTCGCGCTTGGGGCGGCCCGGCGCGCTCATCAGGCAACCTGCGCGCTGCGCGCTGCGGTGTGGCGCTTGGGGCGGCCCGGCGCGCTCACAGGCGAACGGCAATGCCGTCGCGGGCCAGCAGCGCCTTGGCCTGCCCGACCGTGAACTCGCCGTAGTGAAAGATGCTCGCGGCCAGCACCGCGTCCGCGCCGCCGATGCGGATGCCGTCGGAAAGGTGTTCGAGCGCACCGACGCCACCCGAAGCGATGACCGGCACCGGCACCGCGTCACTGACCGCGCGCGTGAGCTCGAGGTCGAAGCCGCTCTTGGTGCCGTCGCGGTCCATGCTGGTCAGCAGGATCTCTCCGGCACCGAGTTCGGCCATGCGCCGGGCCCAGGCCACGGCGTCCAGCCCGGTGTCGTTGCGCCCGCCGTGGGTGTAGACATGCCAGCCGCCGGCCGCTTGCCGCTTGGCGTCGATGGCGACCACGATGCACTGCGCCCCGTACTTGTCGCTGGCCTCGCGGATCAGCTCGGGCCGGGCCACCGCCGCAGAGTTGAAGCTGACCTTGTCGGCACCGGCATTGAGCAGCCGCCGCACGTCGGCCACGCTGCGCACGCCGCCGCCGACGGTCAGCGGGATGAACACCTGCGAGGCCACCGCCTCGATGATCGGCAGGATCA
>JANMSR010000142.1:0-2391 GCA_031389565.1 Burkholderiales bacterium
TCGAAAGCAGCACATCGCCCCAGCCGATGCGGCCGTGCCAGGCCATCGAACCGTACAACGGCAATGCCGCGCTCAGGTAGATCACGCTGACGACGCCGACGAAGGTCTCGCGCGGCAGGCGCAGCGCCATCAGGTAGCTGATGATCAGCGGCCCGGTGAGCGACGACACGCCGCCCAGCACGCCCGAGGCCAGGCCAACCCCGGCGCCCCACCAGCCCTCGCGCCGCGGCGAAACCTGGAGCGTCGGCTGCCAAGTCATGAGCGCGACGGCGACCAGCACGGCTGCCGCCAGCATCTGGCTCAACGCGCGGTCGGTCAGGCCGAGCGTCAGGCGCACCGTCAGCATCGTGGCGATCACCAGCGGCACGATCAGCGCAACGAAGCGTCGCAACTCGCGCACCGGCAGCTTGCTGTCCCAGGCCTGCCAGGCATTCGAGAACAGCACCGGCATCACCACCAGCGCGATAGCGCGGTGGCTGGGCATCGCCAGCGATAGCAAGGGCACCGTGATCAGCGGCAGGCCGACGCCCAGCGTGCCCTTGACGAAGCCACCGAGCACGAACGCGGCTGCGATGAAGGCGATCAGTCCCGGCGAGCCGGCCCCTTCAGCCCACACCGCGGCGGCCGCGGCGGGAATCACTCGGCCCGCAGCTTGGCCGCCTTGGCCGCCTTGACGATGCGCTCGCTTTCGCCGCGCATTGCGGCGCCGAGTTCGGCCGGCGTGCTGCCGACGACGTCGACACCGGCGTTTTGCATCAGCTCGCCGACATCGGCGCGCCTGACCACCTTGGCGATCTCGGCGCTGACACGCTGGATCGCCTCGTTGGGCGTGCCCGCGGGCGCCAGCACCGCCACCGTGAACGCGAAGTCGAAGCCGGGAATCGTTTCGGCCAGCGTCGGCACCTGGGGTGCGAGCTTGGAGCGCGTGGCCGCATTGATCGCCACCAGCTTGGCCTGACCGGACTTGACGAAGCCCATCAGCGACGGTGGCGACGCGAACACCATGTCGACCTGACCACCGATCATCGCCGGCACCGAGTTGCCGCTGCCGCGATACGGGATGTGCGTGACAAAGATGCCCAGCCCCGACTTCATCGCCTCTGCGGTCAGGTGATGGATGCTGCCGACACCCGCCGAGCCATAGTTCAGTGCGCCCGGCTTGGATTTGGCCAGCGCAATCAGCTCGTCCAGGGTGTTGGCTTTCACGCTCGAGTGCAGGGCCAGGAACAGCGGCGCCGTGCCGACCAGCGACACCGGCAGGAGGTCTTTGTTCGCGTCATACGGCAACTTGCTGTTGAGCAGCGGCGTGATCGACAGCAGCGGCCCATCGGTGACGAGGAAGGTGTAGCCGTCGGCGCCACCTTGCTGCAGGGCCGCCATCGCCACCGCCCCGCCGGCGCCGGGTTTGTTCTCGACCAGCACCGGTTGGCCCAGCGCCTCGGGCAGGCGTTGCGACAGCAGCCGCGCCACCGTATCGGGCAGGCCGCCGGGCGAGTACGGCACGACGAAGCGGATCGGCTTGGCCGGATAGGCCTGGGCCTGCGAGGCACCGGGCAGCCACGCGGTGGCCATAAGAACGCTGGCACCGAAGGCACCAATGCGGCGGGGAGTGTTCATGAGGTTTCGATCCGGGTTGGATGCGGTGGTGGAAACTTCGGTCAGTGCGCACCATGGACATTGGGTTTGGACGCAGCAAGATACAGCATGGCCCCAACTCAAACGCCAGCGTGGGCACGAGATGGTGAAGTCGGCTGTAACTGCGAGCCGCAGTAACGCCCGCGCACTTAAGGTGATGCCCCGAGCAGCCCCTTCGCGCTTTTGGCGATATATTTCCGCCCTTCGCAGCAGCTTGGTGCTGGAATGATATTTCGCAGCATTTGGTGCTGCATTGACATTTCGCAGCGTTTGGCGCTGCATCGGCCCACAAGGCCGTCCGCAAAGGCAGCGTCCACAGTACCGGACGTCTGGAGGATTGGATTGAACTACGCCGAGCAACAACGAAATCCCGGCAAGCATGCGATCGGGATCGGCATCGTGATCGTGATGCACATCCTGCTGGGCTGGGCGCTAGTCAACGGACTGGCGCGCACGGTGATCGAGGTCATCAAGGGGCCGATCGAAACCAAGATCATCGAAGAGACCAAGCCGCCGCCGCCGCCGCCGGAAAACCTGCCGCCGCCGCCGAAGTTCGCGCCCCCGCCGCCAAGTTTCGTGCCCCCGCCCGAGGTGGTGGTGAACCCACCGCCGATGCCGGCGCCGACCATCACCGTGACGCCGGTGGCGCCCCCGCCGGCACCGGTGGTGATTGCACCGGCCGCGCCCGTGCCCCCGGCACCCGCGCCACCCGCGCCGCCGCGTGTAGCCGCCCGTCCCGCGATCGGGAACGTGGCG
>JANMSR010000155.1:0-13196 GCA_031389565.1 Burkholderiales bacterium
ACCGCGATGACTTCGGTGGCCACGCCCTTCTCCCTCAGCCGCACGGCCTCTTCGACCGCGATCTCGTCGAACGGGTTCATGCTCATCTTGACATTGGCGATGTCCACGCCGGTGCCGTCGCTCCTGACGCGCACCTTGACGTTGTAGTCGACCACCCGCTTCACGGGCACCAGAATCTTCATGAAAGGCTGCTCCTTGTTCTATTGGGCCATCGCGGGCGAATTGACGTTTACGTAAAGCGGGATTGTAGGCAGGCACCCCGCCCCGGTCGGGCTCGCCCCTGGGGCGCACAATAAATAGAACGGTCGTTCTATTTTAGGGCGACCGCTCCAGCCGCAACGCCTCGAGCGCACCGCGCTGCACATCCACCGGACGCAGCAACAGCAGCCCGAGCACGAAAAACAGCGCGGTCGAGACGATCGCCACGCGGTGGTTGCCCGCCGTGCCCCAGGCGATGGCGCCATAGGTCACGGGCCCGAGGATCGCGGCCAGCCGCGTCGCAAAAGCCCAAAGCCCGAAGAACTCGGCCAGCCGCGCCGGCGGCGCGAGCAAGCCCGCCAGTGCGCGACCAGCCGATTGGCTCGAACCCATGCACAGCCCGGCAATGCCCGCAGCGATCCAGAACACGCCCTGCGTGGTGGCCAGCGCGGCGATCATGGTCATCACGATCCAGCCGACCAAGGTGACGCCCAGCGCGCGCTTGTGGCCGCTGCGGTCTTGCCAATAGCCGAAGGCGAACGCACCCACAGCCGCGGCGATATTGACCAGCAAGACCAGCATCATCGTCTGCGTCGGTTCGAAGCCCAGCACCTGCTCGGCATACACCGCCGCCAGCGTGATCACCACAGCGATGCCGGCCTGATAGGCCGTGGCGCACGCGAGTAGCCAGGAAAAGTCGCGGTAGCGCCGCGCCTCGCGCCAGGTCTGCCGCAGCCGCAGCAGCGACGCGGTGATGCCACCGGCTGCACCGGCCTGCGGCACGGCCCGCTCGCGCAACAGCGCAAAGGTGGCCAGCGACGCGAGACCGTACACGCCGGCCGTGATCAGCATCGTTACCGGCACGAACTGGGTGGCCGGCTGGCCGCGGCCCTGGGCCCAGATCACGTACGCCAGCGACAGCCCGAGCGACAACATGCCGCCGAAATAGCCGAAGCCCCAGCCCCAGCCCGAGACCTTGCCCAGCGCGTCACGCCGCGCCAGTTCGGGCAGGAAGGCGGCGGTGAGCGACTCACCGATCGAATAGAACAGGTTGGACAGCACGATGGCCACGACGGCCAGTGCCACGTCGCCGCGACCGGTGAGCGCGAGCACGCCGGTCATGGCCACGCAAGCCATCGTGCTCAGCGCCAGCAGGCGCTTCTTGGCCGCACGCAGGTCGGCGTAGGCACCGAGCGCGGGCATCACCAGCATCACCAGCGCGCTCGACACGCCGAGCGCCAGCGTCCAGGCCAGCGTGGCCCATTCGGCCTGCCCCGCAATCACGCCGACGAAGTAAGTGTTGAACACCGCCGTCAGGACCACGGTGGTATAGCCTGAGTTGGCGAAGTCGTACATCGCCCAGCCGAAGACCTCGCGCTTCTTCACGCCGTCGTTCAGCGAGGCCTGGTCGAACAAGGGCATTTGCACCTCGGTGGCAGTGGTTGCGCGTCTATCATGCCCGCTGCCAACGATGACCCGAGGCGCGGGTGACGGAACAGGCAGACGTAGCGGGCTTAAAACCCGCAGCCGCAAGGCGTACGGGTTCGAGTCCCGTCCCGCGCACCAGATCGGCCCGTCGTCAGCGCAGGCCAAGTCAGGGCAACGTGGCGGCCAAAAGCAGTGATCGAGAGGAACCTCTTTGAACCGATGCGCCGGGCCGCACGACTCACCTCTTGCAATGGTCAAGCGCTCCAGCCAAGCCGAAACAAGGCCATCACTCCACCCCCGCGAGGTCCCATGGCGTGGGTGGCTCCTACAATTTCGCGCATGTCAGACCCGCAGCACCGAGCGCTGCTGCAGCAAGTGGCCGCTCGTAACCGCAGCAGCGAGGCCGCGATGGCGCAGCTATACAGGGCCTTGTATGCCTCGGTGTATGCCTTTGTCAGACAGCGCCTGTATGGCGCCGACGACCATGCCGTGCAGGAGGTCGTGGTGGACACCATGTACGAAGTCTGGCGCGTTGCAGAGCGCTTCGCGGCCGAGTCGCAGGTGAAGACCTGGGTGCTGGGCATCGCCCGCCACAAGTTGCTCGATGCGGCGCGGCGTGACCATGCCGCCAGCCATGACGACATCGACGACATGGCCGATACGCTGGCCGACGAAGGCCCTGACCAGCTCGCACTGCTGGCCGAAAAGCAGCGCGCTCATTGGCTCGCGCATTGCCTGCAGCGCCTGCCCGACGACCAACGCGAGTGCATGCATTTGCTGTTCGTCGAAGGCCTGGATATCGCCACCATCGCCGAGCTGCAGAGCTGCCCCGGCGGCACCGTCAAGACGCGTGTGTTCCACGCCAAGCGCAAGCTGAAGGACTGCCTGGCCAAGTGGCTGCGGACCGATGGCGACGCGGCGTCGGCACCAGGGGCCAGGTCATGACCGCGTCCGACATCGACGACCCGTCAGCCGTTGTGCAGGTGCGCGAGTGGCTGCCCTGGTTCGCCGCCGGCACGCTGGCGCCGGCCGAGCAGCAGTTCGTGCATGCCTGGCTGGATCGCAATGGTGCGCAGCACGCCTCCATCACCGCCGAGCTCAACTGGTTGCGCCGCACGGCGACGCAAGCACGCGAGCTCGTCCATGCCCACTCACCGGCACCCGATGCCGGGCTGGTCGAGCTGATGGCACGCATCGGGGCCGAGCGCCGCCGGGCAGCGCCAGCGGCAAGCGGCGCGTTCCGGCCGTTCAGGCTGTGGCTGGCCGACCTGCTGGCGCCGCGGCCCGCCCTGGCCTTCGCAGTGGTGGCGATGCTGCTGCTACAGGCGGCGGTGATCGGCAGCCTGATGACACGCGAGCCGGCCGAGCAGGTCCCGCTCGGCGGCGCGACCAGCGCCATTGGCGCACCCGCCGACAGCGTGTGGCTCAGCGTGGCCTTCCATGCCAACGCCCGCGAAGCCGATATCCGCGCCGCGCTGGCACGTGCCGGAGCGCAGATCGTCGGCGGTCCCTCGGCACTCGGCCTGTACCGCGTGGCCGTGCACAAGGCCCAGGCCGACGCCGCGATGGCCGCGCTGCTATCGTCCACGACCACCGTCGAATCGGTGCAGCGCGAGCCGTGATGCGAAGCGTGGCGCGAATGCACACCCTGTGCTTGCTGCTCGCGCTGGCCTGGCCCGGCGCGCAGGCGCAGATCAACGCTGGCGGCACGGCGCCACCGCCAGAGCCTGGTCATGAGCAGCCGCGGCGCGATGGCGCCTCGGGTGGCCTGTTGCGCTTGATCCCCGGCATCCGCATCGACCTGAACAAGCTATTCACGCCGGCGCAGAACGAAGCCACGCACGAGCCCGGCCAGGTTCTGGTGCTGTGGCCCGACGCTGACAGCGCGCGCGATGGCTTGATGTGGATCGCACAGGCCGAGCAATTGCGGCCCGCCGAGCAGCACGCGTTGGACGCACTCGGCGGCGTGCTGGCGATGTTTCAACTGCCCGATTCGGCTCAGGCGCTACTGCTGCGCCAACGCCTGCGGGCCGCGCAGCCGCAATGGGTGGTGGACCTGAATGCGCGCGCCGCGCCGCAACAGCGCGATGCCGCAGCGCCAGGCCCGGCGGCGCCGCGCCTGTACGCCCACGCCATGCTCGGCCTGGCCCCGGCCGCACCAGCGGCGACGACCCTGCGTGTGGGGGTCATCGACACCGGCCTGGACGACGCCTGGCTGCAACCCGAAGGCGCGCGGCGCTGGAACGGCAGCCGCGTGCAACTGCGCAGCCTGCTGTCTGCCAACGACACCCCCGCGCTGCCCATCCATGGCCAGCAGGTGGCCATGCTGCTGGCCGGCGCCGCACTGCCCAATGGCTTTGCCGGCGCAGCGCCCGTGGTCGAGCTGCGCTGGGCTGCTGCGATGCGCCGTCTGGGCCCAAGCTCCAGCACCCACAGCCTGCTGCTGGCCCGGGCGCTGGACTGGCTGGTCGGCCAGCAGGTGCGGCTGATCAACCTGAGCGCGGGTGGCGCCGGCGACGACATCCTGCGCACCGTCGTCGGCCAGGTGCTGGCGCGAGGCGTCACGCTGTTGGCGTCGGCAGGCAACAAGCCCGATGCACAGGCGGTGTACCCGGCCGCCTATGCCGGCGTCTGGGCCGTCACGGCAGTCGATGCGCAAGGACTGCCCTACGTCCAAGCCAGCCGCGGCACGCATGTGGCGTTCGCCGCGCCGGGGGTCGATGTCTGGGTCCCTGACGGCACGGGCGCATCGGACCCCGATGGAGCGTCGACAGGTCGTTATGTGAGCGGCACCTCGTTTGCCACGGCATTGGCCAGCGGCGCATTGGCGCGCATGCCGGCATCGTTCTGGCAACTGGATGCGGCAGCGCGCAAGGCGCGGTTGTGCCAGGCCGCCCGGCCCGGCACCTCAGCGCAGGCCGCACTCGGCTGCGGGCTGCTGCGCTTTGACTCTGCGCTGCTGGCACAAGACCAAGCACCTTGACCGGCCGCGGCTTCGCAAACGCGCCGCCAACAGGGCGTGCGCCCCGACAGGCGCCCACGAACCGTCATCGGCATCCACAGCCGTCGTTCGACTCGTCGCCAAAGTAGGTTGCGCCTTCCAAACCCAGCGCTGCCTTGACCAAGCGAATCTTGTCGCAGAGAAAGCGCTGCGAGGTCTTGCCGTGATCGCAGTCGTACTGCTTGTTCCGGCGAAGTTCTCCGAGCGTGTCCATCAGCCTTCGGATGGAGTAGTCCGCCAGCGCCCCGACCGTGTCGATGCCGTCCATCGGTATCGGGCGATCCGGGTCAAAGGACGCCACGGGTGGCGCCGGCGGTGCCGCGGGCTGGGCTGCGCTGTCAATGCTGCGCCAGGCCTGCCACAGACCCACGGCCAGCACGCCGCCGATGGCCAGCCGCCGAGCGGAGGCGGCGCTCGAAGTGCCGCCCTGCGTGACATTGGGCAGCGCTTGGATGTTTTGCGGCGCACTGGGCAAGGGCGCCGGTCGGTTCGGGTTGCCTGGGTCGGGTGCCGCGCGTGGCGATCCGCACCACAGCCCGGTGCACAGCACAGCCAGCAGCGACAGTTGAAAGGGGCGCACCGATGCGCCATGTGCGCGGTGAGACGAGGTGTGCATGGCACTCTCCTGCAAGTAGCGGCGCGGGGCCGCGGGATGTGCATGAGTCGAAGCCGGGTGCCTCTGAGTTCAAACTGTCGTTGGCACCGACGCCAATGGGCGCCGACCGCAAACTGACCCACCGATGACGGTTGTTGCTGGCGTTGAGCGGCGCGGCGAAGTGATTCGCCGCCCAGTCAAAGCCACCCCGCCTTGCGAAAACGCCGGTACATGAGGCCGCACACGCCCACCATGACCGCGAGTGCCATCGGGTACCCCCAGCGCCACTTCAGCTCGGGCATGTGCTCGAAATTCATGCCCCAGATGCCGACGAAGGCAGTGGCAACGGCAAAGATGCCGGCCCAGGCGGCCAGCCGCTTGGTGGTTTCAGATTCCTCGATCGTCACCATCGACAGGTTGACCTGGATCGCCGTGGCGATAGTTTCGCGCAGCGCTTCGAGCGTGGCATTGCTGCGCACCAAGTGGTCGTACACGTCGCGAAAGTAGTCATGCGAACGCTCGCAGACCTGCGGCACGCGGCCGCCGAAGAGCTTGCTGGTGGCCTCCATCAGCGGCACGACGGCGTGGCGCAGCACGCCGACGCGGCGCTTCAAGGCGTACAGCCGCTCGATGTTCTGCCGCGCCGAGCCGGGCTTGAAGATCTCGGCCTCGACCGTTTCCAGCTCGACCTCCATTGCGTCGATGACCGGGAAGTAGCGGTCGACCACCGCATCCATCAACGCATAGAACACGAACGACGCGCCATGGCGCAGCAGGTGCGGCTCACGCTCGGCGCGTTCGCGCACGCCCAGGAAGCCCTGCGTCGAATGGCTGCGCACCGAGAGCACGAAGTTGCTGCCGACGAAGACGCAGACCTCGCCGACCTGCATCGCGTCGGCCGGCGTGAGCTCGACCATGTGCATGACCGTGAACACAGTGTCGCCGTATTCCTCGATCTTCGGCCGCTGGTGACCGTGGCGCGCACCACTTGAAGAAACCGACCGCTTCGTCGACGAGCCGACTTGTTGAACCGCCCACTGCGGACCCGCACGGTGGGTGGTGTGGGGGCTGGGAGTTAGAAACTCCCGGCTACCCGATTAGATGACTTCTCCGGTTGCAGGAATTCAACCGTCGATGTACTCACCGCCTTGTCGCTACAAAGCTGTAGTAGTTGCAGGCGCCGAAGAATACGCCCTTGGCTGCACGGTCGAACATTGCGTCTGCCCAGGCGCGCGCTTCAATCTCAGTCATGGCTCCCGCTTTCGGAAGAAGTCGAACAAAGGACTGAATCGCGGGTTCCCAAAAGTCTGCTTTGCCAATGTCGGCAATGACATATGAGAACGAAGCAGTGAGGGACAGACCGGCCTCAAGTAGTAGCTGCGGCATTTGGCGCATAACGCGGGAGTTGGTCACGACGGCGTTGATGATCGTCTCGTCGTCGGCTTTACCCTTCGCCGGATCGTCACTTCCGAAGGACATGGAAGCGTAGTCACCATCGAAGATGCCTACGGTGCCGCCCGGTTTGAGGACTCTGACGATTTCCCTGAGAACGGTGAGTGGGTTCGGAACATGGCTGACCAGCGTATGCGCGATGACCGCATCGAACGACGCATCAGCCAGATCCAGGCTCTGTGAATCTCCAGTCCGAAAAGTGACCGCCTTTGCAATCCCTTCCTTCTCAGCGAGCCCCTGCGCTGCAACGGTCAGATATGGACTAACGTCGATGCCAGTCACATGACCAGTGAAGCCTTGTCGAACCGCGATCGCCCGCGCGGCTACCCCTGTGCCGCAACCCAAATCGAGCACTGCCTTGGCAGACTGAATCCTCATTGCAGCGAAGTACTCGTTCATCATCGCGGCGAAGCGCGGATGCTTGCCGCGCGCCTCCAGGCGAGTGACCAAGATCGCAAGGGTGGCGTCATCGAGCCTGTCGGTGACCCGGTACACGTCAACGGTAGTTCCCATGGAAGTTCCTTAGTCATCTAACATTGCACAGTCTCAACGTCGTGTGGCCCGAATCGGGCGTCAATTGCAGGTTGGCCCAAGCTGCCGGCGCGTTGCCCAGGCTGATCGGCCATTTGCCTCTGGCGGCGGCGCTTCAATCTCCCACCGAAGGAAGATGGCGAGGCGCGTTAGACGGGCCAAAAATCTCGGCATGGGCAACCCTCCTGTCGAAGCCCGCCGACGTGGCGCAAGCGCGCCAATGTCGCCGGTCGAGTGGCAAGACGTCAAGCCCGTGCCTGGCAAAGGCCGCTGTCGGCTTGCTTCAGACCGCAGCGGCCATCGCAGCCTGCGCTGCGCGCACTTCGACGCGCACCGGCTCGGTCAGCTCGGCCTTGAGTTCGGTGAAGGCTGGCGTGGTTTTCACCGAGTAGTGGCGCGGGTGCGGCAGATCGACCCGGCGGTCGAGCTTGATGCGGCCGGGGGCGCGCTCATCACGACAACTCGATTGCCCATGAATACCGCCTCGTCGATATCGTGAGTGACGAAGAGCACGGTCTTCGACCTCCGGGCTATCGCGATCGGAAATGAGCCGCTTCTTGCTCTCCGACTTTGGCCGCCCTCGGACCGACTTGAGCGGAACCATGGCCTTGAGTTGGCTCTTGCTCAGCGGCTGCGCGTGAGGATGTTGCGAGCCTCGCAGTTGATTGCCATTCTGATACGCCCGAGCCAGCTTTCAGTGATTGCAGACCCCACAAATGGTGTCCAGTTTCTTCAGCGCAGAGGCGAGCACCTTGTCGTGCCCTGTGCCCCAGGGGTGAGGACGTGCGTTGCGCGCGCGCCAGTCGAAAGACTTCGGCTGGAACGCCAGCACATAACCGATCTCGTTCTTCGGCCCCTTGACCGCCAGAGCAAATGGATTGTCGGCGTTGAACTCGGCATGCGTCATCGGGAAGCCGATCACCACGCCGGTTTTGCCGGCGAACGCGGCGGTCGAACACACCAGCATCGGGTGCAGGCCAGGCATCTCCTTGCCGACATGCGGGCTGTGCTCGATGAAGATGATCTCGCCGCGTTCGGGCACCCAAAGCGCTGGGCGCCTTGCCATTAAAGCACCTCAACGCCAACCGGCGCAAAAGCCATCGCCTCGCCGCCGTGACGCTTCGGGTCGAAGGCCGCCAGCATGGCATCCAGCGTCGGCTCGGTATCGGCCTCAATCACGATACGCCCCGGCTTGGCAACGATTCGCACCCGCGTACCCGCCGTGACGCCGGCAGCCTTGGCCATGGGCTTGGTAAGACGTAGCGCCAGGCCATTTCCCCAGGCGCCGATTTGACTGTGTGACGTGGACATGTTGGCTCCGATACCATTGACACAAGCGTATCGACAATTCAGGACCGTGTCAACATTCGTGTAAACACATTCGTGTAAACACACCGGAGCCCCGCAAGGCCGAGGTCGTGCTGCGTCAGGCCGCCGTGGCCATCGCCGCCTGCGCCGCCCGAACCTCCACCCTCACCTGCTCGGTCAGCTCGGCCTTGAGTTCGGTGAAGGCCGGCGTGGTCTTGACTGAGTAGTGGCGCGGGTGCGCCAGCGGCACGGCGCGGTCGAGCTTGATGCGTCCGGGGCGAGCGCTCATCACCACCACGCGGCTGCCCATGAAGACCGCTTCGTCGATGTCGTGGGTGACGAAGAGCACGGTCTTCTTCTCGGCTTCCCAGATGCCGAGCAGCAGCTCCTGCATCAGCTCGCGGGTTTGGTGGTCGAGGGCACCGAAGGGCTCGTCCATCAGCAGCATGCGCGGCCCGTTGGCCAGCGCGCGGGCGATGGCAGTGCGCTGCTGCATGCCGCCCGACAACTGCTTCGGGTAGTGGTGCTCGAAGCCGCGCAGGCCCACCTTGTCCAAGAAGGCGTCGGCAATGTCGAGTTGTTGCACGCGGTTCATGCCGCGCTCGCGCAGTCCGAAGCAGATGTTGTCGCGCACTGTGAGCCACGGAAACAGCGTGTAGCTCTGGAACACCATGCCGCGATCGGCGCCGGGCGCGTCGATGCGCTGTCCTTCGAGCATCACCTCGCCGGCAGTTTGATGGTCGAGGCCGGCGACGATGCGCAGCAGCGTGCTCTTGCCGCAGCCGCTGGGGCCGAGGATGGTGACGAAGTCGTTTTCCGCAACGTCGAGGTCGGTGGCCTGCAGGGCCAGCGTTTTGTCGAAGCGGCGCTCAACGCCGCGCAGGCTCAGAATGTTCATCGTCACAACTGGGCCCAGGGGAACAAGCGCCGATTGGCCCACTTGAACGCGAAGTCACTGACCAGCCCGATCAGGCCGATGACGATGATGCCGAAGATGATCTGGTCGGTGGCCAACAACGCCTGGCTGTCGGTGATCATGTGGCCGATGCCGCTCGACGCACCGATCAGCTCGGCGACGATGACATAGGTCCAGGCCCAGCCGAGCACCATGCGCAGGGTCTCGGCGATCTCGGGCGCCGCACCGGGGATCAGCACCCGCTTGACCAGGCTGGCGTCGCTGCTGCCCAGCGTGTACGCCGCCTCGACCAGATCGCGCCGCGTGTTGCCCACGGTCACCGCGATCATCAGCACCAACTGGAAAAAGCTGCCGATGAAGATCACGGCCAGCTTCTGCGCCTCGCCGATACCGGCCCAGAGAATCAGCAGCGGGATGAACGCCGAGGCCGGCAGGTAGCGCGCGAACGAGACGAAGGGCTCGAAGAACGCCTCGACCGGCTTGTAGGCGCCCATCGCCACCCCAAGTGGCAGGGCCAGCACAGCGGCGATGACGAAGCCGCCGAGCACGCGCCACACCGTCATGCCGATGTCGCCGGCAAAACCCATCTCGGCGAGCAGCGTGTAGCCGCTCCTGAGCATCGTCAACGGGTCGGCAAGAAAGGTCTTGCTGACGAAGCCACCGAAAGTGGCCAGCGACCACAGCGCGACGAACAGCACGAAGAAGCTGACCCCGAGCACGACCCGCGTGCCCGCAGCGACTGGAGTCAGCGGCCGCATTGCAGGCGGCTACTTGATGAACCGCGTGTCGGCCAGCTTGCCCAGGTCAGGCACCTGTTTGATGATCCCCACTTCGAGCAACAGTTCGGCCGCTTCCTTGCTGAACGCGGCGTGCTCGCCGGCAAAGAACTTCTGATTGGCTTCGCGGTCTTGCCAGCGCAGGTAGGCCTGGCTCTTCTCGAACGCTTCGCCGCTTTGTTTGACGTCGGCGCCCATGATCTCGAAGCTCTTTTTTGGCTCGGCCTTGATCATTGCCAGCGCATCGAAGTAGGCATTGACCATGCCTTGCGCGGCTTTCGGGTTCTCGGCCAGGAACTTGGGCGTGCAGCCGAAGGTGTCCATCACCATCGGGTAGTCGAGCGTGGTGGCGATGATCTTGCCGGCCTCGGGCTTGGCGCGCACGGCGCCCAGGTAGGGCTCGTAGGTCATCGCGGCGTCGACGCCGTCGGTGCCGGCGATCATGGCGTTGGCGGCGGCCTGCGGCTCGAGGTTGACGACCTTCACGTCCTTCACCGACAGGCCGTTCTTCTTCAGCATCCAGGCCAGCGTGAAGTACGGTGCGGTGCCGGGTGCGCTGGCGGCCACCGTCTTGCCCTTCAGGTCGGCGACCTTGGCGATGCCGGGCTTGACCACCATGCCATCGGCGCCGTAGCTCTTGTCGAGCTGGAAGATTTGCGTCGTGGCCACGCCGGCGGCGTTCCAGGCGATCCAGGTCTCGACCGTTGTCGCGGCGCACTGGATGTCGCCCGAGGCGATGGCCAAGTGGCGGTCTTTCTGCGGGATCTTCTTGATGCTGACGTCCAGCCCGTGTTTCTTGAACAGGCCGGCCTCCTTGGCCAGCGTCAGCGGTGCAAAGCCGGTCCAGCCGGACATGCCGATGGCGACCTTGGTCTCTTGCGCCGACGCAGCGCAGGCACAAGTGGCAGCGGCCAGAGCAAGCAACGATTTCTTCAGCATCAGGTTCTCCTCGGGTTGACGTTCAGACGGGGGTCCACAGTGTCGGCAAGCCCGGCAGCGAACGCAAGATGCGCGCCAGAGAGCCGTCGGTGACGAGCGCGGTGGCGCGCTCGATGTCGGGGGCGAGGTAGCGGTCGCGCTCGACCGACGGGCAGACCTCGCGCAGCCGCGCATGCACCGCTTCGAGTGCCGGCGAGCTGGTCAGCGGGCGCAGGAACTCGATGCCCTGCGCGGCGGCGAGCAACTCGATGCCCAGGATGTGCGCGGTGTTGGCGATCATCGGCTGCAAGCGGCGCGCGGCAAAGGTGGCCATGCTCACATGGTCCTCCTGGTTCGCCGAGGTCGGCAGCGAGTCGACGCTGGCCGGATGGGCGAGTGACTTGTTTTCGCTGGCCAAGGCCGCGGCGGTGACATGCGCAATCATGAAGCCGCTGTTCAGGCCGGCGTCGGCCGTCAGGAACGGCGGCAGGCGTGATACGCCGGCGTCGATCAGCATCGCGATGCGGCGCTCGGCGATCGCGCCGACTTCGGCGATCGCCAGGGCCATCCCGTCGGCCACCAAAGCCACCGGCTCGGCGTGGAAGTTGCCGCCGGAGATGATGGTCCCCCCCCCGAAGCGGCCTTCGGCCGCCTCCCCCCCGGGGGGGCCGAGGCCCGCGGCTCCAAGCCGACCTGCGTCGGCTTGGACGGGACGAGGAATGGCCGCGTCTCGCGGCCATGCGGCCTGCAAGGCACGCTGGCGGACCGGCGAAGCCGGATCCGCGGCGTCCGCTGGGTCGCCGGTTTCGTCGCCGCCGGCGAATACGAGCGGGTTGTCGGTGACGGCGTTGGCCTCGCGCACCAGCACCAGCGCGGCGTGGCGCAACTGGTCGAGGCAGGCGCCCACCACCTGCGGCTGGCAGCGCAGGCTGTACGGATCCTGCACGCGGTCGTCACCCTCGCGGTGGCTGTTGCGGATGGCGCTGCCGGCGAGCAAGGCGCGGTAGTACTGGGCCACGTCGATCTGCCCGGGCTGACCGCGCAGCAGGTGGATGCGCGGGTCGAACGGCCCGTCACTGCCGCGCGCGGCGTCGACCGTCAGCGCGCCGACCACCAGCGCGGCTTCGAGCACCGGCTCGAAAGTCAGCAGCGCATGCAGCGCCAGCGCGGTCGAGGTCTGGGTGCCATTGATCAGGGCCAGGCCTTCCTTGGCCTGCAGCACCAGCGGCTCGATGCCGGCTTGGCGCAACAGCGGCAGCGCGGGCCGGCGCGCGCCGCCCGCCAGCATCTCGCCCTCGCCCATCAGCGCCAGCGTCATGTGCGCCAGCGGCGCCAGGTCGCCCGACGCGCCGACCGAACCCTGGCTCGGCACATACGGCACCAGGCCGGCGTTGTGCACCGCGACGAGGGTCTCGATGACGACCGGGCGCACGCCGGAGTGGCCGCGCGCCAGACTGGTGGCCTTCAGTGCCAGCATCAAGCGCAGCACGGCCGGCTGCAACGGAGCGCCGACGCCCACGCTGTGTGAGCGGATCAGGTTCAACTGCAGCGTGGCGAGGTCGACCTCGCTGATGCGCGTCGATGCCAGCTTGCCGAAACCGGTGTTGACGCCGTAGACCGCGACCTGGCCTTGCGCGGCGCGCTGCACCACGGCGGCGCTGGCGGCGATGCCTGCGTTGGCCGACGCGTCGATGGCGAACCGTGGGCCGCCGGCGTGGACGGCCTGTAGATCGTCCAGCGTCAGCGCGCCGGGGCGAAGGGTCAATGTCATCAGCCCGCCGCCATCGGCAGCTTCAGGCCCTGTTCACGGGCGCACCGCAGCGCCTCGTCGTAGCCGGCGTCGGCATGGCGCATCACGCCGGTGGCTGGGTCGTTCCAGAGCACGCGCTCGATGCGCTTGGCCGCCGCGTCGCTGCCATCGCAGACGATGACCACGCCGGCGTGCTGCGAGTAACCCATGCCGACCCCGCCGCCGTGGTGCAGGCTGACCCAGGTGGCGCCGCCCGCGGTATTGAGCAAGGCATTGAGCAGCGGCCAGTCGGACACGGCGTCGCTGCCGTCCTTCATGCTTTC
>JANMSR010000168.1:0-5199 GCA_031389565.1 Burkholderiales bacterium
CATCCTGATGCGCTTCTTCACCGTGCCCAGCGCCAAGGCCGCGCGCACCTCGGTGATGTGGGCCACCGGCTGGATCGGCTACTTCTACCTGCTGACCTTCATCATCGGCTTCGGCGCCATCAGCTTCGTGCTGACCAACCCGCAGTTCCTCGACGCCAAAGGCGGCCTGCTCGGCGGCGGCAACATGGCGGCGATCCACCTGTCCAACGCGGTCGGCGGCAACGTCTTCCTCGGCTTCATCTCGGCGGTGGCCTTCGCCACCATCCTGGCGGTGGTGGCCGGCCTGACGCTGTCGGGCGCCTCGGCGGTGTCGCACGACATCTATGCCACGGTGATCAAGAAGGGCAACGCCGACAGCAAGTCCGAACTCGGCGTCTCGCGCATCACCACCGTGGTGCTGGGCGTCGTCGCGGTGGCCCTGGGCATCGCCTTCGAGAAGCAGAACATCGCCTTCATGGTCAGCCTGGCCTTCGCGATCGCGGCCTCGGCCAACTTCCCGGTGCTGTTCATGAGCGTGCTGTGGAAGGACTGCACCACCCGCGGCGCGGTGATCGGCGGCTTCCTGGGCCTGATCTCGTCGGTGGCGCTGACCGTCGTTTCGCCCTCGGTGTGGGAAGTCACGCTCGGCAACCCGAAGGGCTCGGCGCTGTTCCCGTATGCCTCGCCGGCGCTGTTCTCGATGACGATTGCCTTCGTCGGCATCTGGCTGTTCTCGATCCTGGACAACAGCGCGCGGGCCAAGCAAGACCGCGCCGGCTTCCTGGCCCAGCAGGTGCGTTCGGAAACCGGCATCGGCGCCTCGGGCGCGTCCGGCCACTGACCGGATCGGCACACAGCCACCCCAAGCAGCGGGACTGCGGGCACACTGCCTGCAGTCCCGTTTGCCTTGGTGCTCCAGCGATGGCGGATTGCGCAGTCTCCGACAGCCAACGCGAGATGCTCTCGCTGGTGACCGCGCGCGTGCGCGACGCCTACGTGCGCAAGGCGTTCTACGTCGACGGCGCGCTCGACCTGGTGTCGGTGTGCCGCGAGCTGTCGGCCCAGGGCCTGACCCATGCCTTGGTCCGTGACGGCGCAAGGCTCGGCATCTTCACCACCACCGACCTGCGCGACGCCCTGCTGCGCCCCGAA
This sequence comes from Burkholderiales bacterium, assembly GCA_031389565.1. Lineage (GTDB taxonomy): Bacteria > Pseudomonadota > Gammaproteobacteria > Burkholderiales > Burkholderiaceae_C > CADEEN01. Next base: position 1,132 of record JANMSR010000168.1, read on the forward strand.
CCACCGGCCACGCTGGCAGTGCGCGAGGTCGCGCATTTCGAGTTGATCGAAGTCGATGCCGACGCCGACCTGTTCGAAGCCCTGTGGCTGATGGTGCGCCACCGCGTGCATCGGCTGCTGGTGCGCGACGCTGACCGCGTGCTCGGCGTGCTCGGCCAGCTCGACCTGGTCAGCTTCGTCGCCAACCATTCGCACATCGTCGCCTTGCAGATCGACGAGGCCGGCTCGGTCGCCGAGCTCAAGGCCGCCGCCGAACGCATCGATGCGATGGTCGCGCTGCTGCATGACGGCGGCATCCACATCGAGCGCATCGCGCGCCTGGTCGGCGAGCTCAACCACCGCCTGTTCGCGCGCCTGTGGGGCCTCGTCGCCCCGGCCGAGCTGGTGGCCCATAGCTGCCTGCTGGTGATGGGCAGCGAGGGCCGCGGCGAACAGATCGTCAAGACCGACCAGGACAACGCGCTGCTGCTGTGCGATGGCTTCGAGCAGCACCCGCAACTGGCCGAGAGCGCCGCGCGCTTCAACGCCGCGCTGGTCGAGTTCGGCTGGCCGCCCTGCCCTGGCCACATCATGCTCACGAACCCGCTGTGGCGCGCCAGCGCGGCGCAATTCCGCGACACCCTGCACGAGTGGGTCTACGGTAGCGACGCGCAGGGTCCGATGCACCTGGCGATCTTCTTCGACGCCGTGACTGTCGCCGGTGACGCCCGCTTGCTCGAAGCGGCGCGCGAGCACCTCGACGGCATCCTGGCCGGCAGCGACGCCTTCCTGGCCCGCTTCGCCGCCGCCGCCGACCTGTTCGACGAACCGCAGCGTTGGTGGACTCGCCTCACCGCGCGCAGCGACGAACAAGTGCTGGACCTGAAAAAGCTCGGCACCTTCCCGATCGTGCACGGCGTGCGCGCCCTCAGCCTGAAGCACCGGGTGCGCGAGAGGGGTACCGCCGAGCGAATCCGCCAGTTGGTCGAAGTCAAGCATCTCGACGCCGATCTCGGCCGCGACCTGCAGGAAGCCCTGCACTACCTGATGGGCCTGAAGCTGCGCCATCAACTGCGCCAGCGCGCGGCCGGCCAGGCGCCCGACAACGGCGTGCGCCCGTCCGACCTGAGCACGATGGACCGTGACCAGTTGAAGGACGCGCTGGCCATCGTCAAGCGCTTTCGCTCACTGCTGCGCCAGCGCTTCCAGCTCGACGCGCTGTAGGCACCGGAGACCCGCATGTCGACCTCGCTGCGCAACCAACGCCTGCTGGCCCTCTTCGCCGCCGGCTGGTTGCTGCTGAACTTCCCGCTGCTGACGCTGTGGGACCGTGGCGTCAGCGTGGCCGGCATCCCGCTGTTGCCGGCGGCGGTGTTCATCGGCTGGGGCGTGTTGATCGGCGTGGCCGCGTGGATCGTCGAGGCGCCTGGCGGCGACGACTGACGCACCATGCTCTCCGCCCCGCTGGTCCTCGCCGCGTCGTTCGCCTACCTGCTGCTGCTGTTCGGTGTGGCGCATTTCGCCGATGGCCGCGCACGCGCCGGCCGCTCGGTGATCGGCAATGCGTGGATCTACACGCTGTCGATGGGCGTGTACTGCACCGCGTGGACATACTTCGGCAGCGTCGGCCGCGCGGCGAGCTCGGGCTTGTGGTTCCTGCCGATCTACCTCGGGCCGACCTTGGCGATGTTGCTGGCCTGGCCGGTGCTGCGCAAGATGATCCGCATCGCACGCCAGTACCGGATCACTTCCATTGCCGACTTCATTGCCAGCCGCTACGGCAAGAGCCGGGCGCTGGCGGCGCTGGTGACCCTGATCGCGCTGGTCGGCATCCTGCCCTATGTCGCGCTGCAACTGAAGGCGATTGCCAGCGGCTACGCACTGCTCACCGCCACACCCGGTGAGGCCGCTGTCGGCGGGCCGTGGTGGCGCGACAGCACGCTGTACATCGCGCTGGCGCTGGCCGGGTTCACCATCGCCTTCGGCACGCGGCATCTGGACACCAGCGAGCGCCACGAAGGCATGGTCGCGGCGATCGCGCTCGAGTCGGTGGTCAAGCTGTTGGCCTTCATCGCCGTCGGCGTGTTCGTTTGCTGGGGCCTGTTCGACAGCCCGGGTGAGATCTTCGCGCGGGCCGCGGCTCGCGCCGACCTGAAGCCGCTGCTCGGCCTGGGCGGCGAGAGCCGCTTTGCCGGTGGGCAGTGGTTCGCGCTGACCTTGCTGGCGATGCTGTCGGTGATCTTCCTGCCGCGCCAGTTCCAGGTCATGGTGGTCGAGAACGTCAATGAGCGGCATCTCAAGCGCGCGAGTTGGGCCTTTCCGCTGTACCTGCTGCTGATCAACCTGTTCGTGCTGCCGATCGCGCTCGGCGGGCTGCTGCACTTCGGCCCCGGCGGCGCCAACCCGGAGACCTTCGTGCTCTCGCTGCCGCTGGCTCAGGGCCTACCGGCGCTGGCGCTGGTGGCCTTCATCGGCGGGCTGTCGGCGGCTACCGGCATGATCATCGTCGAGGCCATCGCGGTCTCGACCATGGTCAGCAACGACCTGGTGATGCCGCTGTTGTTGCGCCTGCGCGGCCGCGACGCGCGCGACCTGAGCGGCACGCCGCTGGTGGTGCGGCGCGTGGTGATCGTCGCACTGCTGCTGCTGGGCTACCTGTACTTCCATATCGCCGGCGAGGCCTATGCCTTGGTCAGCATCGGCCTGATCAGTTTTGCCGCCGTGGCGCAGTTCGCGCCGGCCCTGCTCGGCGGCATCTTCTGGAAGGGCGGCACCCGCGCCGGCGCGCTGGCCGGTCTGGGTGCGGGCTTTGCCCTTTGGACCTACACCCTGATGCTGCCGTCGATCGCCAAGTCGGGCTGGCTGCCCACGGCCTTCATGCACGACGGGCTGTTCGGCCTGGTGCTGCTGCGGCCCGAACAATTGTTCGGGCTGGTCGGTCTCGACAGCCTGACCCATGCGCTGTTGTGGAGCCTGCTGGTTAACGCCGGCCTGTACGTCGCGGTGTCGCTGGCGCGCGCGCCCACCGCGCGCGAGGCCGGGCAGGCCCTGCTGTTCGTCGACGTGTTCGAGCGCGCGAGCGGCGCCGATTCGGCCGCCCCCGTGTTCTGGCGCGGCCGCGCCAGCGTCGCGGGCTTGCAGCAACTGGCCGGCCGCTTTCTCGGTGCCGACACGGCGCAGCGCGTGTTCGCCGACTACGCGCGTCAGCGCGGTGTCGGCAGCATAGAACGCATCGCTGCCGACGCCCAACTGGTGCAGTACGTCGAGACGCAACTGGCCGGCGCGATCGGCAGTGCGTCGGCGCACGCGGTGGTGGCCTCGGTGGTCGACGAGGAACCACTGGCCCCGGCCGACATCCTGCGCATGCTCGACGAGGCCTCGCAGGTACGGGCGCAGAACCGCCAACTCGAGAGCCTGGACAAGTTGAAGGACGACTTCATGTCGTCGGTGACGCACGAGCTGCGCACGCCGCTGACCTCGATCCGCGCCTTCGCCGAATTGATGCGCGACGACCCCGCGATGGACAGCGCGCAGCGGCAGCAGTTCGTGGCCCTGATCGTGGCCGAAGCCGCGCGGCTGTCGCGGCTCGTCAACCAGGTGCTCGACATGGCCAAGATCGAATCCGGCCATGGCGATTGGCGCAACGACAGGGTCGACCTGCGCGAGCTGATCGCGCATGCGCTGCAGACCACGCGCGAGGCCTTCCGCGAACGCGGCGCCGAGGTCACGGTCGAACAGCCCGACGCGGTGCCGCTGCTGCACGCCGACCGCGACCGCCTGCTCCAGGTGCTGCTCAACCTGCTGTCCAACGCCGCCAAGTTCGTGCCGCCCGGCCGCGGCCTCGTCGTCGTCGCGCTGACCACCGACGCGCGCGCGGCGACGATCGAGGTCCGCGACAACGGTCCGGGCATCGCGCCCGACCAGCAGGAGCAGGTGTTCGAGAAGTTCCGTCAGGGCGGCGACGCCAGCCACCGCCCGCAAGGCACCGGCCTGGGCTTGCCGATCAGCCGCCAGATCGTCGAGCATTTCGGCGGCCGGATGTGGCTGCGGAGCAGGCCCGGCCAGGGCGCCTGCTTCGGCTTCGACCTG
>JANMSR010000169.1:0-2370 GCA_031389565.1 Burkholderiales bacterium
TGGCTTGCTGGGCCTGGGCGGGGAGAGTGAATACTGCGCCGACCAGGAGGGCAGCGGCTGTCAATGCAGTGATCGTGATACGGCGCTTCATCGTCGGTCTCCTCGAGGGTGATACGGGGCGGGAATGGGTGGCATCAGAGGGCGTCTCCGCTGGCAGCATCGAACAGATGCAGGTGGCGCGGATTCATGTGCACCGGCAGCCGGGTGCCGGGCGCGTCGCGGAACGACGCGTTGCAGCGCGCCACCATCTCGGTGGCGCCGATCTTCAGCGACACCAGGGTCTCGGCGCCCAGCGGTTCGAGCAGCGAGACCTCGGCCGGCACCTCGAGATCGCTCTGGCTTTGCCGCGCCAGCGTGATGTTCTCGGGCCGGATGCCGAACTTGAGCTTGGCGCTGCCCCCTGGTCGCGATGCCACGCGTGCGGCCAGCTCGGGCGGCAGCGTGATCTGCGCGCCACCGAGATCAGCGCGGCCGCTGTGCAGCGTGCAGTCGGCCAGGTTCATCGGCGGCGCGCCGGTGAAGCCGGCCACGAACACCGCGGCGGGGCGGTTGTAGATGTTGTCGGGCGTGTCGTACTGCATCATCTTGCCGGCACTCAGCACCGCAATCCGGTCGGCCATCGTCATCGCCTCGACCTGATCGTGGGTGACGTAGATGATGGTTGCGCCCAGGCGCTGGTGCAGGCGCTTGATCTCGCTGCGCATCTCGTGGCGCAACTGCGCGTCGAGGTTGCTCAGCGGCTCGTCGAACAGAAACACCTTGGGCTGGCGCACGATGGCCCGTCCGATGGCCACGCGCTGGCGCTGGCCTCCCGACAGCGCGGCGGGCTTGCGATCGAGCAGGTGGTCGATCTTCAGCAACCGGGCGGCGTCCATCACGCGCTGCTTGATCTCGTCTTCGGGTGTCTTGCGCAGGCGCAGGCCGAAGGCCATGTTGTCGTACAAGTTCTTGTGCGGGTACAGCGCGTAGTCCTGGAACACCATCGCGATGTCGCGCGCGCGCGGCGGCAGGTCGTTGACCACCACGCCATCGATGCAGACCTCGCCGCCGCTGATCGTTTCCAGCCCGGCGATCATGCGCAGCAGGGTGCTCTTGCCGCAGCCCGAGGGTCCGACGAAGACCACGAACTCGCCGTGCTTGATTTGCAGGTCGATGCCGTGGATGACGGTCAGTTTGCCGTCGTAGCTCTTGACCACGCCCTTGAGGTCTACCGCGGCCATCAGTACCCCCCGGGCGTTTGAGTTCCGCCGGCCAAGGTGTGCACGTGGTTCTCGCCGTCGGGCGTGGTCAGCGCCTTCACGGCGGCCTGCGCGCCGCGCATCAGCAGGCCCAGGTCCGACGCGATGGCCACGAAGGTGAAACCGGCCGCGCGGTACTGCACCACCACGTCGGGCGTGCCGCCGACGGTGCCCACCGGCATGCCCAGCAGCTTGCAGCGTTGCGCGGCATCGGACATCAGCGACATCACGGCCGGGTGCGTGAGCTGGCCGATATGGCCCATGCTGCCCGACAGGTCGGCCGGGCCGAGGAAGATGGCGTCGACGCCCGGCACCGCGGCAATCGCCTCGAGATTGGCCACCGCTTCGGGCGTTTCGAGCTGCACGATCACACCCATGTTCTTGTTCGCGGTCTTGAAGTAATCCGGCACGGTGCCGAACTTCGAGCCGCGGCTCATCCCGGCCATGCCGCGCACACCTTCGGGTGGATAGCGGGTGGCTGCGACCGCGCGGCGCGCTTCCTCGGCGTTCTGCACGAAGGGGAACAGCACCGTGTGGGCACCGGCATCGAGGACGCGCTTGACCGTCACGCTGTCGTTCCACGGCACGCGCACCACCGGCACCATCTTGGTGTTGCCCACCGCCTGCAGCATGTGCACCAGGCCCATCAGGTCGAGCGGGGTGTGTTCCATGTCGAGCACGCCCCAGTCGAAGCCGGCATGGCCGATGGCCTCGACGACGATCGGGCTGGCCGACATGACCCAGGTGCCGAGCGGCGCGTGCGAACCGGCGGACAGCAGCAGTTGGCGTAACGGGTTCATGTCGGCTCTCCTCAAACTCAATAGATGACCGGCTCGGCCGTGGGCGCGGCGCCTTGCAAAAAGTCGAAATCGCAGCCTTCGTGGGCTTGCGTCACATGTTCTCGGTACAGCCGCGTGTAGCCGCGCGCATACGGCGCAGGTGCCGGCTGCCAGGCGGCGCGGCGGCGCGCCAGTTCGGCCTCGGCCACGTGCAGGTGCAGGCGGCGGGCGTCGAGGTCGACCTCGATCTCGTCGCCGCTGTTGACCAAGGCCAGCGGCCCGCCGACCGCGCTTTCGGGGCTGACGTGGAGGATGCAGGTGCCGTAGTGGGTGCCGCTCATGCGAGCGTCGGA
>JANMSR010000216.1:0-1634 GCA_031389565.1 Burkholderiales bacterium
GGCGGCGCCTGATGGGCCTCGAGCCGTGCGACGACGCGTTCGCGAACTTCGAGCGACAGGTCGCGCGCGCGGTCGCCGCTCAGGCGCGCCAGGTGGGTGGCGGCCGCGGTGCGCCTTCGATGCGCTTCCAATCCAGCGCCAGCACCGCCTCAAGCCAGACGACGGCTGCCTCGGCCGGCACAGCGCCATGGGCGCTGCCGGAAAGCGGAATGCGCGCGCCGATGCGTCTGGAGTTCGGTGATGCGCATCGGGCGCGCAGAGTAGATCAGCGCCCCCCGCTGACCGTGGCCAGGATGGCGCGCGACGTGCCGCCGATCCAGGCCGTCTGCGCACCGGTAGCGCGCGCCGTCAGCAGTGTCTGGCGCGTGCCGGTGGCCTGGCGCACCCAGGTCGCGCCGCCGTCGGTGGTGGCCAACACCAGGCCGTCGCGGCCGACGATCCAGCCGTTGCGGGCATCGGCGAAGGTGATGTCCTTCAGCAAGGGGTCGGACGCGATGCCATCGGGTGGTCGGTCCTCAGGCAGCGGCAGCGCCACCGGGGCCCAGCTGCGGCCACCGTCGCCGCTGGACAGCAGCTGCGCAGCGCCGAGCAGCCACAAGCGGTCGCCGACGGCGATCAGGCGCTGAGCCGTCAGGGTGTAGCCGTTCGGCAGTTCCGTGCCGGCGGACCAGGTGCTGCCGCCGTCGTTGGTGGTGAAGACGCGCGAGCTGGCGCGAACGGTGGGAGGACTCACCAGCACGCCTTGAGTGGCCGAGCGCATCGACGGCGGGACTCCCGCTGCCCGTTCACTGCCGACGGCACGCCAGGTTGCGCCGGTATCGCTGGTGGTGTGCTGTTGCTCGTAGCTGGTGTAGAACCCGATCGACGAACATCCGGTGGCTGCCCGCAAGAAGCCATGCCGGTCGTCGACGAACTGCAGGCCTTGCACCGTGCCCGCCAACGCTGCGGGCAGCTCGACGGCCCGCCAGGTGCGCCCCTGGTCGACCGAGCGGTACAGGGGGCCCTTGGGGCTGGGCCGGGGCCCAAAGACCAATGCCGGCTGCTGAACCAGGCCGACCACCCAGCCCGTGCCGTCGGGCGTGAACTGCAGGTCTTGCAGCGATCCGGCCAGGCGGGCCGAATCCGGCCGCAGCCGCCAGTCGCGCCCAGCGTTGCCGGTGTCGAGCCAGCGCCCGCCTGAGGTGGCCGCCAGCCCGCGCTGGGCGTCGAACATCCACAGCCCGGTGATGCGGTCGCCGTCGCTCGGTGTGCCCGGCAGCGTGCGCCAGGAGCGGCACCGGGATGTAGTACGGCAGCCCGCCCCAGGCCGCCGGCGCGGCAAAGCTGCGACCGCCGTCGATGGACTGCACGTAGCGCCCGTCGGCCAGGCTCCACAGAGTGCCGTCGGCGTCGGCGAACTCGGGGTACACGAAGCTGGCGCTGCTGCGCCAGGTGGCCGCGGCGTCGTCACTGAGCAGCGTGAAGGGCTCGCCCGAGGCGTCGCCCTTCAGGCCGTTGACCAGCAAGGTGCGGCTGCCGGCCAGCGCTAGGCCGGTGGCGTGGTCCAGCGGCAGTGCGTGTGTGGCGGCCCAGGTCTTGCCGCCGTCCCGGGTGCGCCACAGGGGGCCACCCTGCAGGCCCAGCAGCCAGCCGTC
>JANMSR010000233.1:0-7405 GCA_031389565.1 Burkholderiales bacterium
GCCTGGTTGCCCGCCAGCACCAGGATCGCGGGCAGCGCTGCCGCATCGATCTTCGCCAGCGGCAGGCGTTGCAGGCGCGCGGCCATGCCGGCGCGCACGGCGGCGCGCTCGGCCAGTTCGAGGTTCAGGCGGCCCTGCACCAGGGGCAGCCCGGCGGCGAGCGACGCGCGCGACGCGCTCTGGCCGTGCAGCCGGCAGACCTCGACCAGGCAGTCGAGCAGCGGGTCGGGGTGGATCAAGTCCTCGCGCAGTCGCGCGATCGGCTGGGTGAGCGTGTCAGGCATGGTGGCAGGCCATCAGCCTATATCGGCACAGTGAATGCCGAACTGGCCACGCCGCCGGTCGTCGAAGAAATAGCGCAAGGTTTCACGCACGGTGCGAAAAGCGATCTCGTCCCAGGGCACTTCGTCTTCACGAAACAGCCGCGCCTGCATCGATTCGCTGCCCGGGGCCAGCGCAGGCGAGGTCATGATCGCCAGGTAGAACAGGTGCACCTGGCCGACGCGCACCACGTTCAACACCGAGAACAGCGCGCCGAGCTCGATCTTGGCACCGGACTCTTCGTCGGTCTCGCGCATGGCGCCCTGGGCCGTGGTTTCGCCGAGTTCGAGGAATCCCGCCGGCAGCGTCCAGAACCCGCGGCGTGGCTCGATCGCTCGCTGGCACAGCAGCACCTGCTCGCCCCAGAGCGGCAGCGTGCCGACGACATTGAGCGGGTTCTCGTAGTGCACCATGGCGCAGGCCGGGCACACCGCGCGCTCGCGGTTGTCGTCGGCGGGCACGCGGTAGAGCACCGGCGTGCCGCAGGCGCGGCAATGCTTGATCCTGGCGCGCTCGGTCAACAACATGGGTTCGCAGTTTAGCGGTGGCATCATCGGCCGCTGAACCGACTGGAGTTCCTCGATGAACATCGCGATCCCGATGCCTGCCGTACCTGCCGTGCCGGTGGCCGTGGCCCAGACGGGCGGCAACGTGGCCGAGACGATCGAAACTCTGAGCGCCGCCTGGACACAGACCCCGGGCGATCGGGTGTTCAGCGGCACGCCGGCCGGCGTGGTGGCGGTCGGAGCCGGCGGTGGGGTGGTGGGCGCGATCGACGGCCTGGGCAGCTTGCGCCTGGCCCGGCACTGAAGGAGGAGCCTCATGATGGAGCTCTACAACTACTTCCGCTCCTCAGCCTCGTACCGGGTGCGCATCGCGCTGGCGCTCAAGGGCCTGGAGTACGACTACCGGTCGGTGCACCTGACCAAGAACGAGCAGTTCAACGAATCGTATGCCGCCGTGTCGGCCTCGCGCCTGGTGCCGCTGTTGAAGGATGGCGACAACGTGTTGACGCAGTCGCTGGCGATCATCGAGTACCTCGACGAGACCCATCCTGCGCCGCCGCTGTTGCCCGGCGATGCGCCCGCACGCGCGCGGGTGCGCGCGCTGGCCTACGACATCGCCTGCGAAATCCACCCGCTGAACAACCTGCGCGTGCTGCGCTACCTGGTGCACGACCTCAAGCTCAGCGAAGACGACAAGAACCGCTGGTACCGGCACTGGGTCGAAACCGGGCTGGAAACCGTGGAGCGCCAGCTCGGCGATCCGCGCAGCGGACGCTTTTGCCACGGCGACACGCCGACGCTGGCCGACATCGCCCTGGTGCCGCAAATCTTCAACGCCAGGCGCCTCGATTGCCGGCTCGACCATGTGCCCAATGTGATGCGCGTGTTCGATGCCTGCATGCAGCTCGATGCGTTCGAGCAGACGCGGCCGGAGAAATGCCCGGATGCCGCGTGAGGGGTCACTGCCCGCTGTGCTGATCCCGGACCTCGCGCGGGGCGATCGCGTCGGCGCCGTGATGAGCACGCGCACCGGCGGCGTCAGCCAAGGCGCGTGGCAATCGCTGAACCTGGGCGTGGCCGTTGGCGACGACGCCGCTGCGGTGGCCGAGAATCGGCGTCGCTTCGAGGCCGCGCTCGGCGTGCCCACGGTCTACCTGCGCCAGGTGCACGGCGCGCACGTCGTTCACCTGAGGCCAGCCGACGCCAACCGCACGCTGCACGCTGCCGCCGATGGCGCGATCGCCACCGAGCCCGGCATCGCCTGCACCGTGCAGGTGGCCGACTGTCTGCCGGTGTTGTTCGCCGCGCCCGCAGGCCGCGGCGTCGCTGCCGCGCACGCCGGCTGGCGCGGGCTGGCGGGCGGTGTGCTCGAGGCCACGGTCGCTGCGCTGTGCAGCGCCGCGGCGTGTGCGCCGCACGAAGTCCAGGCCTGGCTCGGCCCCTGCATCGGCCCACGCCAGTTCGAGGTCGGCGCCGACGTGGTCGAGGCCTTCGCCGGGTCGCCTCGGTTCGTGCCGCGACCGCGTCCCGATGGTGCGATGCGCTGGTTGGCCGACCTGCCGGGCCTGGCCCGCGACCGGCTGCGCGCGCTGGGCCTGACGCAAGTCAGCGGCGGCGCCTGGTGCACGGTCGAGGACGCGTCAAGGTTCTTTTCGTTCCGGCGCGACGGCGTCACCGGTCGCATGGCTGCCGCCGTCTGGCTGCGCAGTTGACGCTCGCTCTGCAGCCCGCAGCGCCCGCCGCCGCGCCGGCGTGCCCAGCAGGTACAACACCAGCGCCAGCGGCAACACGCCGTAGAACACAAACGTGATCGCGGCGCCGAGCAGGCTGCCGTTGGGCGCGAGCGCCTCGGCCACGGTCATCATCAGCACTACGTACATCCAGCCGATGGCCACCAGGTAGAGCACGATTGGTTCATCCTGCGTATTTCGATAACCGAAAGGCAATGTCATTATGTGGTAAGCGATTGCGCGTACAACGTGGCATTGTTCACGATGGGCCAATGGCCCCAGGAGACAGAGCCACCATGAGCAAAAACGTCGCGCAATTGCCGAGTGCCAAGCATGCGCAAGCCCTCGGCCACGCCGTCGGCGAGATCTGGAAATCGATGCAGGGCCTGTCGCTGCCGCTGCCGGCGCTGAGCGCGCTGCGGGCCGACTACGTCAAGGAGGCCACCGCGCTGTGGAACGGCGCGGTCGAGCGTCTGGGCAGCGACCAGACCGGCAGCGCGACGGCACTCGGCGACCGCCGCTTTGCCGCCAACGACTGGGCCGGCAGCCCGACCGCCGCATTGACCGCGCAGACCTATCTGCTCAATGCGCGCACGCTGATGAAACTGGCCGAGGCCGTGCAAGGCGACGCCAAGACCAAGGCGCGCATCCGCTTCGCGGTGCAGCAGTGGGTCGATGCGAGCAGCCCGAGCAACTACCTCGCGCTCAACCCGGAAGCTCAGCGCAAGGCGCTGGAAACCCAGGGCGAGAGCATCGGACTGGGCATGAAGCACTTGTTGGAGGACATCCAGCAAGGCCATGTCTCGCAGACCGACGAGAGCGTGTTCGAGGTCGGCCGCAACGTGGCCACCAGCGAGGGCGCGGTGGTGTTCGAGAACGATCTGTTCCAGTTGCTGGAATACAAACCCTTGACCGCCAAGCTGCACGAGCGGCCGTTGCTCTTCATCCCGCCCTGCATCAACAAGTACTACATCCTGGACCTGCAGCCCGAGAACTCGCTGATCCGCTACACCGTGGCCCAGGGCCACCGAGTGTTCGTCGTCAGTTGGCGCAATCCCGATGCGTCGCTCTCCACCAAGACTTGGGACGACTACATCGAACACGCCGCCATTCGCGCGATTGCAGAAGTGCAGGCCATCAGCGGCCAGGCGAGCATCGACACGCTGGGTTTTTGCGTCGGCGGCACGATCCTTTCGACCGCGCTCGCCGTGCTAGCCGCGCGCGGCCAGCAGCCTGCGGCCAGCGTGACGCTGTTGACCACCCTGCTCGATTTTTCCGACACCGGCGTGCTCGACATTTTCATCGACGAGCCCGCGGTACAACTGCGCGAGCTCACGCTCGGCGATGAGGCGCCGAACGGCCCCGGTCTGCTCAAGGGCCAGGAGCTGGCCAGCACCTTCAGCTTTCTGCGCCCGAATGACCTGGTCTGGAACTACGTGGTCGGCAACTACCTCAAGGGCGACAAGCCGCCGCCGTTCGACCTGCTGTACTGGAACAGCGATTCGACCAACCTGCCGGGCCCGATGTTCTGCTGGTACCTGCGCCACACCTACCTGCAAAACGAACTGCGCCAACCGGGCAAGCTCACCGTCTGCGGCCAGAAGGTCGACCTCGGCAAGATCAAGGCCCCGGTTTTCATCTATGCCTCGCGTGAAGACCACATCGTGCCCTGGCACGCTGCCTTCGAGAGCACCCGGATCGTCAAGGGCAAGGTGCGCTTCGTCCTCGGTGCCTCGGGTCACATCGCCGGCGTCATCAACCCGCCGACGGCGAAGAAGCGCAACCACTGGGTCGATGGCAAGCTCGGCGGCACAGCCCAGCAGTGGTTCGACTCGGCCAAGGAAGTGCCCGGCAGTTGGTGGTCCGACTGGGCCGCTTGGCTCGAGCCCCATGCCGGCAAGCTGGTGCCCGCGCCCAAGGGCTACGGCGACCGCCAACACAAAGTCATCGAACCCGCCCCTGGCCGCTACGTCAAAGCCAGGGCCTGACCTCACTGCCCAGGAGACCGCACCATGAGCACCGATATCGTCATCGTCGCCGCGGCCCGCACGGCCGTCGGCAAATTTGGCGGCACGCTGGCCAAGACGCCGGCCGCCGAACTCCGCGCCGCCGTGATCGCCTCGCTGTGTATTGGGGGTGGCAGGGATGTCGCGCTGACCGTCGAGCGCTAAAGTACCGAACATCATATGAAGGAGCACCCCATGGCGAAAAAAGTAGCGTACGTGACCGGCGGCATGGGCGGTATCGGCACCGCCATCTGCCAACGGCTGCACAAGGAAGGATTCAAGGTCATCGCCGGCTGCGGCCCGAGCCGCGACTTCGTCAAGTGGCTCGACGAGCAGAAGGCGCTCGGCTACTCCTTCTACGCTTCGGTCGGCAACGTCGCCGATTGGCAGTCCACCGTCGACGCCTTCACCAAGGCCACGGCCGAGCACGGCGCGATCGATGTGCTGGTCAACAACGCAGGCATCACCAAGGACCGCATGTTCCTGAAGATGACACCCGACGACTGGAAGGCGGTCATCGACACCAACCTCAACAGCATGTTCAACGTTACCAAGCAGGTGCTGCCGGGCATGGTCGAGAAGGGCTGGGGCCGGATCGTCCAGATCAGTTCGGTCAACGGCGAGAAGGGCCAGGCCGGGCAGACCAACTACTCGGCGGCCAAGGCCGGCATGCACGGCTTCACGATGGCGCTGGCGCAGGAAGTGGCCAGCAAAGGCGTGACGGTCAACACCGTCAGCCCCGGCTACATCGGCACCGACATGGTCCGCGCCATCAAGCCCGAGGTGCTGGACAAGATCGTCGCCACGATTCCGGTCAAGCGGCTGGGCAAGCCCGAGGAGATCGGCTCGATCGTGGCCTGGCTGGCCAGCGAGGATTCGGGCTTCTCCACCGGCGCCGACTTCAGTTGCAACGGCGGCATGCACATGGGATGAGCTTCGCTCATCCCTCCGGGTGAACGTACCGCTCCCTCGGGCCCCCTCCGCGAGGGGGTTCCAGTCAGAAGTGAGAAATGAAAGGGGGCGCCGCAGGCGCCCTCTCTTCATTGGCGCAGCGTCGGCGGCGGCGTCACCAGCACGCTGTCCCAGTTCATTGCGACGCGGCCTTGCGGCGTGGTCGCAAATCGCAGCGTGGCATCTATGCCCGGCAAGTAACGCACGCCGCGCGCCACCGCAAAGGCTTCGTATTCGACGGCCTTGGCGGTGACGAAGAGTCGCGGGCCGTCGATGCGCACCGACACGTCACCCACACCTTCGACGCGGTAGCTTCCCGACGGATCGGCCACCACCTCGGCTGGGCCCGGCGACAGGCCCACGCGCTCGGGCTCGCGCCCCTCGGCCAGGGCGATCAGCGCGCGCGCCAGCGCGTTACGCAGCCAGGACGGCGTGGTGTCGTTGGACAGCCAGGCCACGGCGGTGCTGCGTGCATCGTCGGCGTAACCGAAGCTGTAGAAGCCGTTATGGCTGCCGGTGTAGTAGCGGCGCTGGCCGTCGGCCGAGGCATACCAGCCGCCCCGCGCCATGCCGGTGGCGCGGCCGTCGTCCAGGCGTGCCGGCGCGGTCGCGATACGTGCCACTTCGGCGCCGACCACGCGGCGATAGCCGTCCATCCAGCGCGCCAGGTCGCGCGCCGAGAGCACGATGTTGGCCGCGCCGTGGAAGCCCTCGAAGTCGAACGCGTCGTGGTCCTTCCAACCCTCGGGCGTGCGGCGGTAGGCGCGCGTGCGCGCGCCCTGCCAGTCCGCGAAGCGCGCCGGTCGCACGAAGGCATTCAGCCCCAGCGGACGAAAGAAGCGCTGCGCCACCAGTTGCGGATAACTCTGGCCCGAGACCTGCTCGATGGCCAGGGCCGCGATGTCGAAGGCCAGGTTGTCGTACTGGTAGCCGCTGCCGGGCGGGAAGGCCGGCGGCGGCGCCTCGCGCGCCAGCAGAGCCAGGTGGCTGGCATTGGTTCGCACCGTGTCGGCCGGCGAGCGCGGCGGGTCGAACCATTCGTAGTCCGGCAGCCCGGCCGAGTGCGCGAGCAGGTGGCGCAAGCGCGTCGCGCCATGCGGGTACGAGGGCAGCAGCGATTGCACCGGCGCGTCGAGATCGACCCGGCCCTCGTGGGCCAGCATCAGCAGCGCGGCGGCCGTGAAGGGCTTGGCGATCGAGGCCCCGTCCATCGGCGTGTCGGCGCTGAAGGGCAGGCGCCGCGCGATGTCGGCGAAGCCGAACCCGGCGGCGTACTCGACGCTGCCGCCGCGCAGGATGACCACCGCGCCCTGGAAGCGGTCTTGCGCGACCAGGGGCCGTATCAGTGCGTCGGCCCGTTCGGCCAGCGACGGCGGCGGTGCTGGCGTCGTCGCGGCGCAGGCCGACAGCAGAGCGGCCAGCACGATCCGCATGGTTTTCACGGCGCTGCCTCCCAGGTGAAACGCCGTTCGATCAGATCGGCATCGTCGAAATGCCGCCGGCCGACGAAGGCGGTGGCGTGGTGGCCCCACTGGCGCGTCGCGCCGGCGCTGGCGATGCCCATCGGCCAGAACAGGAAACGCTCGGCGCGTTCGCTGCCGGCGACCAGGCCGTCGGGGCCGAACAGGCTGCGCGTCGTGCCGTTGGGAATCGGCAGCGTGCGCAGCGCATGTTCGTCGCGCAGGGCGTAGGGCGTGCCGGGGGCGCCATCGTCGCGTGTGCTGCCGACCACGTCGTGCGATGCCGAGGTCAAGCGCACGACGATGCGCTCGCCAGCCGCCAGCGGCGGCAGCGTGATCGGTGCATAGGCCCACTCGATGCCGGCCGGCGCGTCGCCGCGCAGCCGCACTTCGGGCGTCGGCAGGAACAGGTGGTAGCAGCCGCAGCCGTG
>JANMSR010000260.1:0-2564 GCA_031389565.1 Burkholderiales bacterium
TTTCGATGCGCTTCTCGGGCTGCGGATCGTGGGTGAACACGATGTGCCGGCCGTCGGGGGCGATGTCGTAACACTTCGGCTCGGGGTCCTTGGTGCGCAGCTCTTATGCCATGACATCGTACAAGGCCGTGACGCGGCCACTCACCAGGTCGAGCACATGCAAATGCGCCACGCGGCCCATCGGCAGGTTGTGGTCCCAGAAGCGGTACTGCGCTTCGCTGGTGGCGTACCCAGTGGCCTTGCGGTCCTTGAACTCCTTGAACCTTTTCGCCTGCGCCTTCGTGCCTTTCAGGTCGGGCCAGACCCAGGCGATGAAGGCGATGCGGCGGCCGTCGGGGAACCACTTGAAGGCCTCGATGCCGGGTGCGAACTCGCTGACGCGGCGCGCTTCGCCGCCGTCGGGGGCGATCACGTAGAGCTGGGGCGCGTCGTCCTTCTTGCCCTGCTGTTCGCGCTTGGCGACGAAGGCGATCTGCTCGCCCGTGGGCGACCACGCCGGCTGCCCGTCCTTGTCGCCGCAGCTCGTCAGCGCGCGTGCGGCGCCGCCGAAGGTCGAGAGCAGCCACAAGCTGCTTCGGCTGTTGTTCTCTTCCATCGAAAAACGGCTGACCGAGCAGACCGCCTGCGCGCCGTCGGGCGAGAGGCCGATGCCGCCGATGCGTTCGAGCTGCCAGAGCTCATCGACCGTCAGGGATTTTTTCTTGTCGGCCATGGTGTGGTTTCAGCGGGGTTTGTCGAGTTGCCAGCGCAGGTGGGTTTTCACCGTCGGCCATTCGGCCGCGGTGATGCTGTAGACCGCGGTGTCACGCAGCGTGCCGTTGCTGGCGCGCTGGTGGTTGCGCAGAATGCCGTCGAGCTTCGCGCCGAGCCGCTCGATCGCGCGCCGGCTCTGCTGGTTGAAAAAATGGGTGCGGAACTCGACCGCGATGCAGCCGAGCGCCTCGAACGCATGGCCGAGCAACAGCAGCTTGCATTCGGTGTTGAACGGGCCGCGCTGCGCGCTCGCGGCGGTCCAGGTCGAGCCGATCTCGACGCGGTGGTTGACCGAGTCCACGTTCATGTAAGTTGTCATGCCGACGACCCGACCGTTCGCGTCGCGCGTGGTGAACGGCAACATCGAGCCCTTGGCCTGCAGGTCGAGGCGGCGTGCGATCTCGGTGCTCATGCCTTCGGGCGACGGGATCGCGGTGTACCAGAGCTTCCACAGCTCGCCGTCGCGCGTGGCGGCGACGAGTTCGTCGTGCTGTTCAGGCGCGAGCGGCTCCAGCGAGCAATGCGCCCCGACCAGCCGAACCGGCGACAACCAAGCCGCCACGGTCAACGGTTGTGGCGCTGCATGAACACGAGCTTTTCGAACAGGCTCACGTCCTGCTCGTTCTTCAAGAGGGCACCCACCAGCGGCGGCACGGCGACCTTTTCGTCCTGGCTGTGCAGCGCGTCGGCGGGGATGTCCTCGGCCACCAGCAGCTTCAACCAATCGAGCAGTTCGGAGGTCGAGGGCTTCTTCTTCAAGCCGGGCAGGTTGCGCACGTCGTAGAAGTTCTTCAGCGCAGCGGCCAGCAGCTCCTTCTTCAAGCCGGGGAAATGCACATCGACGATGGCTTGCATCGTCGCCGTATCCGGAAACTTGATGTAGTGGAAGAAGCAGCGGCGCAGGAAAGCGTCGGGCAGATCCTTTTCGTTGTTGCTGGTGATGAAGACGACGGGCCGGTGCCGGGCCTTGACCAGCTCGCGCGTTTCATAGACGTAGAACTCCATGCGGTCGAGTTCGCGCAGCAAGTCGTTGGGGAATTCGATGTCAGCCTTGTCGATTTCGTCGATCAACAGCGCCACCGGCTGCTCGGCCGTGAAGGCCTGCCAGAGCACACCCTTGACGATGTAGTTGCGGATGTCGCGCACTTTTTCCGCGCCATCCGGGCCGGCCAGTTGGCTGTCGCGCAGGCGGCTCACGGCGTCGTACTCGTAGAGGCCCTGCTGGGCCTTGGTCGTGCTCTTGATGTGCCATTGCAAGAGCGGCATCTTCAGCGCGGCGGCGACTTCCTCGGCCAGCATCGTCTTGCCGGTGCCGGGCTCGCCCTTGACCAGCAGCGGGCGTTGCAACGTGATCGCGGCGTTGACGGCCAGCATCAGGTCGGGGGTGGCGACGTACTGGTCGGAGCCTTGGAATTTGGACATGGCAATGGGCTTCAACAGGGGCCGCTGCAGGGGTGCGGGCCAGTATAAGTGGCCCCCTATAATCCGCCGCTGACTCGAACGCCACCCCTTCTTGCCCGTCACTCGCAAATGAATAAAGTGCTGCTCCTTCCGCTGCTGCTGGCTCTGTCCGGCGTGTTGTCCGCCGCCCAGGCGCAGACCGCCAAGCCCGCCGCGCCCGCCAACGCGGCGATCGAAAGCAAGGTAGCGATGTGCATCGGCTGCCACGGCATCAAGGGCTACCAGGCCAGCTTCCCCGAGATTCACAAGGTGCCGATGATCGCCGGCCAGGGCGCCAAGTTCATCGTCGCCTCGCTCAATGCCTACAAGAAGGGCGAGCGCAAGCACCCGACGATGCGCGGCATTGCCGG
>JANMSR010000212.1:0-3369 GCA_031389565.1 Burkholderiales bacterium
AGAGGCCATTGCCGATCAGGTTGGTCCGCGCACTGGTCAGCGCCAGGTCCCAGCTCAAGTCTTTGTCGGCCTGGCCGCCGCGCAGGAACAACTGGCCGAGTTTGGATTTCGAATGGTCGCGCCAGCCGTCTTCGGAGAAGCCGCTCGCGGCGACGAACAAGTGCCCCGATGCACCCAGCGCGCGGCCGTGCGAGACC
This sequence comes from Burkholderiales bacterium, assembly GCA_031389565.1. GTDB lineage: Bacteria > Pseudomonadota > Gammaproteobacteria > Burkholderiales > Burkholderiaceae_C > CADEEN01. The sequence continues at coordinate 198 of JANMSR010000212.1, forward strand.
TCGGCACTGCGGCGGCCGAACGAACCCAGGCCGAGCTCGGCCTCGCTGCCAGCATCGGTATCGCCGCGCTTCATGCGCACTGCCAGCGCGCCGCCCAACGTGTTCAGGCCGAACAGTGGATTGGAACCCGGCATCAGGGTCACGCCGGCGATCGCGCTCTTGGGAATCAGATCCCAATTGACGATATCGCCGAAGGCCTCGTTGACGCGCACACCATCGACATACACCGACAAACCCTGAGGCGCACCGAGCAAGGGGCTGGCCGAAAAGCCGCGGTAATTGACCTCGACCTGGAAAGGGTTGCCCTGGGTTTCATTGACATTCACGCTGCCCAGGTGGCGCCCGAGCAGCTCGGGCAGGTTCAGCGGCCCCAGCTCGCGCAAGCGCTCTGCGTTGACGCTTTGCACATTGCCGGGAATGCGGTCGCGCGGCTGCAAGCCGCCCAACGGCGCGGTGCCGATGATCTCGATGCGCTGGGTTGGCTCGGCCGGCGCAACGCTTTGTGCGTAGGCGGCGGGCAGGCAAGCCGCCGCAAGGGCGCATGGCAGAAGGCGATGGGGTTTCATGCCGCGACCATAGCCAAGGCCCCGTCGGCGACGAAAGGGAAATCTTCCCGGCCGCAACCGAGGGCCTACCCCTATTCAATCGCCGCTGGGCGTGATCGCGCCGCAGCGGATCGCCAGGTGCGCCAGTGCCGCCGACGTGGCCAGGCCAAGCTTGTCGCGGATGTGCGATTGGTGGTTCGAGACCGACTTCGCGCTGACCTGCATCTGCAGCGCGCACGCCGCGATCGAGTGGCCCTGCGCCAGCAGGCGAAAGAGCGCGAACTCGCGCTCGGTGAGCTGGGCCAGACGCGCGCGGTCGGCATCGAGCGCGGCGGCCTGGTCGCGCGCCAAGTCGGGATGCACGAAGCGCCGGCCCGCGTGCACGGCGTGCACGGCCTGCACCAGCCACTCGGGCGCGCTGGCTTTGGAAACGAAACCCAAAGCGCCGGCCTCCAGCGCGCGGCGGATCGGCAGCGCACCATCGCGCATGCTGAAGACGAGGATGCGGCATCGCGGATCGCGCACGAGCAGGCGCGGTATCAACTCGAAACCGCTGTCGCCGGGCATCGCCAGGTCGGTGATCACGACATCGGGCGCTTCGCGCTGGCAAACGGCGAGCGCTTCCTCGACATTCACCGCCTCGGCCAGCACGCGGATCGTGCCCGCCTGTTCGAGCACGTGCGCGATGCCGGCGCTGACCGCCGGGTGGTCATCGACGAGGACGACGCGAATCATGGGGTCGCGGCCGCTGGCGGCAAATGCAAGGCCAGCGTCATTCCTTGCCCCGGCGCACTGTCGATGCGCAACCAACCGCCGAGCGCTGCGGCCCGCTCGGTCGCGCCGAGCAGGCCCAGGCCACGCCGCGGCGCTGCAGCATCCATGCCCACACCATCGTCACGCACGCTGAGCTGCACGCCGCCGAGCGCAGCTTGCGAAGCCCCATGCAGCGTCACGCGCACCGTGCTCGCATGCGCGTGCTGCATCACGTTGGACAGCGCCTCCTGCACCACTCGATAGACCGCCACGTTCTCGGCTTCGTGCAACGCATCGGCGCTCTCGTCGTGGTGGAACACGCAGGCCACGCCACTACGCAGCTCCCAGGCTTCGCACAGAGCCTGGACCGCGGCGACCAAACCCCGCGCATCCAGCTCGGCCGGGCGCAGGCGGTGCAAAAGGCCCCGCACCTGGGCAGACAAGGTGCCGGCCAGCGCGCCGATGCGCGCCGCACCCGGTGCCGGCAACAGCGCCCCTTCGGCGCGCAATGCGGTGATCGTCTGGCCCAGATCGTCGTGCAATTCGCGGGCGATGGCGCGGCGTTCGTGCTCCTGCACGCCGATCAACTGCTGCGCCAGTTCGCGGTTCTGATGCAGCACGGCGGCCAGCTCATGCTGCGCCCGACGCGCCTCGCGCCAGCGCCGCGCGGCGTACCAGGCCAACCCGACGGCCAATGCGGCCAGCACGAAGACCAGTTCGTCGGCATCCAAGTGCTCATAGGGCAGCGCCCAGGCCGCATAACGCTCGAACAGCTCGAGCCGCGAAGCCAGCGCAAAAACCAACAGCGGCGCGGCGATGACGGTGATCAGATCTGTGGCCGACCGGGTGAAGCGCGTCGGTTGGGGTGATGGCATGTTGCGTGACAGCGGTGAATCGACACTTCAGTCTAGGGCCGGGCGGCCTGTAGCATCGTCGAGCATGGCACGGAGCTGGGCAGCTTCGACCGCGACTTCGCGCGCTTCGCCGGCCTGCGCTGGACGCTGCTGGTATGGCGCCCACCTAGAATTCGCCCCATGCCACGCAAGCTCTTCGTCACCACCGCCCTGCCCTACGCCAACGCGCCCTTCCATATCGGGCACATGATGGAGTACATCCAGGCCGATATCTGGGTCCGCTTCCAACGCATGGTGGGCAGCGAAGTGCACTTCGTCTGCGCCGACGACGCGCATGGCGCACCGATCATGATCGCGGCCGAAAAGGCCGGCAAGACACCGCAAGCTTTCGTCGCCGAGATCGCCGTCGGCCGCCAGCCCTACCTCGACGGCTTTCACATCGGCTTCGACAACTGGCACTCGACCGACGGGCCCGAGAACCACGCTCTGGCGCAGGACATCTACCGCGCGCTGAGGAAGCAAGGCCTGATCGCCGAGCGCACGATCGAGCAGTTCTTCGACCCGGTGAAGGGCATGTTCCTGCCCGACCGCTACATCAAGGGCGAGTGCCCGAACTGCGGCGCACTGGATCAATACGGCGACAACTGCGACAACTGCGGTGCGGTCTATTCGCCCACCGACGTGAAGAACCCGGTGTCGGCGCTGTCGGGCGCCACGCCGGTGCTGAAATCGAGCACGCATTACTTTTTCCAGCTCAGCTCGCCGCGCTGCCTCGAATTCCTGCAGCAATGGACGGCCACGCCCGGCCGTCTGCAGCCCGAAGTGCTGAACAAGATCCGCGAGTGGTTCAGCGCCGACGACGAGGGCCACGTCACGCTGGCGGATTGGGACATCAGCCGCGACGCGCCCTACTTCGGCATCCGCATCCCCGACACCGACGACAAATACTTCTATGTCTGGCTCGACGCGCCGGTGGGCTACCTGGCTTCGCTGAAAAACTACCTCGGCGATCAATTCGAG
>JANMSR010000303.1:0-7455 GCA_031389565.1 Burkholderiales bacterium
CCCGCGGCTCCCAGCCGACCTGTGTCGGCTTGGACGGGCCGAGGAGTGGCCGCGTCTCGCGGCCACGCGGCCCGCAGGGCCCGCCAGCGGACCGGCAAAGCCGGATCCGCGGCGGTTGCTTGGATCGACCGCGCGTTTAGCAATGAACCACTGACATGACCCACGACCACGATGACCCGCGTTATGCGGTGAAGAAAACCGACGAGCAATGGCGCGCCGAGCTCGACCCGATGCAATACCAGGTCGCACGCCACGCTGCCACCGAGCGCGCCTTCAGCGGCAAGTACTGGGACCACTCCAGCGCGGGCAAGTACCTGTGCGTGGGCTGCGGCACGCCGCTGTTCGACTCCAGCACCAAGTTCGACGCCGGCTGCGGCTGGCCGAGCTACTTCCAGCCGATCAACAGCGAGGTGGTCGAGCGCGTGGTCGACGAGAGCCAAGGTACGGTGCGCATGGAAGTGCGTTGCAACCGCTGCGGCTCGCACCTGGGCCATGTCTTCGAGGACGGGCCGGAGCCGACCGGCGAGCGCTTTTGCATCAACTCGGCGGCCATCGATTTCAAGCCGAAATGACTGCCCCAAGCTCACTTCGTTCGCGGCCCCTGGGCCCAGCATGGGCCCCTTCGTGGCCCTGGGGCGCTCAGCCGCTCGGGAGCGGCCCAGCGCCGGCTGAATCATGATGAAACTGCTGGCCGACTTCCTGCCGATCATCCTGTTCTTCGCCGCCTTCAAGTTGGCCGGCAGCGACAAGGACGCCGCCGCCGCGTTTGCCTCGGAGCACTTCGGCTTCCTGGTGTCCGGCGGCAGCGTCGGCGCGGGCGAAGCCCCGGTGCTGCTGGCCACCGTGGTGGTGATCGTGGCCACGCTGGCGCAGGTGTCGATCTTGAAGCTGCGCGGGCGCAAGGTCGACACCATGCTCTGGGTCAGCCTGGTGCTGGTGGTGGTGCTCGGCAGCCTGACGATCTGGTTTCACAGCGAGACCTTCATCAAGTGGAAGCCGACCCTGCTGTACTGGGTGATGGGCGTCGCGTTCCTGCTCGGGCCGCTGCTGTTCGGCAAGAACCTCTTGCGCCTCTTGCTCGGTGAGCAACTGCTACTGCCGGCGCCCGTGTGGCAGCGCTTGAACTGGGCCTGGGTGGCCTTCTTCAGCGTCATGGGCGCGTTGAACCTGTGGGTGGCCTACAACTTTTCCACCGACGCCTGGGTCAACTTCAAGCTCTTCGGCAGCATCGGACTGATGCTGGTGTTCACCGTGGCCCAGGGCCTGTACCTGAGTCGCTACCTGCCCGACGAGCCGGCGGCCAAGGAGCCGCAATGAATGCCGTGTCCGCCGCGGCTGTGGAGGCTGCGCTTCGCGATGTGCTGCAGCCGACGGCGATCGAAGTGCAAGACGACAGCCACCTGCACGCGGGTCACGCCGGGGCCAAGGAAGGCCGGCACTTCACGGTGCGCGTGACCAGCGAGCGCTTCGCAGGCCTGTCGCGCGTGGCCCGTCATCGCCTTGTGTATGATGCCTTGCGCTCGCTCGTCGCCGAGGGTATCCATGCGCTGGCCATCGAGGCCCGCGCGCCCGCCGAGCCACCACGCTGAGCGCACGTTCCCCGCCGATCCTGTTCTTCCTCCGGACGATCTCACCCGCACACCCGCGGTGCGCCCACCCCGCTCTCGAAAGGCAGCTCCCATGTCCCAGAAATCCCTCGCCGTGCTGGTCCTCGCGCTGGCTGTTGCCGGCAGTGCCGCGGCGCAGAACGTCGCTGTCGTCAACGGCAAGGCCGTGCCCAAGTCGCGCTTCGACCTGCTGATGGTGCAGGCAACCCGCGGCAGCCAGCAGCCGGTGACACCCGAACTCGAGCAGCGTGTGCGCGAAGAAGTGGTGCTGCGCGAAATCTTCGCCCAGGAAGCCGAGAAGCGCGGCATCGCCGCCAGCGCCGAGTACCGCAACCAGATGGAGCTGGCGCGCCAGACCATCCTGATCCGCGAGCTGTTCGCCGACTACCAGAAGAAGAACGCAGCCACCGACACCGAGGCCAGGGCCGAGTACGACAAGTTCAAGGCCCAGGCCACCGGCACCGAGTACCGGGCGCGCCACATCCTGGTCGAGAAGGAAGACGAAGCCAAGTCGCTGTTGAAGCAGTTGACAGCCGGCGCCAAGTTCGACGAACTGGCCAAGAAGCACAGCACCGACAAGGGCTCCGGCGCCAACGGCGGCGACCTCGACTTCGCCAAGCCCGAGAGCTATGTGCCCGAGTTCAGCCAGGCCATGATGGCGCTGAAGAAGGGCGAAACCACTGCCGCAGCGGTGAAGAGCCAGTTCGGCTGGCACATCATCCGCCTCGAAGACACGCGCGATGCGCAACTCCCGCCGTTCGACGAAGTCAAGCCGCAGATCCAGCAGCGCCTGGCGCAGCAAAAGCTGCAGCAGTACCAGGAAGGCCTGCGCAGCAAGGCCAAGACCGACTACAAATTCGCCGGCAAGTAGGGCGCTGTGGGCGCCCCGGCTCGAAGCGGCGATGAAGACTCTCGAAAGGCGCCCGCAAGGCCTGCGGCCTGCGGCCTGCGGCCCGCGGCACGCATTGCTACGCGGCCATCGGTACCAGAAAGTCGCGGCTGATGCCCACGCCCAAATCGCCCACGCGGTCGAGGAACTGCGTCAGGTAGGCGTGCAGCCCGGTGGCCAGGATCTCGTCGATGCGGCCGTATTGCAGGTCGCTGCGCAGGCGGCCGGCGCAACGCAGGGTTTCGGCGCTCTGGGCGTTGGCCACATGGGTCAGGTTGGCGACGACTTCGTTCATGCAGGCGGCCAGCGAGCGCGGCATGTCGGGGCGCAGGATCAACAACTCGGCCACCTTGTCGGGGCGGATCACGTTGCGGTAGACCTTGCGGTAGACCTCGAAGCCGCTCACCGAGCGCAGCACCGCGCTCCAGTGGTAGAAATCGACCTCCTGGGCCTCGCGAACCTGGCTCGGGCCGTCACCGGCCGCGCCGAAGTAGTCGCCGGCCAGGCTCTGGAACTTGACGTCCAGCAGGCGCGCCGTGTTGTCGGCACGTTCGAGGAACGTGCCGATGCGCAGAAAGTGCAAGGCCTCGTCCTGCAACATGGTGCCGACCGTCACGCCGCGCGACAGGTGCGAACGGAACTTGACCCACTCGAACAGCGTGCTCGGGTCGGTGTGCAAGCTGTTGCCGCCGAGCAGGCGATTGAATTCGAGCCAGGTCTGGTTCTGCGTTTCCCAGACCTCGGTGGTCAGTGCGCCGCGCACGGCCCGCGCGTTCTCGCGCGCCGCCTGCACGCAACTGACGATGCTCGACGGGTTGGAGGCGTCGCGCACCATGAAGTCCATGACGTTGCGCGGCGTGACTTTCGGGTAGTGCTCGCTGAAGCTGCCGGTCAGCTCGGAAATACTGAGCAGCGCGCGCCAGCCCTGCTCGGCTTGTTCGGTCGACAGCGGCAGCAGCGACATCTGGTAGTTGACGTCGAGCATGCGCGCGGTGTTCTCTGCGCGCTCCATGTAGCGCGCCATCCAGAACAGGTGGTCAGCAGTTCGCGACAGCATGATCTATGCCTCCCTAAGCCTCGAGCACCCAGGTGTCCTTGGTGCCACCACCTTGAGACGAGTTGACGACCAGCGAGCCCTCTTTCAACGCCACGCGCGTCAGGCCGCCCGGAACCATCTGCACGTTGCGTCCCGACAGCACGAACGGCCGCAGGTCGATATGGCGCGGCGCGATGCCACTGTCGACGAAGGTCGGGCAAGTCGACAGCGCCAGCGTCGGCTGGGCGATGTAGTTGCTCGGGTTGGTCCGCAGTGCGGCACGAAAGTCTTCCATCTCCTGCTGGCTTGCCGCCGGCCCGACGAGCATGCCGTAGCCACCGGCGCCGTGCACTTCCTTGACCACCAGTTCGTCCAGGTGGTCGAGCACGTATTGCAGATCGGCCTTGTCGCGGCACAGCCAGGTCGGCACGTTGTGCAGGATCGGCTTTTCGCCGAGGTAGAACTCGATCATCTTGGGCACATACGGATAGATGCTCTTGTCGTCGCACACGCCGGTGCCGATGGCGTTGGACAGCGTCACGTTGCCGGCGCGGTAGACGTCGAGCAGGCCGGCGCAACCGAGCGTGCTGTCGGGGCGGAACGCCTTCGGGTCGAGAAAGTCGTCGTCGACGCGGCGGTAGATCACATCCACCCGTCGCGGGCCCTGCGTGGTGCGCATGAAGACAAAGCCGTCGCGCACGAACAGGTCCTGCCCTTCGACCAGTTCGACGCCCATCTGCTGGGCCAGGAAAGCGTGCTCGAAGTACGCACTGTTGTACATGCCGGGCGTGAGCACCACCACGGCCGGGTCGTTGGCGCTGGCCGGCGCCAGCGAGCGCAGCGTTTCGAGCAGCAGGTCGGGGTAATGCGCCACCGGCTCGATCCGGTGCTGCCTGAACAGCTCGGGAAACAGGCGCATCGTCATCTTGCGGTTTTCGAGCATGTAGCTCACCCCGCTGGGCACGCGCAGGTTGTCTTCGAGCACGTAGTAGGTGCCGCTGCCGTCGGCCGAGTCCGGATTCGCGGCACGCACGATGTCGATGCCGGCGACCTGCGAGTACACGTTGCCGGGCACGTCGACACCGACCATCTCGCGCCGGAATTGCGCGTTGCGCTCGATCTGCTCTGCCGGCACGATGCCGGCCTTCAGGATCTCCTGACCGTGGTAGACATCGTGGATGAAACGGTTCAGGGCCGTCACGCGCTGGGCCAGGCCGCGCTCCAACTCGCGCCACTCGGCCGCCGGGATGATGCGTGGGATGAGGTCGAAGGGGATCAGGCGCTCGGTGCCCTCATTGCCCAGTTTCGCGTCCTCGTCGCGCGCACCGTAGACCGCGAAAGTGATGCCGACGCGGCGAAAAATCACCTCGGCCTCCTCGCGCCGCGCGCGCATCACGTCGCCCGGCTGTTCGGCCAGCCAGCGCGCGTAGCTGCGGTAGTGCTCGCGCAGCGTGCCGGGGGCGCTGTGCATCTCGTCGAATTGCATTGCCATCGCCAGGGCTCCTTGCAAGTCTTCTGCCAGTTCGACGTCAGACGGACAGGCGGGTGTGCACCATGACCGCCAGATCGTGTTCGCCGCCGCCGCCGCGGATCACGCCGCGCAACGGGGTCACGTCGCCGTAGTCACGACCGACGGCCAGCCGCACATGACCGGTCGACGGCAGCACCTGGTTGGTCGGGTCGAGTTCGAGCCAGCGCGCGGGCGTGCGGTCGGCCATCGGGCACCAGACAGCCACCCAGGCATGCGATGCCTGGGCGCCCTGCATCGGTGCGGCGAGTGCACCCGCATCGGGCGGCGTGGTCAGAAGGTAGCCACTGACGTAGCTTGCCGCCAGCCCGAGCGAGCGCAGCGCACCGATCATCAGGTGCGCAAAATCCTGGCACACGCCCTCGCCGCTGGCCAGCACCTCGGCCAGCGGGGTGTCGATGTCGGTGCTGGCACTGCGGTAAATGAACCGGGCATGGATGCGCGACATCAGATCGATGGCTGCGGCCGCCACCGGCGTGCCCGGCGCGAACGACGGCAGCGCCAACTCGCGCAAGGCCGGCATCGAGGGCACGAACGGCGAGGCGAAGCTGAACTCGCTTGCCGGCTCATAGGGGGCACCTGCCACGTAGCGCAGTCGTTGTCCGACGGCCTCCCACGCCAGCGAGGCCTGGGCCTCCATCGGCAGCGCGGGCTGCACCTGCACGCGGCTGGTCGCGCGCACCTGCAACTCGCGGTGCGGCAGCGTGACCGTGAACGACGTGCGCAGGTTGCCGAACCGGTCGGGCTCGCTGTGCTGCTGAAGTGGCGCGGGATCGATGCTCATTTCGAAGCCCAACACACGCTGCCGCTCATCGTCGCGCGGGCGCAGGTAGGCCAGGTGCTGGGCCAGGTCCACCTTCGTGGCATAGCGGTAGCGGGTCAGGTGCTCGACTTCGACCAGCGTGGCGGCAGACGGGGTCATCAGGCAACCTCGCGCTGCGCGCTTCGGTATTCGCCTTTCGGGCGGCCGGGCAGGCTCATGGCGCCATGCGCGCAGCCAGCGCGAGCACCGCCTGAGCCGCCGGCGAGCCGGGGTAGAGCTTGAGCAACAACTGGCGCTTTTGCACCGCCTCGCGAACGGCCGGGTCGACCGGAATGTGGCCGAGGAACTCGAGCTTGACCGGGGCATCCAGGCCCGGGCTGACATAGCGGTCGATCACCTGTTGCAACTGGCCGCGGATGGTGCGCCCCTCGCCGGGCTTGAGCACCTGGTTGACGGCCAGTTGCAGCGCACGCCGGCCCTGTGTGGCGGCCAGCACCTTGATGGTGGCGTAGGCGTCGGTCAGCGCGGTCGGCTCGGGCGTGGTCACCACCAGCACGTCGTGGGCCAGCGAGATGGTGTACAGCACCACGTCGGAGATGCCGGCGCCGGTGTCGAGCAGCACGCGATCGAATTGCGGCGTCACGGCTTCGATGGTGGCGAGCAACTGGTCGCGCACCTCGGGCGTCAGGCGCGAGTACTCAACCACGCCCGAGCCAGCGAGCAGGACCGAGAAGCCCCCGGCCACCGGCACGATGGCGTCTTCGAGCCGGTGCTTGCCGGTGAAGACATCGTGCAGGGTGATCTTGGACACCAGGTTGAGCACGACGTCCAGGTTGGCCAGGCCGAGGTCGGCGTCGAGCACCAGCACGCGCTCGCCGCGCTGGGCCAGCGCCGCGGCCAGGTTCGCCGCCACGAAGGTCTTGCCCACGCCGCCCTTGCCGCTGGTGACGGCCGTGATGCGCGCGCGCGGCGGGCGTGTGGGGGCGGCTTCACTCATGCTTGGGCATCTCTGTGGTCATCCTCGTCGTCTTCGGCTTCGAGCAGCGTCGGGCCGAACAGCAGGCCCTTCTCTTCGGCGCTGACCAGCGAAACCGCGGCCGGCTCGAAGGCCGCGCGGTTGCGCCCGCCGGCTTTGGCGTTGTAGAGCTGCAGGTCGGCACGTTCGAGCCACAGCGTCACCGACGAGCGCACCCACTGCGGCGCAAACGCCCCGCCCAGGCTGACCGTGACTGAAATCTGCTGCGTCAGCCCGATCGACACCGGCCGGCGCTCGACGCGCGTGCGCACGCGCTCGGCCACGGTCGGGCCGAAGGCCGGCGGGCAGTTGGGCAGCACGATCGCGAACTCTTCACCGCCGATGCGCGCCACGGCGTCCATCGGCCGCACGCATTCGAGCAAGGCATCGGACACGGCCTTCAACACCAGGTCGCCGGCGGCGTGCCCGTGGCTGTCGTTGACGCGCTTGAAGTCGTCGATGTCCAGCAGCAGCAGCAGGGCGGGCTCGCCGGCACGCGCGACGCGGTCGATCTCGCGCGCCAGCACCATCTCGAATTGCCGCCGGTTGGCCAGCCCGGTCAGCGCGTCGCGGCTGGACAACTCGCACAGCGCGTCGATCAGGCCCTGTAGCCACGC
>JANMSR010000222.1:0-1529 GCA_031389565.1 Burkholderiales bacterium
CCTCGCCGACCGCCAACCGTCCGAGCAGTGCGGCCGGTACCGGATAGTGCGGCAAGCGCTTGGCCTGTCCAGCCGGGAGCTTCTCGCGCCGAAAGCTCGATGCGCCCAGGCTGTAGAAACCGCCGACGGCCGGCGACCCGTCCTGCACGGCGACGAATACGCGCGCGACGTCGCGTCGCACGTCCTGCGACGCCAGTTCACGGATGTAGCGGTCCAGTTCGGGCGCGCCGCTCATGAAGTCAGCCCGATCGTGCGACTTGTCCAGCGGCTCGATCCGCCAGGTCGCACGCGGGCGTGTCACCGCGTCGCCTTCCGGTACTTCGTGAAGGCCTTGCGCAACGCTGCGTTGGGCGGCGGCGGGTTGGTCAGGGCGTCGAAGAAGACCGTCCAGTCCGCACCCGACAAGGTGACGAACTCGTTCTCCCTGATGACCTTTTCGGCTTCCTCCAGCGCGGTGGCCAGCACGAACTGACTCACGGTCTTGCGGCGGTAGTTGGCGGCACGCTGGAGCACGCTCTTGGACACCGCGTCCAGGCGCACCTGAAGGCGGTCGTCCTTGATCTCGGCGGTCTTGGGCATGATGGGCTCCCGGGTGATTTCGTCCGACTGTAATCACAAATGGAGTACAGTGCACTATTGGCAGGGCCGCCTCGGGACCTGACGGTATCGGGGGTGGCGCCTCTCCCAAGAGAAGACGGTATCAGTGGCGATGCTTCCTGGACATGGTCTTCGGCCTCTGTCAGGACTTGCTTTTCAATGAAAAGCCGGCCTGCATGGGACGACCTGACACGAAGATAAATCATTCCCACTCGATCGTCGCCGGCGGCTTGCTCGACACGTCGTAGGTGACGCGGTTGATGCCGCGCACCTCGTTGATGATGCGGCTCGACACGCGCTTGAGCAGCGCATAGGGCAGCTCGGCCCAGTCGGCCGTCATGAAGTCGCTGGTCTGCACCGCGCGCAGCGCCACCACGTAGTCGTAGGTACGGCCGTCGCCCATCACGCCGACGCTCTTCACCGGCAGGAACACGGCAAAGGCTTGGCTCGTCAGCTCGTACCAGTTCTTGCCGCTGGCTGGATCCTTCCAGGCGCGCAGTTCGTCGATGAAGATGGCGTCGGCGCGGCGCAGCAGCTCGGCGTACTCTTTCTTCACCTCGCCGAGGATGCGCACGCCCAGGCCGGGGCCGGGGAAGGGGTGGCGATAGACCATGTCGTGCGGCAGGCCCAGCGCGACGCCGAGTTCGCGCACCTCGTCCTTGAACAAATCGCGCAGCGGTTCGAGCAGCTTCAGGCCCAGGGTTTCGGGCAGGCCGCCGACGTTGTGGTGGCTCTTGATCGTCGTCGCCTTCTTCGCGCCGTTTTGATGTTTGGCGCCACCGCTCTCGATCACATCGGGGTAGATCGTGCCCTGGGCCAGCCATTTGGCGTTGGCGAGTTTCTTGGCCTCGCGCTGGAAGACCTCGACGAACTCGCGGCCGATGATCTTGCGCTTGGTTTCGGGGTCCGACACGCCCTTCAAGTGGCCGAGG
>JANMSR010000343.1:0-3415 GCA_031389565.1 Burkholderiales bacterium
TCTTTTTTGCTTGCTCGCCCCCCCCCCACCACGCCGACCACAACCCCTCCGAGTTGTGGCCCCCCCCCGCCCCCCGGGGGGGCGGCCCGCTCGAGGTCACGCCCCACCCCCACGGCGAACTGTGGTCCGCGACGCATGGACAGCTGATCGCGCGCTATTCGACCGATCCCCGGGCTTAAGGGCGCGGAATTTACGTCGTGCTCTGGCTTGGCGACCCGAAGCAAATTCCCCGACCGCCATCGGGCGTGCGACCGCAGACGCCCGACGAACTTCAGGCAATGTTAGAGGCGGGCTTGTCGGAGGAAGAGAAGCGCTCCATCACGATCCACGTGCTCGATTGTTCGGTGCGCGGGAAGTAAGCCGCGCGCCTGTTTACGACGCTGGCGGTGGCGGCGGGAGCCGTCGTCGCAGCAAACTAAGGGCGCGGGCCGAGGACAAGGAAGCGTTCGGGCTAGGGCTGCTTCTGGCCGCAAGCTGACGCTCGCTGCGGGCCCTACCGCGCCCTCTCAATCGCCTCGCACAACCCCGCCGCCCCTTCGACAAACCGCGGCCCCATGCGCCCGATCAGGTCGCCGTCAATCGACGCGAAGCGCTGCTGCCTGACCGCGCTGACGGTCGTGAACCGCCGCCACGCCGCGAAGTCGCGCTCGGCGTCTTCCTTGCGGCCCGAGCCGGCGATCAGTTGCGGGTCGGCGGCGACGGTGGCTTCCCAGCTCACGCTGGGCGTGAGCAGCGGCAGGTCGGGGAAGACGTTGACGCCGCCGCAGGCGCGCATCGCTTCGCTGATCAGGTGCTCGTGGTTGATCGTCATCAGTGGCTCGTGCCAGAGCTGCCAGAACACGCGCACGGGGGTTTTGCCGCGGTGGCGCTCGGCCAGCGCCTGCCATTGCGTCTCGAAGCGGCGCGCCGCGGCCTCGGCCGCATCGGCGTGGCCGAGCAGGGTGCCCAGGCGGCGCAGCGTGTCGGGGATGCCTTGCGCGCGGCGGATTTCGCTCTCGTACAGTGTGAGGCCGAGCGAGCGCAGCCGCGCCTTGTGGCGTTCGTTCAGGCCGCTGCCCCACACCAGCACGAGGTCGGGCTTGAGTTGGACGATGCGCTCGAAGTCGATCGCATGCGCGTCGCCGACGATGGGCAGCGATTTCGCGGCGGCAGGGAAGTCGCTGAAGCGGATGGTGCCGACCATGGCGCGGCCGCCGCCGGCCGCGTAGGCCAGTTCGGTCAGGTGCGGGCCCAGGCTGATGACGCGCCGGGCCGGCGCGGCGAGCACAACGGCGCGGCCGCTGTCGTCGGTGACGCGAAGCTCGGCGTGCGCGGCCAAGGCCACCAGGGTCGGCAGCAGCGCCAGCAGCACGATAAGCAGGCGCATCACTGCGGCGCTGCCGTCTTGGGCTCGAAAGCGCATTGCGCGGCCACGCGGCATTGCCAGCACAGCGGCTTTCTGGCTTGGCAGACATGGCGGCCGTGCAGGATCAGCCAGTGGTGGGCGCCCACGCTGTAGGCGGGCGGCACCGCGGCCAGCAGCTTCATCTCGACGTCGTAGGGCGTGTTGCCCGGCGCCAAGCCGGTGCGGTTGCTGAGCCGAAAGACATGGGTGTCGACGGCCATCGTCGGCTCGCCGAAGGCGACATTCAGGACCACATTGGCCGTTTTGCGGCCGACGCCGGGCAGGGCTTCGAGCGCTTCGCGCGAGCGTGGCACCAGGCCACCATGCTGATCGAGCAGGATGCGGCAGGTTTGGACCAGGTTCCTGGCCTTGTTGCGGTACAGGCCGATGGTCTTGATGCGCTCGGCCACACCCTCGACGCCGAGCGCGAGCATCTTCTGCGGTGTCGGCGCGATCGCAAACAGCCGCCGGGTGGCCTTGTTGACGCTCACATCGGTGGCCTGCGCCGACAACAACACGGCGGCGAGCAACTCGAACACGCTGGTGTATTCCAGCTCCGACACCGGCTGGGGGTTGGCGTCGCGCAGGGTGGCGAAGAAGGCTTCGATGGCGGCTGCTTGCATGCTCACTTCGGTGCACGTTCGCGCGCGCGGGCGAGCGCCGCCTCGACCACGGCGCGTTTGCGCTCGAGGGCGGCCGGGTCGGTGATCGCGCTGGCGCTTTCCAGGTCGGCCAGCTTTGAGCTGGCCTTTGCGGCCAGGCGCTCGTCGTTCTCGCGCAAGTCGCGCTCGGTGCGACTGCCGTGCCAGCCGTAGCGCCGGCGTGCTTGGTCGGCCTGTGCCGGGGTCCATGCGGCCCAACCGCTGTGTCCGGGTGTCGCGTCTTCAAGCGCGATGCAGTCGACCGGGCAGACGGGAATGCACAGCTCGCAGCCGGTGCACAGGCTCTCGATCACGGTGTGCATGACCTTGGGCGCACCGACGATGCAGTCCACCGGGCAGGCCTTGATGCACAGCGTGCAGCCGATGCACCAGGCTTCGTCGATGATCGCCAGCTTGCGCGCGCCTTCGTGCCCGTTGACCGGGTTCAGCGCGATGACGGTGTGGCCGCTGATCGCGGCCAGCCGCGTTATGCCTTCGGCGCCACCGGGCGGGCACTGGTTGATCGGCGCATCGCCCGCGGCGATTGCTTCGGCGTAGTGCCGGCAATCGGGGAAGCCGCAGCGCGTGCACTGCGTTTGCGGCAGCGCGGCGTCGAGTCGGTCGGCGAGTTCCAGACGGGCGGTGAGCGTCACCGCCGGATTATCAGCGGCGGGCTTTGGCCTTCTTGGCCGCAGCCTTGCGCGGCGCGGGCTTCCCGCTTGCCGACACATCGCTGCCGTAGCGGGCGATGAAGGCACAGACGGTGGGGTGCACGTGCTCGCGCCAACGACGGCCCGAGAAGATGCCGTAATGGCCGGCGCCGACGACGTCGTAGTGGAACTGGCGCGCTTTCGGAACACCGGTGCACAGGTCGTGCGCGGCGCGGGTCTGGCCGGCGCCGGAGATGTCGTCGAGCTCGCCTTCGATGGTCAGCAGCGCGGTGGTCTGAATGTCCTGCGGGCGCACCAGCTCGCCAGCCACGCGCCAGGTGCCGTTGACCAGGGCGAAGTCCTGGAACACGGTCTTGATGGTGTCGAGGTAGTACTCGGCCGGCAAGTCGAGCACGGCGTTGTATTCGTCGTAGAACTGGCGGTGGCTCTCGGCGCTGTCGTCGTCGCCGCGCACCAGGTCGAGGAAGTAGTCGTAGTGCGAGCTCATGTGGCGATCCGGGTTCATCGCCACGAAGCCGGTGTGCTGCAGGAAGCCGGGGTAGACGCGCCGGGTCGCACCCGGGTAGTTCTGCGGCACCCGGTAGATCACGTTGTGCTCGAACCACTCGTGGCTCTTGTTCATCGCCAGGTTGTTGACGGCGGTGGGTGATTTGCGCGCGTCGATCGGCCCGCCCATCATGGTCATCGTGCGCGGCGTGAACTCGCCGCGGCTGGCCATC
>JANMSR010000391.1:0-7067 GCA_031389565.1 Burkholderiales bacterium
TTGGTTTTATTTCCCGCCCCCGGGGGGGGGCACCTGCCTGGCGGCCGGGGCCGCGAGACGGCGCATGAACTGCGCCACGACTCGGTCGAGACCCTCGACGCCCTGATCGTGCGCTTGGTGCGCGAGGAAGTGGCCGCTTGCCCGCGCGCTTGACGGCGCGCGCCGGCCTGCGCGCGCGGTCGGTTGCGGGCTGGCCGCGGCAGGTTCATCATCGCCGCATGCCCTGCCTGTACTGCGCCTTTCGGCGCCCCACCACGATCCTCTCCGCGACCGCCGCGGCAGTTGTGATGATGGCTGGCTGCAATGTCGACACGTACATCGGCATCGGCCCCGACGACGACCCGCCGAACGTCAGCCTCGCCGCCTCGCCGGCCACGGCCGCACGCGGCGACATCATCGGCCTGGTGGCAGCGGCGGCCGATGATTACCGCGTCGTCGAAGTCGAGTTCTACCGCCTCGACGTCGGCGGCAGCACCCTGCTCGGCCGCGACAGCAGCGCGCCTTACGCGCTCGACACCGCGGTGCCGGCCGCGGCGAGCGGCGAAGTGCGCTACGTCGCCCGTGCGATCGACGACGCCGGGCAGATGGGCGAGAGCCAGGTGGTAGCGGTGGCGGTGCGCTGAAAATTCGCTGATTGACGTCTGGACGTCTATACTGCGCCAATCACTCGGAAATGACCCATGCGCAGACGCCCCGGCGAGGTACGAGACGCGATCATTCAAGTTCTTGAGGAGCGGCCCGACGGCGGCTCGGTTAAGGAAATCGCCAACGGCGTCTCAGAGCTAATCGGAGACGTCCCGCCGTCGTCCATTCGTTCTTACTTGCAGTTGAATACGCCCACGCTGTTCGCGCGCATGGATCGCGCGCAGTACGCGCTCAATGGCTTTGATGCGCCACCCAAAGCGCAACAAGCTGCGCGCACTAGCGAAACACCCGAATTTCGTTTCGGGCGCGCCGTGCTGCGCCTCGGCGACTGTAGCGGCTGGCTCGACATGCAGCCGGCCCATTCAATCCACGCTGTCGTCACCGACCCGCCTTACGGTCTTGTCGAGTACTCCGACGTAGAACAGGGCAAGTTGCGCGCGGGCAAGGGCGGCGTATGGCGCATACCACCGAGCTTCGATGGTGCGAAACGCTCACCGCTTCCGCGCTTCACAGTGCTGACCGCGGCCGACCTGTCAGCGCTGGAGCGTTTCTTCTTTGCCTGGGGCCGCAGCCTGATTCGCGTGCTGGTGCCAGGAGCCAACGTGATTGTGGCCAGCAACCCGTTACTTTCGTATGTCGTATCGACCGCCTTGTCGCGCGCTGGGTTGGAGCGGCGGGGAGAACTGGTGCGCTTGGTGATGACCATGCGTGGCGGCGATCGGCCCAAGGCTGCGCACGTCGAATTCAACGGCGTGAGTGTGATGCCGCGCTCGATGTGGGAGCCCTGGTTGCTGTTTCGCAAGCCGCTCGAAGGCCGCGCACAGGACAACCTGCGCAAATGGGGTACGGGCGGCTTTCGACGCATTTCCACCGACAAGCCGTTCGGTGACGTTATCGAGTCATCACCAACTCGCGCGGCCGAACGCAAGCTCGCCAATCATCCCAGCCTCAAACCGCAGGCGTTCCTGCGCAAAGTGGTTCGCGGAGTGCTGCCACTTGGCGAAGGTGTCATCCTCGATCCATTCGCGGGCTCGGGCTCGACTCTTGCTGCCGCGGAGGCTGTCGGGTACGCGAGCATAGGCATCGAGCGTGATAGGGATTACTTCGATCTCGCCCGTGCTGCGCTACCGCGGCTGGCTGCTTTGCGAGTAGACACCGGAGGGTCCCGATAGACCCAATGGCTGCGCAACTTGGCAATTCCTTGTGCATCTAGCGTCGCGGTGCGCGTTCCCAATTCGCCGCGCGCGTTGCGACGAAAGTCACTCACCAAAACCGACCCGAGATACACCTCAGTGAACGTCAAGGGACGACGGTCAACGGCCGGCTCGGTCTTGTTGTCGAGCATGTAAACGAAAACGCACATCCACTGTGCCCGGGCTCCGTGCATGTCGACGGCGCCACCTCTCTTGCGTGTGCTCTTGATCTCGACGCCATGCTCGCCTGACTTTACCTTGTTGTCAGGGTACTGACCTCGCACGAGCAAGTCCGGATGGCCATTGAAGTAGCCGTTCACCACCAGGGTTCGGCTGTGTTTGGCCAAGCTGGCCGTGAGCATGTCAGACACAACTCCCGACAAACTGGCCGGACGCAACATCTCGTCCAAGCGCTCTAGACCCTTCGCAGTGAGACCCGTGTTGACATCGAAGAGAAAGTCGTACACGTCTTGCATCGCGGCGCGCAAGTCTTCTACGCGCAGCTGAAACGGCAGGTCAGCCACCGCATTGAACTTCGCCGGGTTGGTCGAGTTTCGTATAACGGGCATAGCGTCGGATTGTGCCGAGTTTGGCTAGGCCGCTTCGCTCAGCACGCGCAGGATCTCGCGCCCATAGGCTTCGAGCTTCTTCGCCCCGACGCCGCTGATGCCGGCGAGCTCATCGAGCGTGGCCGGCTGCTCGCGGGCCATCGCCGCCAGCGCCGCGTCGTGGAAGACGACGTAGGCCGGCAGGTTGTGCTCGCGGGCAACTTCGGCGCGCCAGGCTTTGAGCGCGGCGAAGCGCGCTTGCGCGGCGGTGTCGAGTTCGGCGGCGGCTGCCGGTGCGCGGGTTGGCGACGCGCCCCGCTCCTTGCGGATGCGGCTGCGCGGCGCCGTTGCGCGAGGTACGCGCAGCACGATCGGGACCTCGCCTTTCAACACCGAGCGCGCACTGTCGGTCAGCGCCAGGGTGTTGTATTCACCCTCGGGCACGACGTGGCCGAGGGCAACCAACTGCCTCAGCACGCCGCGCCAGCGCGCGTCGTCGAGGTCGGCACCGATGGCAAAGGTCGACAGCCGCTGGTGGCCGTGCTGCGTGACCTTGTCGGTGACCTTGCCGCGCAGCACGTCGATCAGGTGGCCGGCGCCGAAGGCCATGCCGCCCGAGTGCTTGAAGCGGTAGATGCACGACAGCAGCTTCCTCGCCGCTTCGGTGCCGTCCCAGGTGTCCGGATTCGTCAGGCAGTTGTCGCAATTTCCGCAAGACGTGCTTTGCTCGCCGAAGTAGCCGAGCAGGCGCACGCGCCGGCAGTCGTGGGCTTCGGCCAGCGCCAGCAGCGCGTCGAGCTTGCCGCGTTGCACGCGCTTGAACCCATCCTCGGCCGGGCTCTCGTCGATCATGCGGCGCTGATTGACCACGTCCTGCAGGCCGTAGGCCATCCAGGCGTCGGCCGGCGCGCCGTCACGCCCCGCGCGGCCGGTCTCCTGATAGTAGGCCTCGATGTTTTTGGGCAGATCCAGGTGGGCGACGAAGCGCACGTCGGGCTTGTCGATGCCCATGCCGAAGGCGATCGTCGCCACCATCAGAACAGCGTCTTCGCGCAGGAAGCGGTCCTGGTGGCGCTGGCGCAGGCCGGCGTCCAGGCCGGCGTGGTACGGCAGCGCGGCGATGCCTTCGTCGTTGAGCCAGGCCGCGGTCTCCTCGACCTTCTTGCGCGTGCCGCAATAGACGATGCCGGCCTCACCGTCGTGTTCGTCGCGAATGAAACGCAGCAACTGGCGCTTGGGCTCGTCCTTCTCGACGATGCCGTAGCGAATGTTCGGGCGGTCGAAGCTGGCGACGAAAGTCTGCGCGTCGCCCAGCGCCAGCCGCGCGACGATGTCGGCGCGGGTGATGTGGTCGGCGGTGGCGGTGAGCGCGATGCGCGGCACGCCGGCATAGCGCTGGTGCAGGATCGACAGGCCGAGGTACTCCTCGCGGAAGTCGTGGCCCCACTGGCTGACGCAGTGCGCCTCGTCGATCGCAAACAGGCTGAGCAGGCCGCGCTCGTGCAGCGAATCGAGCATGGCCAGGAAGCGCGGCGTCAGCAGGCGCTCGGGCGCGGCGTAAAGCAGCACCAGGCGGCCCGAGCGCAGCTCGCGCTCGATGCGCAGCGCCTCGTCGCTGCTCAGCGTGGAGTTGAGGAACGCCGCATGCACGCCGGCCTCTTCGAGCGCACCGACCTGGTCGTGCATCAGCGCAATCAGCGGGCTGACCACCACCGCCACGCCGCGCCCGCCGCGATGCCGCACGATGGCCGGCACCTGGTAGCACAGGCTTTTCCCGCCGCCGGTGGGCATCAGCACCAGCGCGTCGCCGCCGGCGCCGACATGCTCGATGACCGCAGCCTGCAGACCGCGGAACGCGCTGTAGCCGAACACCTCGTGCAGCACCTGCTGGGCAGTAGCGACGGGTGTTGCGACGGCGGTCTCGGTCATGGGCGACGCCGATGGTAAGCGAGGGCCTTGCCCGGCCACCGCCGTGCGGCGATGCAGCCGTCACACGGCCATCGGCAATGCCTGCGCCGACGGCTTGCTAGTGCGGCGGGCGCTTGGCCAGCACACGCATGACCGCCGCCGTGCGCGTCTCGACACCGAGCTTGATATAGATGTGTTCCAGGTGTTTTTGCACCGTCCGCCGACTCAGGCCGAGCAGTGCCGCGATCTCTGCGTCGGTCTTGCCATAGGCCAGCCAATGCAGCACCTCGTTCTCGCGCGGGGTCAGCACTTCGGATCCGGCGGCCGCCGCCGTGGGCGCGAGCGCCGCCGCTTCAGCAGCCCCCGGCGGGGCGTCGTACCGGCTGGCCTGGCGGTACAAGAAGGCCAGGTGCGGGCGCAGCACTTCGAGCCGCTCGCAGTCGCGCTCGCTGAAATCCAGACCGCGGCGGTTCAGCACCAGGCTGACCAGCCTGCCCTCCTCGATCAACAGCGGCACCGCGACCGTGTGCTCGAGGCCGACGCGCTGGTAGTAGTCGGCGTAGATCGCGCTGCGCCTGAATTCGCTGCGGCTGAGCGAATCGGAAATGCGCCGCGTCACGCGCCCGCCTTCGAAGCCGTGGTAGCGCACCAGCGGATGCTCGAAGAAATGGCGGTCGAAGGATTCGATATCGCGCTCGCCCAGACGCACGCCCGGCAGGCCCACGACGTGGCGCTGCCCGGTGACGAGATCGCAGTCGGACAGCGTGGTCAGCTCCGAGGCCACGAACCCGGTCAGCGTGAGCACGGCTTCGTTCGCAAAAGTCCGCGCATCGCCGGCCGCAGGCTCCAGCCGCGCCACCAGGGCGAGGGCAGCGGCGTAGTCGTTGCGGGTCAGGTGCTTCATTGCAGGACAAGTACGCAATGCTGCGTATTGGGTGCTGCCGCGCATCGGCCGCAACATGCGTCTCGCGGGTCCATGACGGTCCGAGTCTAGGAGTCCCGGCGCACGGCCGCAAGGCCACCGAAAGGAAGAGGTTATGGCCATCGACGATGCCAAACTGAATGCCTTCATGGGTCAATTCGTGGGCGACCTGGGGGCCGTGATGCACGCCGCGACCGTGGTCGTCGGCGACCAGCTCGGCCTGTACAAGAAGCTGGCCGAGAAGCCGACCCAGGTCGAGGACCTGGCGCGGCGCACCGAGACCGACTCGCGCTATCTGCGCGAATGGCTGTCGGCGCAGGCGGCCAGCGGCTATGTGCAGTACGACCCGGCCAGCGAGACGTTCTCGCTGAGCGAGGAACAGGCCTTTGCGCTGGCCGAGGAGGGCAGCCCGGCCTTCATTCCTGGCGCCTTCCAGATTGCGGCGGCGCAGTTCAAGGCCATCCCGAAGATGGCGGCGGCAATGCGCACCGGGTTGGGTCTGGGCTGGCACGAGCACGACGCGTCGCTGTTCCACGGCACCGAGCGCTTCTTCCGGCCGGGCTACGCCGCCAACCTGGTCGGCCAGTGGATACCGGCGCTCGATGGCATGCAGGCCAAGCTCGAAGCCGGCGCGCGGGTGGCCGATGTCGGCTGCGGGCACGGGGCCTCGACGATCATCATGGCGCGGGCCTATCCGGCGTCGAGCTTCGTCGGCTTCGACTACCACGGGCCATCGATCGAGGTCGCGCGCGCCTCGGCCGCCAAGGCCGGTGTCGCCGATCGCGTGCGCTTCGAAGTCGCGACAGCGAAGGATTTCCCCGGCCGCGACTACGACCTGGTGGCGGTCTTCGACTGTCTGCACGACATGGGCGACCCGGTCGGCGCGTCGGCGCATGTGCGCCAGAGCCTGAAGCCCGACGGCGCCTGGCTGATCGTCGAGCCCTTCGCCAACGATCGGCTCGAAGACAACTTGAACCCGGTGGGCCGGATCTTCTATGCCGTGTCGACGTTCATCTGCACCCCCGCGTCGCGCGCGCAGGAGGTCGGCGCCTGCCTGGGGGCGCAAGCGGGCCAGGCGCGCATCGCGCGCGTCGTCGCCGACGGCGGCTTCACGCGCTTCCGGCGCGCTACGCAAACTCCCTTCAACCTGATCTACGAGGCCAAACCATGAACGCTGTTCCATCCACTGCTGGGTCTTCACTGCTCGACGGCCGGCGCTTCGAAGGCATCGTGCTCGAGCGCGGCAAGACTTCGGGCGACGCCGACACGCTGATCTTCGAGCGCGGCCTGTTCCGCTCCACCGCCTGCGACCGCTACGGTTATGGCGACGGGCCGTACAGCGCGCGCGCCGCCGACGACGGCCTCGCCTTCGAGGCCGAAACCGAAAGCGCCCAGTACGGCAAGCTGCGCTGGGCCGGCACGGTGCGCGGCGAAAAGCTCGACGGCACCCTGACCATGGTCCGAGATGGCAAGGCCACGGGCGAGAAATGGGTCGTTGCCGGCGAGATCAAGTAGGGCGCCGGGGATTGCGATGGCGCGCATCGCCGTCATCCAGCAGGCGCCGGTCTTGCTCGACCGCGCGGCAACGCTGGCGCGCGCCGTCGACGCCGTGCAAGAAGCGGCCGCCAGCGGCGCGCAACTCGTCGTTTTTCCGGAAGCCTTCATCCCCGGCTACCCGGCCTGGATCTGGCAGTTGCGGCCCGGCGCCGACATGGGCCTACTCGACCGGTTGCATGCGCGGCTGCGCGCCAACGCGGTCAGCCTGGCCGGCGACGATCTGCGGCCGTTGCGCGAGGCGGCCAAGCAGCACGAGGTCACGGTGGTCTGCGGCATCGAGGAAATCGATGCCGA
>JANMSR010000413.1:0-2241 GCA_031389565.1 Burkholderiales bacterium
AAGCAGGCAGACCGGGCGAGTGTTCTGGTTGCCAAAGCCGGGCGCGCGTTGAGCAAGCCCGGCATCGACAGGCAGGTTGTCTTCAAGGGCAACCAGTCACGCATCTTTTCCTACTCGACCGACCCCGCCGACCCGCTCAAGCTGGTCCGTGAAGCCGCCGATGGCACCAAGCGTGTCGGGCGTTTGGTCGGCGCGAAGTTCGTGCCGGTCAAGGCGGCGTGATCCGCCAGTCACCGTCGCTCGGCAAGCTCCTACGGTTCGCGCTCGATAGCGAACAGCGGCCGTCGGCCTTCGTGCTGGCGGGGCACAACGGATCCGGCAAATCCACGCTCTGGTACCAGCGCCTCGCGGACCAGTTGAAGCTGCCGCTGGTCAACGCCGATCGGCTGACCTTGTCGATCCTTCCCGAAGCGGACAAGAAGACACGCCAACTGCCGGCCTGGGCACAGAAACTGCGCGATGACGATGAGCGCTGGCAGCGGTTGTCGCAGGACGGCGTCGGGCTCTTCAGGCAGCTCATCATGGCGCAGCGGCTGCCCTTTGCCTTCGAGACCGTCTTCTCGTTCTGGGAGCGCGCGAAGGATGGAACGGTGCGTTCGAAGGCGGACGACATCCGCGCCATGCAAAGGGCCGGCTATTTCGTCGTGCTGCTCTTCGTCGGCCTGACCTCCCCCAGCCTGTCGGTGCTGCGCGTGCAAACCCGCAAGGCCCAGGGCGGGCATGACGTTCCGCTGGCAACGCTGCACAAGCGCTTTCCTCGCACGCAAGCCGCCATCGGGCATGCCGCGCCTCTGGCCGACATGACGCTGATGTTCGACAACAGCCGGTCCTTGAACAAGGCCTTTACGCTCGTGCGGGCCCAGCGCAAACAGACGGTTCTCTTCGATGCACGCGACCCGCAATACCGCGTTGAGGCTGGACTGCGGTCCGTATCCGACCCCTGGCTCGAAAAGGTCGCCGGCCCGTTCGCGCCGGCTCGGCCGATGCGCGGGCGCGCACGCAAGTCGTGACACCACCCCTGCTCCAGGTCGAAGGCCTGGTCAAACATTTCCCGGTCCGTCGCGGCCTGTTCGGGCGCGTGCGCGGCGCGGTGCGCGCCGTCGATGGCGTGAGCTTTACGCTCGCGGCCGGGCAGACGCTGGGTGTGGTCGGCGAATCGGGTTGCGGCAAATCGACGCTCGGGCGCCTGGTGCTGCGCCTGATCGAGCCGACCGCGGGGCGCGTGGTCTTCGACGGCACGGCGCTGGGCCTACTGGATGCACCCGCGCTGCGCGAGCGGCGCCGTGCGATGCAGATCATCTTCCAGGACCCCTTCTCCTCGCTCAACCCGCGCATGACGGTGGGCCAGATCCTGGCTGAGCCCTTGCTGCTGCACGGCCTGCACAACGGCCGCCACGGCGAGCGGGTGGCCGCCCTGCTGCAAACGGTGGGCCTGGCGAGCGAGCATGCGCAGCGCTACCCGCACGAGTTTTCCGGCGGCCAGCGCCAGCGCATCGGCATTGCGCGCGCGCTCGCCGTGGAGCCCAAGCTGATCGTCTGCGACGAGGCGGTGTCGGCGCTCGATGTCTCGGTGCAGGCGCAGGTGGTCAACCTGCTGCAGGATCTGCAGCAGCGCTTCGGCCTGGCCTACATCTTCATCGCGCATGACCTGGCCGTGGTGCGCCACATCGCGACGCAGGTGGCGGTGATGTACCTCGGCCGCATCGTCGAGCTGGCCGACAAGCGCACCCTGTTCGCGACGCCGCGACACCCGTACACGCAGGCACTGTTGTCGGCCATTCCGGTGCCCGAGCCCAGCGGCGAGCGCCAGCGCATCCTGCTCGCCGGCGATGTGCCCAGCCCGATGGCGCCGCCGCCGGGCTGCCATTTCCACACCCGCTGCGAACATGCGCAGCCGCGCTGTGCGCAGAGCGCCCCGCCGCTCGAGGACGACGCCGGCCACGCGGTGGCCTGCCACCGCTGGCGCGAGATCGCGCCGCCCGCGTTGTGGCGCCAGGCCTCATCATCCGGGCTCAATCCGCGCCTGCAACGCCTGCAATCCGCCTTCATCACCTGACCGAACGCCCAAGGAGATTCGCCATGAAGACCGCCTTCCGTGCCCTGCTCGCCGCCTGCGTGCTGCTGGCCGCACCGCTCGCCCAGGCGCAGTCGCACCTGCGCATCGGCCTGGCCGAAGACCCCGATGTGCTCGACCCGACGCTGGCGCGCACCTTCGTCGGCCGCATCGTCTTCGCCGCGCTG
>JANMSR010000421.1:0-9443 GCA_031389565.1 Burkholderiales bacterium
GGGCAGCCGGGTCAGCACGTCCTCCAGCGGCTCAACCGGATGTGCCGGCAGGCGCGCACTGCTGCGCGTCACCGCTGGGCGCTGTCGCAGCAGGCCCAGCAATCCGGCGCCGAACAGGGCCAGCGCCAGCGTCGGCCACAGCGCCGGGTGAGTCCAGGTGCCTTGCGGGTCGCGCAGCGGCCCCGGGGCGAACACCAGAGCCCCGGCGACGGCCAGCGCCATGGCGGCGCGCAGGCGCGCAGCCAGCACGTCGTTGCTGCAGGGCAAGGCCAGCGTCACCAGCCCGCCCGCCAGCACCACGGCGCCCAGGCTGGCACGCACCAGCGCGGCGGAATTGTCGGGGGCAGTCGAGACCGCGGCAATGGCCAGCACCGACGCCAGGACCGCACCGGCTGCGGCGCCCACCCGGCGGCCGCTTCGCCAAGGCTGGTCGCTGGTCGCGGCGTACGCGGCCACCGTGGCCAGCAACAGCGACAAGGTCAGCATCGTCGCCTGCCACAGCAGCGCTGCCGTACCCCCTGCGGCCGTGGCTGCCAACTGCAGCGGCCACCAGAGCCCGGCCGCGGCCAGTCCCATGGCCATGCCGCGCAGGCCGCGCCGCGACAGCGTGGCATCGGTGTGCGCCTGCGCGTGCAGCGCGGCGGCAAGCCACAGCAGCGCTGCGCTGGGCGCGAAGCTACCGAGGGCGGTCAACAGGTTTTGCATGGAGATCAACATTCGGCTTCATGACCACTCGACAGGCCGTGTGCAGCCACCACTGCGGTCTGGCAGGCGATGCCCAAATTCTCTGGGCACCGGCCGCGGTGTGCGCGACCAAGTGCGTGAACAAAGTCGTCGTTCGCGGGCCGCTACACTGCGGCATGACCGAAAAACCCCGCCCGACCGCACTCACCTTGCACCAGCAGTCAAGGCTGCTTGAGGTCGGTTTCGACGACGGTGCGACGTTTCGCATCCCGTTCGAGTTGATGCGCGTGTATTCGCCATCGGCCGAGGTGCAGGGCCACGGCCCGGGCCAGGAAGTGCTGCAAACCGGCAAGCGCGAGGTCGGGATCGACGGGCTGGAGACCGTGGGCCACTACGCCGTGCAGCCGACGTTCAGCGACGGCCACAGCTCGGGTATCTTTTCGTGGGACTACCTGTACTTTCTCGGCTCGCAGCACGACAAGCTTTGGCGCGACTACGAGGCACGTCTGGCCAGTGCCGGCATGTCACGCGACGCGCCGATGGTGAAGGCCGCCGCGGCCTCTTGTGGCCACCACCATTGACCGCGCCTCGATGAGCGACGACGGCAAGACCGATTTCGGCTTCGAGTCGGTGCCAGCGGCCGACAAGGCGCGCCGTGTGCGCGGCGTGTTCGATGCGGTGGCGCCGAAGTACGACATCATGAATGACCTGATGTCGCTCGGCCTGCACCGGGCATGGAAGGCGTACACGGTGGCCGTGGCCAACGTGCGCGGCGGCGACCGCGTGCTCGACCTCGCCGGCGGCACGGGCGACCTGGCGCGCGCCTTCGCCCGCCAGGTCGGCGCCCATGGGCTGGTGCTGCACACCGACATCAACGAGGCCATGCTGCGCCAGGGCCGCGACCGCCTGCTCGACGAGGGTTTACTGCTGCCGACCCTGATTTGCGACGCCGAAAAGCTGCCGCTGCCTGACGCCTCGTTCGACCTGGTGAGTGTGGCCTTCGGCTTGCGCAACATGACGCACAAGGACCTGGCCCTGGCCGAAATGGCTCGCGTGCTGCGCCACGGCGGGCGCCTCCTGGTGCTGGAATTCTCCAAGGTGGCGGCCCCCCTGACCAAGGCCTACGACTGGTACTCGTTCAATGTGCTGCCGCGGCTGGGGCAGTGGGTGACCGGCGACGGCGACAGCTACCGCTACCTGGCCGAATCGATCCGTATGCACCCGGACCAGGCCACGCTGAAAGCCATGATGAAGGCTGCCGGATTCGGCCACGTCGACGTGCACAACCTGGCCGGCGGGGTCGTGGCGCTGCATGTGGGGGTGCGCTGCTGAGGTCTTGCTTTCAGGGCAAAAAAAAGGGCAAAAAATGTAGCCCAAACCGCAAGGATTCAATAAAGTCCGGCCCTGCGCCACAATTTGTGATACCTCGGCTCAGCGCATCCCCACGGAGGCGCCCTATGTTCGGTCAACAACCTCCCAAACCGCCACCCCGCCCGCCGGGCTCGATCGATTTCGAACTCACCGACTTCGACGAGGCGCGCCACGTACTCGATGAATTGCCGCCCGGGGTGGCCCAGGTCAAGTACATGCATCAGGGCTTCTGGGAGCAGCAGCGGCGCAAGACCGTGCCCACCGACCGCGCGCTCAGTGGCTCGGCGATGGACTGGGTGATCGGCCTGCCGCCTGCGCTGCGGCCTCATGCCACCTGCGAACAGTTCCCGCGGGTGGCCAACGCGATTGCCAGTGCCTGGGCCGACGCCGGCTACAGCCTGCAGGTGCTCGATCACATGATCCACGACTACCGCGGCGGGCGGCGCGGCTTTCCGGCTCCCGTGAAAAGCGAGTTGGCCGCGCTGCTCGCGCACCGGCACGCGCGCTCCGGGCTCCGGTAGCCGCCGCAGCGCAGCGCGGGCGTCAGGCTCCCGGGGCGAAGCCCACTGGGTTGAGTTGCTGCCAGCGCCAACTGTCGGCGCACATCTCAGCCAGGCTGCGGCGGGCCTGCCAGCCGAGCAGTTCGGCGGCGCGTCGCGGGTCGGCGTAACACGCGGCCACGTCGCCTGGCCGCCGCTGCACCAGCAAGTAGGGCACCGGACGGCCGCTGGCTCGTTCGTAGGCGCGCACCAATTCGAGCACGCTGTGGCCGACGCCGGTTCCCAGGTTGACGGTGAAGGAGCCAGGCGCATCGAACAGTCGCTTCAGCGCCGCCACGTGGCCTTCGGCCAGGTCCATCACATGGATGTAGTCGCGCACGCCGGTGCCGTCGGGCGTGGGGTAGTCGTCGCCGTACACCTGAAGCTGCGGTCGTCGGCCCGCAGCCACTTGCGCCACGTAGGGCATCAGGTTGTTGGGCACACCGCGCGGGTCTTCGCCGATCATGCCGCTGTCGTGCGCGCCGACCGGGTTGAAGTAGCGCAAGCAGGCGGTTTGCCAGCCCGGTTCGGCGGCACCGAGGTCGCGCAGGATCTGCTCGGCCATCAGCTTGGTCTGACCATAGGGGTTGGTGGCAGCCAGGGCCGCATCTTCCCCGATCGGCAATCGCTCGGGCTGGCCATAGACGGTGGCGCTGCTGCTGAACACGAAGCGTTTCGCGCCCTGCGCGCGAATCGCTTCGCACACGGTGATCAAGCCGCCGAGGTTGTTGGCGTAGTAGGCCAACGGCTTGGCCGTCGATTCGCCAACCGCCTTGTAGGCCGCGAAGTGCACCGCGGCGTCGATGCGGTGGCGTTGCAGCAGGGAGGTCATGGCTGCCGCATCGCAGACGTCGGCACGCTCGAACTGCGGTGCGTGGGCCAGCAGTGTCTGCAGTCGCTCGAGCACTTGCGGCGCACTGTTGCTGAAGTCGTCGACACCGACCACGTCGAACCCGGCCGCGGCCAGCGCCAACCAGGTGTGCGAGCCGATGTAGCCTGTGGCGCCGGTCAGCAGGATCGTGGGCATGTGGGCCTGTGCAACTGTCGTCGGCGCCGATTCTCGCCGATGGCTCTTGCCTGCCGGCTCCCCGCGCCTGAGGGTGCGACCGCGCGCTGCCTACAATCCGTGTAAATGCTGCAATCGGTGCGCTCCCTCGTTTTGCCTGCGGCGTTGCAACGCCTGACGCTGCTGGTCAATCACCTGCTGTCTGCCGAGCCGGTGGCGCTGGAACGCCTGCTGCCGCACAACGGCAAGCGCCTGCGGGTCGAGTTCGTCGACTGGCCGGCGCTGCTGCCGGCGCCACCGGTGGCGATGTTTCAGGTCACACCGGCCGGGCTGCTCGAATGGTGCGGCCAGGGTGATGCCGCAGCTGACGCGCCCGCCGAATTGCAGTTGGGCGTGGCCGCCGCCAACCCGGCGTTGCTGATGGCGCGTCTGGCGGCCGGTGAGCGGCCCGATGTGGTGGTGCAGGGCGATGCGCAGTTCGCTGCCGACGTCAACTGGTTGGCCGACAACCTGCGTTGGGATCTCGAAGCCGACCTGGCCCGCGTTGTCGGCCCACTGCCAGCGCGCCAGTTGGCGGGCTTGGGCGCCATGCTGGCGGCGGGCCTGCGCCGCTGGGTGCAGCCGGCCGCGAAGCCATGACGCAACTGGCGCGCCTGGTCGTCATCGCTTTCACACTGCTGCGCTTCGGGGTCGACGACATCGCTCTGTCGGGGCTGCGCCAGCGCTGGGTCCGCGCGCTGGCGCGTGTCGTGATGGTGGGCCGGCGCTTCGATGAGCCGCGGGGCGTGCGGCTGCGCCGCGCGCTGGAGCGGTTGGGCCCGATCTTTGTCAAGTTCGGCCAGGTGCTGTCGACGCGGCGCGATTTGCTGCCGCTGGACGTGGCCGATGAACTGGCCAAGCTGCAGGACCGCGTACCCCCGTTTCCGGGCGCCGAGTCGGTGGCCCTGGTCGAGCGTGCGTTCGGCCGGCGCATCGACGAGGTTTTCGCGTCGTTCGACGCCGAGCCGGTAGCCAGTGCGTCGATCGCGCAGGTGCATTTCGCCATCCTCCATGGCGGCCGCGAGGTGGCGGTCAAGGTGCTGCGACCGGGCATGCTGGCCGCGATCGAGGGCGACCTGGCGCTGCTGCGCCGGCTCGCAGCCTGGGTCGAGCGCGTCAGCCTCGACGGCAAGCGCCTCAAACCTAGAGAGGTGGTGGCCGAGTTCGACGGCTACCTGCACGATGAGCTCGACCTGGTGCGCGAGGCCGCCAATGCCGCGCAACTGCGCCGCAACATGGCTGGCCTGGCCCTGGTCGAGGTGCCCGAGATGGTCTGGGACCTGTGCACGTCCAGCGTGATCGTGATGCAGCGCATGCACGGCGTGCCGATCGGCCAGACCGAGCGGTTGCGCGCGGCCGGCGTGGATCTGAGAAAACTTGCCCGCGACGGCGTCACGATCTTCTTCACCCAGGTTTTCCGGGACGGCTTTTTCCATGCCGACATGCACCCGGGCAACATCCAGGTCAGTACCGCGCCGGCCACGTTCGGCCGCTACATCGCGCTGGATTTCGGCATCGTCGGCACGCTGACCGACAATGACCGCGACTACCTGGCGCAAAACTTCACGGCGTTCTTTCGCCGCGACTACAAACGCGTCGCCGAGCTGCACATCGAAAGCGGCTGGGTGCCGTCGGCCACGCGCATCGACGCGCTGGAGAGCGCGATCCGCACCGTCTGCGAGCCGCTGTTCGACCGCCCGCTCAAAGACATCTCGCTCGGCCAGGTGTTGCTGCGCCTGTTCCAGACCTCGCGCCGCTTCAATGTCGAGATCCAGCCGCAACTGGTGCTGCTGCAAAAGACGCTGCTCAACGTCGAGGGCCTGGGCCGCCAGCTTGACCCCGAGCTCGATCTGTGGAGCACCGCCAAGCCTTTCCTCGAACGCTGGATGAGCGAGCAGATCGGCTGGGCCGGCCTGGTGGAACGGCTGAAGGACGAGGCGCCACGCTACGCCCAGTTGCTGCCCGAGCTGCCGCGGCTGTTGCATGCGGCGCTGCATCCACGGGCGGAATCGCCAGCCCTGCACGCGATGCTGCAGGAACAACGCCGCACCAACCGGATGCTGCGCGCCGCGCTGTGGGTCGGCTTCGGCTTTGCCGCCGGCCTGTTGGTGGCGCAACTGTTGATCCGGTTTGCGCCGATGTGGCGTTGAGGTGCCTGGCCGCCAGGAACTAAACTCCGGCCCCAATTTCTGTCCTCAACCATGTTGCCGCGGAGCCCGACGTGCTGATCACCTTCGTCATCGCCTACTTGCTGGTCACCATCGCCATCGGCCTGCTGGCCGCCCGCCGCGTGCACGGCGCCAAGGACTTCCTCGTCGCCGGCCGCTCGCTGCCGCTGTACATGAACGTGGCCACGGTCTTCGCCACCTGGTTCGGCGCCGAGACCGTGCTGTCGGTGTCGGCCACCTTCGCCAAGGACGGGCTGCACGGCATACCCGGCGACCCGTTCGGTGCCTCGGTGTGCCTGGTCATCGCCGCGCTACTGTTCGCGCGGCTGTTCTACCGCATGAACCTGTTGACCATCGGCGATTTCTACAAGCAGCGCTACGGCAAGGGTGTCGAGGTGCTGACCAGCGTGGCGATCGTCCTCAGCTACCTGGGCTGGACTTCGGCGCAGTTGACCGCGCTGGGCCTGGTCATCGCGACCTTGTCCGGAGGTGCCGTGGACCTCAACACCTCGATCCTGATCGGCGCCGGCGTCGTCGTGGTCTACACGATTTTCGGCGGCATGTGGTCGGTGGCGTTCACCGACCTGTTCCAGACGGTCGTGATCCTGATCGGCCTGACGCTCGTGGCCGTGCTCGTCGGCGACCTCGCCGGTGGCGTGGGCAAGGTGATCGCCCAGGCTTCCGCCGACGGCAAGCTGAACATGTTTCCGGCCGGGATGGATGCCACCGCCTGGTGGGCCATGGCCGGGGCCTTCTTCGCCTTCGCCTTCGGTTCGGTGCCGCAGCAGGACGTGTTCCAGCGCATGACCAGCGCCAAGAACGAACAGACCGCGGTGCGCGGCACCATCATCGGCGGACTGCTCTATTTTGTTTTCGCTTTTGTGCCGATCTTCATCGCCTACGCCGCGTTGGTGGCCGACCCGTCGCTCAAAGCCCTGTTCGCGGCCGAAGATGCCCGTGAAGTCCAGCGCATCCTGCCCGACCTGGTGCTGGGCAAGATGCCGATGTGGGCGCAGATCATGTTCTTCGGCGCCTTGCTGTCGGCGATCCTGTCCACCGCCAGCGGCGCGCTACTGGCGCCGACTGCGTTGTTCACCGAGAACGTGCTGCGGCCGTTCGTGCCGCACATGGGCGACAAGCAGTTCCTGCTCACGCTGCGCATCATCCTGGTGACCTTCACCGCCGCCGCCCTGGTATTCGCGCTCAACAGCAAGAGCACGATGTACGAAATGGTGCAGAACGCCTACAACGTGACGCTGGCGGGAGCCTTCGTACCGCTAGTGGCGGGGGGCTACTGGAAGCGGGCCACCACGCAAGGGGCGCTGCTCTCGATCGTGCTGGGCATCGGTTGCTGGCTCGCCGCCGGCAAGGTGGCGCCCGACGCGATGGTGCCGGCCAATCTGGTGGGCCTGTTCGCCTCGGCCATCGGCATGGTGCTGGGCACACTGGCGCCGCAGTTGATCGCCCACCGGGGCCGCTCGATCGAGGCCGCCAGCCACGCCGGCCAGCAGCATCGGGCGCCAGACAAGCCTCACTGAGGCCCACGGCAGTGATGGCGGCCACCGGTGCCGCCAACCTATAATCCGCGGTTCTGCCCCCGAGCTTGAACCATGCCAATCTACGCCTATCGATGCGCCGCCTGCGGGCACACGAAAGACGTGCTGCGCAAGATCTCCGATCCACCGCTTGCCGAATGCCCGGCCTGCGGTGCGCCGCGCTTTGAGAAGCAGGTCACTTCGGCGGGCTTCCAGCTCAAAGGCTCCGGCTGGTACGTGACCGACTTTCGCAACCCGCCAGCGGCGCCTGGGCCGGCCAAGGTGGCAGCCGACACGCCGACGGCGGACACGCCCGCCAAGCCCGATCCGCCTGGCAAGCCCGGCAACGCGGGCGACAGCGGCACGGCGGCATCGCCCGCACCCGCCGCGCCCGCACCTGCGGCGCCGGCAGCGTCACCTGCCTCCAGCGCCGCGCCCGGCCCGGCCGGCGATGGCGGCTGAACCCGCGCCCTCGACGTGAGGAAGTACATCGTTACCGGCCTGCTGGTGTGGCTGCCATTGGCCGTGACCGTGTGGTTGCTGACGACCGTGCTCGGTATGGTCGACGGCCTGTTCGGCTGGGTGCTCAGCGCCACCCAGGCCGTGTTGCCCGATGCCGCGCACGGATTCCTGGAAGTGTTGCGCCGTGTGCCGGGTCTGGGGCTGGTGGTGGTGGTGGTGGCGCTGCTGTTGACCGGCATCTTTGCCGCCAATTTCGTCGGCCAATGGTGGCTGCGCCAGGGCGGCCGGGTCGTGTACCGCATCCCGATCGTCAAGTCGATCTACAGCTCGGTCAAGCAGGTCTCGGACACGCTGTTCTCCTCGAGCGGCAACGCCTTTCGCGAGGCCGTGCTGGTGCAGTACCCGCGCGCGGGGTCGTGGACGATCGCCTTCGTCACCGGCAAGCCCGGCGGCGAAGCCGCCGAGCACCTGCATGCCGACTACGTCAGC
This sequence comes from Burkholderiales bacterium, assembly GCA_031389565.1. Taxonomy (GTDB): domain Bacteria; phylum Pseudomonadota; class Gammaproteobacteria; order Burkholderiales; family Burkholderiaceae_C; genus CADEEN01. The sequence continues at coordinate 8,294 of JANMSR010000421.1, forward strand.
CTGTACGTGCCGACCACGCCGAACCCGACCTCGGGCTTTTTCCTGATGGTGCCGCGCAGCGATGTAATCGCCCTGCGCATGAGCGTCGACGAGGCGCTGAAGTACATCATTTCGATGGGCGTGGTGGCCCCGCCCACGGCCGCGATGCCGGCAGTCGCGGCGCGAAATTGATGAGACCGAACGCGCGGCGAGCGTTCGGCCCCATGATGAGTTTTCGCGCGCCGACCTGAAGCACTCTCTGCTGCGGCTTGCGGCAACGAACCCTGCACAAGAATCTGGAGCAATCCATGCGTACTACCTACTGCGGCCTGGTCAGCGAAGCGTTGCTCGGCCAGACCGTGACCCTGATGGGTTGGGCCCACCGCCGCCGCGACCATGGCGGCGTGATCTTCATCGACATGCGCGACCGTGAAGGCCTGGTGCAGATCGTCTGTGACCCCGACCATGCCGAGACTTTCACCACCGCCGAGGGTGTGAGGAACGAGTTCTGCCTGAAGGTGGTGGGTGTCGTGCGCGCACGCCCCGCCGGCACCGACAACGCCAACCTCGTCAGCGGCAAGATCGAAGTCTTGGCCCATCAGCTCGAAGTCCTCAACCCCAGTGTCACGCCGCCGTTCCAACTCGACGACGAGAACCTGTCGGAGACCGTGCGCCTGACGCATCGTGTGCTCGACCTGCGCCGCCCGGCGATGCAGCGCAACATGATGCTGCGCTACCGCGTGGCGATGGAGGTGCGCAAGTTCCTCGACGCCAACGGCTTCATCGACATCGAGACCCCGATGCTGACCAAGAGCACGCCCGAAGGCGCGCGCGACTACCTGGTGCCCAGCCGTGTGCACGACGGCATGTTCTTCGCACTGCCGCAGAGCCCGCAGTTGTTCAAGCAATTGTTGATGGTCGCAGGCTTCGACCGCTACTACCAGATCACCAAGTGCTTCCGCGACGAAGACCTGCGCGCCGACCGCCAGCCCGAGTTCACGCAGATCGACATCGAGACCTCGTTCCTCACCGAGGAAGAAATCCGCAGCATGTGCGAGGGCATGATCCGCAGCACCTTCGAGCACGCCATCGGCGTGCCGCTGCCGGCCTTCCCGGTGATGAGCTACGCCGACGCGATGCACGTCTATGGCAGCGACAAGCCCGACCTGCG
>JANMSR010000423.1:0-2220 GCA_031389565.1 Burkholderiales bacterium
TCCTGCAGGGTGTCGCCCTGCAGGTAGTTCATCACCATGTAGACGGTTTCGTTCTCGCGGAAGAAGTTCAGCACCGAGACCACACTCGGGTGCGAGATCTGCGCTAGCGAACGGCCCTCTTCGAAGAAACTCTTCAGGCCCAGCCGGTACAGCGGCAGCTTGTCGGGCTTGACGCGCGGCGTGAGTTCGCCCGGTGAACGCTCGGCCAGCGAGGCCGGCAGGTATTCCTTGAGCGCGATCAGGTGGCGCTGCTCGTCTTCAGCCAGATAGACGACACCGAAACCGCCGGCCGCAAGCTTCTTGACGATCTGATAGCCCCCGACCACGGTACCCGCAGGCAGCGGGGCGGGTTTGGGCTTTGACATAATCGGTGTTGGCTTTTGAGCTCGAAGGGTCAATGTCAGTTTACAGCATGACCGGATACGCCAGCGCCAGTGCTGGCGCGGCTCGGCGGGGCGACAGCGACGCTTCGACCCCCTCCGGCAAGGAGGCTCTGGTGAGCGTGGAGTTGCGGTCGGTCAACGGCCGCTTTCTCGACTTGTCGCTGCGCCTGCCCGATGAGATGCGGTCCCTCGAACCGGCCTTGCGCGAGCTGGTGGCCGGCGCCGTCAAGCGCGGCAAGGTCGAGTTGCGCATCGCCAGCCAACGCGACGCCGAGGGTGTCGTTGCGGCGCCTGGGGCCGACCAGTTGAATCGCCTGTCGCGCATCGAAGGCACGGTGCAGAGTTGGTTGCCCAAGGCCGCGCCACTGTCGGTGCACGAAGCATTGCAATGGTGCCGCGGCGGCGGCGCGGTCGAAGGTCTCGATGACGCGGCGATGCAGGCCGCGCGCGACGCAGTCGCCGCCCTGCGAAAAGCCCGCGGCCGCGAAGGCGAGCGCCTGGCCGCCGTGCTGCACGAGCGCATCGGCCACCTGCGAACGCTCACCGGCCAGGCCCGGCCGCTGTTGCCGGCCGTCGTGCAGCGCCAGCAGCAGCGCTTTGTCGAACGCTGGCAGGAAGCCTTGCAGGCCAGCGGCGCCGCGCAATCGGTCAGCGCCGAGGCCTTGCAGGAACGCGCGTTGAACGAAGCGGCGGCTTTCGCGATCCGCATCGACGTGGCCGAAGAGCTGGCGCGCCTGACCGCGCACCTGGACGAAATCGAACGCCTGCTCAACAAGGGCGGCGAGATCGGCAAACGGCTCGATTTCCTGATCCAGGAGTTGCAGCGAGAAGCCAACACCTTGGGCTCGAAGTCCGCCGCGCTGGAGCTGACCGGCGTGGCCGTGGAAATGAAGGTCGCGATCGAGCAGATGCGCGAGCAGGTGCAGAACATCGAGTAGGGTTTCACGGCATCCGATGCCACCCACAAACGGCCCGCAAACCCAGTGTTTGTGCGGGTTTTGCGTTTCTTGAGGTTGCACGCGAAGGTCGCCCTGGGCCACGATGTGGCTGGCGAGAAGCAGGAGCGCAAGACCGAAGCTCTCGCGAAGATCGAGGCGGCACGAACCGTGATGACGGTGGCGAAGCTGTCGGACGAGTACTTCGAGCGCATGGTCCTCGGCAAGTGGAAGCATCCAAACATCGTTCGCAGCCGCATCGAGAAGGACATCAAACCAAACATCGGCAAGCTGGCGCTCGAAGACGTCGAGCCGCGTCACATCGACGCCATGTTGCAAACCGTCGTCAAGCGCGGCGCGCCGACGATGGCCAACGACGTACTGCGCTGGGTGCGCCGGATGTTCGACTACGCCATCAAGCGCCACATGGTGCGCTTCAACCCCGCGGCAGCGTTCGACCTGTCGGACGCTGGCGGCAAGGAGGTCGCTCGCGACCGGGCACTGTCGCGTGACGAGCTGAAGACGCTCTTCGAGGCCATGCGAACGGCGCGCGGCTTCAGCGTCGAGAACGCTCTCACCGTGAAGCTGCTCCTGCTGCTGGCCGTGCGCAAAGGCGAGCTGATCGCCGCGCGCTGGGACGAGTTCGAGCTCGATGCCGATACGCCCGTCTGGCACCTGCCTGGCGAGCGAACCAAGACCGGCCAGCCCATCGATATCCCCTTGCCGACCATGAGCGTGGACTGGCTGCGCGAGTTGCACCGGCTGGCGCTCGACTCGGACTGGGTGCTGCCGGCGCGCAAGATGCAAAGCCGCATGCTGCCGTACATCTGCGAGTCGACCATCGGCGTCGCGATGGGCAAGGTCAAGCACGGCCTGCCGCACTTCACCACCCACGACTTCCG
>JANMSR010000453.1:0-1681 GCA_031389565.1 Burkholderiales bacterium
CGCAGCGCTTCTGGGCGTCTCGGTTCGAACGCTGCAAGGGTGGGAGCAAGGTCGCAAGCAACCGAGCGGCGCAGCTCGCACACTCCTTGCCATTGCGAGTACCAATCCAAAGGCGGTGCTGGCCGTGGCATCAAGGTAGCCTGCCCGCTGCCTGACTACGTCGACATTCGACACGTGGAACATCAATTGCCAGCAAACGCCCGACGGACGTCTTGTCATCTATGAGTTCAACGGGCGTGTGACCGGGAACACGGCGGCCCGATGCCTCATGGGCTTCGACGAGGTGGCCCTGGCGGCAAGGGCATTCGCCGGCAAGGAATTGAAACCGGCGGGCGATTCTCCCCGCACCGTCCCGCAAGTCATGTGTCGGGCGGTCGCAGCCGGCGTTGGCTCGAACACGGTCGCGCGAAGCGCGCGTCCAGATCGGCGTACAGGGTGCTAGATTTGTCCATGGCCCGGCACGCCTGGCGCGCGCAAGCGACGCTGTCGCACGAAGCGGGCCGCCCAAACTCACGAAACCCACTTGTCTAGGCGGCGCTGCCGGTCTATATGCAAATCGCGATCCTCGACGACATTCACCAGGCGTATGAGCAGACCCCCGGTCTGCGCCGGTTGCGCGAGCGCGCCGACGTCACGATCTTCACGGCGCCCTTCGGTGACCCGAAGGTGCTCGGCCGATTCGATGCCCTGGTCGCCAACCGGGAACGCACCTGGTTCACGCGCGCGCTGTTCGAGCAGTTGCCCGGGCTGCGCATCCTGGCGCAGACGGGAAACCATGCCTACCACATCGACTTCGCGGCGGCCGAGGCGTGCGGCGTCATCGTGGCCAAGGCCAGCGGGGGTTTTTCCACCGGGGCCGGCGAGCTGGCCATCGGCCTGGCCATCGCGCTGATGCGCCATATCCCGTTGGGCGACAGCGCGGTGAAGGCGGGCGCCTGGCCCACCCCGCTGGGCCACGAGCTGCATGGCAAGACGCTGGGCATCGTGGGCCTCGGGCATGTCGGTCGCCACGTCGCCAAGATCGCCCAGGCGATCGGCATGCGCGTGCTGTCCTGGAGTCGTCGGCCCGACGATGGCTCGGCGGCTGCGGTCGGCGCGGAGCCCACGGCGTTGGATGATCTGTTGCGGGCCGCGGATGTCGTGTCCGTGCACGCCACGCTCGGCCCGCAAACGCGCGGGCTCCTCGATGCCCGTCGCCTGGGCTTGATGAAGCCGACCGCCTACCTGATCAATACCGCACGCGGCCCGATCGTCGACGAAGCGGCCTTGGTCGAGGCGCTGGTGAGCCGTCGGATTGCGGGCGCCGCGCTCGACGTCTTCGATACCGAGCCGCTGCCGCCCGGGCACCCGTTGACGACTTTGCCCAACGTCGTGCTCACACCGCACCTGGGCTGGCCCACCGACAGCAAGTACGCGCAATTTGCCGAGGCTGCCGCGGACGTGCTGTTGGCGTACCTCGACGGACGCGACGTGCCGCGCTTCGTCGAGCAGCACAACGCCTGACCCGGCGGTCAAGCGGGCGCCGGCAACCATCAACGAAGGCGCCGATGCGGGGCCGCTCGGCGCGCGGGCGCCTGGTCGCTCAGCGCGCAGGCGCCTGGTCGCTCAGCACGAAGCGGAACGTCGAGCCCACACCCTCCTGGCTCTGGGCGGTCACCGTCCCGCCGTGCGCCTCGATGAA
>JANMSR010000462.1:0-2543 GCA_031389565.1 Burkholderiales bacterium
TGTTCGTGCGTCACGAGCACGGCGTGGTCACCGCGCGGCCGATGAAGGGCACCGCCTCGCGCTACACCGCGCCCGAGGGCGACAGCGAAACCGCGCGCCTGCTGTCGCTGGACATCAAGAACCGGGCCGAGAACCTGATGATCGTCGACCTGTTGCGCAACGACCTCGGTCGCATCGCGCAGATCGGCTCGGTCAGCGTGCCCGAGCTGTTTTCCGTCGAGCCCTACAGCACGCTGTTCCAGATGACTTCGACGGTGCAGGCGCGGCTGCGGCCCGAAATCGGCATGCCCGAGTTGCTGCGCGCGGTGTTCCCGTGCGGCTCGATCACCGGCGCACCCAAGCACCACACGATGGAGCTGATCGCCGAACTGGAGAGCACGCCGCGCGGCCTGTACTGCGGCGCGATCGGCTGGCTCGACACGCCGACGGGCGGCCGGCGCTGCGGCGACTTCTGCCTCTCGGTGGCTATCCGCACGCTCACGCTCGGGCCCGAGCAGCGCGGCCTGCGGCCCCTGCGTCTGGGCATCGGCGCCGGCATCGTGCAGGACAGCCGCGCCGACGACGAGTTCGACGAATGCCGGCTCAAGGCCCGTTTTCTCACCGGCCTGGACCCGGGCTTCGAGTTGTTCGAAACCGTGCTCGTGACGGCCGCGGGCGAGCTGCCGCACCTGGCGCGCCACCTCGCGCGCTTGCAGCACAGCGCCGGCGTGCTCGGTTTCGCGTTCGATGCGCAGGCCGCGCGCGCGGCGCTGTGCGACGCGGCAGCCACCACGCCGGGGACCGAGCGGCGCCTGCGCCTGGCCCTCTCGCACGCGGGCCGGCTGTCGCTGACGCAGGCGCCCCTGGCGCCGTTGCCGCCCGGCGAGGTGAGCTTGCTCATCGCGCCGCAGCGCCTGCCCGATGCCCACCCGCTGGCCGCACACAAGACCACCCGGCGTGCCGCCTACGACGCGGGCGTGCGCGCCGCCGAGCAGGCCGGCGCCTTCGACAGCTTGTTCTTCAGCGACAGCGCCTGGCTGGTCGAGGGCGGTCGCAGCTCGGTGTTCCTGCGCCTGGACGGCCGCTGGTGGACGCCGCCGCTGGCCGACGGCGCCTTGCCCGGCGTGATGCGCGGCGTGCTGCTCGCCGACCCGGCCTGGGCCGCCGCCGAGCGGCGCCTGACGCGCTCGGAGCTGGACCGCGCCGAGGCGATCGTCGTCTGCAACGCGCTGCGCGGTGCGCTGCCGGCACAGCTGCAGCAGCCGGTGGTGCTGGCGCGGTGAAGCTGGCGCTGTTCGACCTCGACCACACGCTGCTGCCGTTCGACAGCGGCATGGCCTGGACGCGGTTTCTGGTCGGCATCGGCGCACTGCCGGCGCAGGCCGAGACCGACTACCTGGAACATTGCCGCCAGTACGTGGCCAGCACGCTCGACATCCACGCCATGCACCGCGCCTGCGCGGCGCCGCTGCGGGCCTTCACGCCGCCCCAGGTGGCGCAGTGGCTGCGGCAGTTCGAGCGCGAACTCGCGCCGCGCGTGCCGGCCGCGGCGCTGGCGCTGGTGCGCAGGCACCGCGACGCCGGCCACCTCTGCGCACTGGTCACGGCCACCACGCGCTTCATCGCCGAGCCCTGCGCGCGCCTGTTCGGCATCCAGCCGGTGGTGGCCACCGAAGCGCAGCTCATCGATGGGCTGCCGAGCGGCGAGATCGACGGACTGCCGTGCTTTCGCGAGCACAAGCTGGCGCGCGTGCAGCAATGGCTGGCCGGCCGGCCGCCGCCAGTGGCGGGCCTTGCGGGCCCCGCCGGCCTGGCGGCCTTCGAGGCTTCGTGGTTCTATTCCGATTCGGCCAGCGACCTGCCCTTGCTGGGCGCGGTGTCGAACCCGGTGGCGGTGAACCCGGATGCGCGTCTGCGCGCGCACGCGGTGGCCGCGGGCTGGCCGGTGCTCGAGCTACTGCTCTAGGCGCAGGATTTCCAGTTGCTCAGGCACGGTCTCGAAGGTGCCGGTGCCGGCGGGCATCTGCATCAGGGGCTGGGCCCGGCCGTCGAACAGCCACACGCTCGGATAGACCAGTTGGCGCGCGCGCTCGTCGCCGATCGAGCGCTGGAAATCGGCGTAGGCCAGGCTGGTATCGCCGATGCGGATGTAGAGCCGGTCGGCCTGAACGGCCAGGCTGCTGCGCAGATCGACCACCAGGTAGTCCTTGGCGAAGTGCGCGACCAGTTCGTCGGCGTTGCGTTCCAGAAAGGCCTCGTATTTGCGGCAGAACGCGCAATCGCTGGCGCCCAGGTAGACATACAGGCGCTTGCGCTCCTGTTGCGCGCGGCGCAGGGCCGTGCTGAGGTCGAACTCGTAGCGCTGCGGCGTGCCCGTCGGCTGCACCACGGTCGGGGTGTAGCGCGACGGAAACGCGGCGATGGCGGCCGTGGTGGCGGCCAGCCCCAGGGCCAGTGCGGCAATCAGCGCGCGCAACATCGCATGCTCAGGCCACCGCCAGCGTGCCGACAAACTGCGCGTCCTTCGAGTCCGTCACCTCGGCGCGCAGTTGGCCCGCGCGCTG
>JANMSR010000488.1:0-9967 GCA_031389565.1 Burkholderiales bacterium
CATCAGGCGCGCTGTCACCGGGTCGACGCCGAGCGCCTGGTCGGGGACGCGGTCTTCGCTGAAGTGCGCGCCCCACTGGATGATGTCGCGATGGACCCGGTAGGCCTCGGGCATGGTCAGGCGCAGCTTGGCGTTGTCGAACATCAGGCGCGCGGTTTGCAGCTTGGTGGCGCTGCCCTCGAGCCAGACCACACGATGCGACGGGGCGACAGCGGCCTCGAGCGCCAGCTTCTCGGCTGGCGTCAGGCGCCGCAAGCGCATCGGCCGCCGCTGCACGCTGCGCACCTGGATTTGCGCCGCTAGCGAGCTGGGATGCACGGCCGGATCGTCGACGAAGTGCAGTTCAAACGTCGGTCGGGTCTCCGCCGTGTCACGTCGGCGGACGATGTCGGTTCGCAGCCCGTGCAGCGTGGCCGCGATGGCGACGGTTTCGAGCAGGGCGCCTATCGAGATTTGGCTCGGGTGGCCGTCGAGGTCATAGACGCAATGGTCCCGAGTGTCGAATCCGTGGACGACGACACTCGAATCGCCCGCGATCTCGAATCGCCAAGGTTGGGTGTTGTCCCCACTGGGCGCCCAGCGGGCGAGGTCGAGAACCTGCTCGATGATTTGCCGCTCAGTCATTGCGTGATGCGAATGGCTTCGTCAGCCGGCGCCGCGCGATCGATCGAATCAGGCGCTGTAGCGGGTTACTGCTTCCGCCCGGGCGCCAAGTGCGCACGAACTTGTTGCGATAGGCGTCGAAGTGAAAGCCGTGCGGCGCCGCAAGGACGCCACCGCGGCCGAGGAGAATCTTCAGCGCCTCGGCGGCAGCGACGCCGGCGCAGAGTTGGCAACCGATGATCGTCGACGGCCCGCGCTTCTCAGCCAGGTTGACGGTGGATGGGTCCACCAGGTAAGGCCCGTGCAACGCTGCCGGCGCCAGCCCGAGCAGGAAGCGCAAGGCCTTTTCGTCGTCAGGCAAGCTGCCCCACTGGAAATACTCTTCAAAGGTCGTCCCTCCGGGCAGAAAACTCAGCACTGCCGCTCCCATTCCCAGCGGGGCGGCAGTCACTGCCGGGATGGCGAGCCTGGCACAAGCCGCAAAGGTCGCTTGGCGGGCCGAAAAGGCGAAAAAGTCCAGCCCATCGACGTAGAGATTGACCCCTGTAAGGAAATCCGACAAGTTCGACTCGTCGACGCCTTGTGGAAAGATTCGAATCTCGGCTTGCGGGTTGATGTCCCTGGCCATCGCCGCCAGGACGTCTGCCTTCGGCATCCCGATGGTTGAAACAGATGCACCCACCTGGCGATTGAAGTTCTCGATTGCGAACGTGTCGAAGTCGGCAATGTGAAAAGCCGTGATGCCCAGGCGGACAAGTGTCAGGAAGTGCACGCCGCCGACACCGCCCATTCCGGCGATCGCCACCCGCTTTTCCCGCAATGCGGCCTGCTCGGCCGCCGTGACCCACCCGATGTTGCGAGAGAACGCGTCCTGGTAAGAAAACGATGTGTTCATGAGAGTCGGGCGTCAGGCTTGGCGCGGTCGTTGTTCCCGAACCGACCCGGAGCACTTCGCCATGGTAGCGCCGCTGACCGAAGTGTCGCTGCGGCAGGCAGTTGGTACATAGCGTTTCACAGAACCAGGCGTAGCGCGTGCATCGTGTGCATTACTCATCACCCTCGGCCGCGAGGCACAAATGACAATGGTCAGGGTAAATTTGACGTTTCACTCAACACCCCTGGACCGTCCCTTGGCACAATTGACAGGGTGCTTCCATCCAGCGCTGCGCAGATGCGCTGCCGCGTTGTGGGTCCGCACCCAGCGCTGCTCAGACGTGACTGGAGCGGGCAGATCAATGGCACTGCGCGCGTGAATCACACTGATACACGCCACGCGAGGTACGCCGGCAAACTGCGGCTACCAGTTGAGGCCGGAGGAGATTGAATTGGTTGTAAACATGCCTGCGCTGGACGCGGCCGAACCCCACCATGTGCTGCGCTCGATCTTGCTCGACGAGCCAGCGTCGGCAAAGCACGTTCAAGACGACATCAGCCGCCGCCTTTTCACCATCCGCGCTGCCGACTCGGATGGGCACCGCAGTTCTGCGCACGTCCTGATCAACCGAATGTATGCATGGCGCGGCTATGTCAGCTCGCGGGGCGCGGACGAGTGCCGCAACCAGAACCGGATCACGTTGGTCGCGAACGAGCACGACTCGACGGTCGGCACGATCACGATCGGCTTCGACGGCCCTGGCGGCCTGCTGGTCGATGAGCTCTTTCACGACGAGGCCCAGCTACTGCGCCGTGATCGCACGGTGCTGTGTGAATTCACCAAGCTTGCGGTAGACGGGGCTGTCCGATCAAAGCGTGTGCTTGCATCGCTGTTTCATGTGGCCTTCATCTACGCCCATCAGGTCAATGGCTGCGACCGCATCCTGATTGAAGTGAATCCGCGCCATGTGCGCTACTACGAACGGATGTTGGGGTTTGAGGTCAGAGGGCCGGAGCGGCACAATCCGCGCGTTGATGCGCCTGCGGTTCTGCTTTCGCTCGAACTGTCGCATGCGCGTGCTCAGATCAACCGTTTCGGCGGCCTGGCCGAGATGGCGCGGGCCGAGCGCTCGCTGTACCCGTACTTCTTTTCAGCGTCAGAAGAGGCCGGCATCATTCATCGGCTGCACTGACCGCCCGGGGGGGCCAGCCCGATCGCAACAAACCCGCTGAAAGGCGGGTTTGTTGTTTGCGCAGGCGCCGGAACCTAGGTGCTGCACCGACAAACGGGTGGCCTGCGGCTCGAAATTGGCCCGTTTTTTTGCCCATTAGTGCGCATTGGCATGCCGGCGCCCTCGATTCGCGGCATTGCGACAGGCCACCTCCAGCCCGTAATCTCGCTGCGTTGTGCCTAGAATGCCCGTGGCTTTCTGGTCAGCGCGTTTTGCACATCGGGGCAGGGCGCGGGTTTTCGAGTCTGCAAGTCGGAGGTTGGCTGTGAAACGAGTTACCGAAGCTGCGCTGCGCGGAATTTTCATGGCACTCGGGGTCGGGCTTGTCGGGCTGCTCGCGGCCTGTGCCGGGCCGGCTGGCAACCTGCCGCCGGCGCCAGCACAGGCCGCGATCGACAACTACTCCTACGTCATAGGCCCGGGCGACACACTGAACATCATCGTGGCGCGCAACCCCGAGCTGTCGATGTCGGTGCCTGTGCGGCCCGACGGCAAGATCTCCGCGCCGCTGGTCGACGAGTTGCTGGCGCAAGGCAAGACCTCGGTGCAGGTGGCTCGCGAGCTCGAGAAGCAGCTCGAAAAGTATGTCCGCGACCCGGTGGTCACGGTGATCGTCACCGGCGTGGTCGGCTCCTACAGCGAGCAGGTGCGCGTGGTCGGCGAGGCGGCGCGCCCACAGTTTCTGCCCTATCGCCAGAAGATGACGCTGCTGGATGTGATGATCGCCGTCGGCGGCCTGACCGACTTTGCGGCCGGCAACAGGGCCACCATCATGCGCGGCACCGAAGGCAACAAGCTCTATTCAGTGCGGCTCAAGGACTTGATCAAGGGCGGTGACATCTCGGCCAACGTCGAGATGCGCCCCGGAGACATCCTGATCATTCCGCAGAGTGCGTTCTGACTGTGGCCGAGCGCCGCAGACGCACGACCCCGGCCACAACCCAAAACCCCGACAGGATCCCGTGACATGCAGGAGCTATTGACGCAAGTGCAGGCCGTCGTGCGCGGCCTATGGAAGTACCGCTGGGCGGGGGTTCTGGTGGCCTGGGTGGTGGCTGCGATAGGCACCGTCGCGGTGTTCCGCATCCCCGACCAGTACGAGGCCAGTGCGCGCATTCACGTCGACACGCTGTCGATCCTGAAGCCGCTGATGGCTGGCTTGGCCGTACAGCCGGATGTGGACCAGCAAATCGCGATGCTCAGCCGCACCTTGATCAGCCGGCCCAACGTGGAAAAGCTCGTGCGCATGGCCGACATGGACCTGAAGAACAAATCCAAGGCGCAGCAGGAAGCCACGATCGACGAACTGATGAAGACGCTGCGCATCGCGGGGACCGGCCGCGACAACCTGTACGTGCTGTCGTACCGCGACACCGAGGCTGACAAGGCCAAGCGCGCGATCCAGTCCCTGGTGTCGATCTTTGTCGAGTCCGGCCTTGGCGCGACGCGTAACGATGCGGCCTCTGCCAAGGCGTTCATCAATGACCAGATCAAGAGTTACCTGACCAAGCTCGAAGAGGCCGAGGCACGGTTGAAGGATTTTCGGCTGCGCAATGTGGATCTGCAGTTCGGCGACGGCCGCGACACGGCTTCGCGGCTGGGCGAATTGAGCAGTCAGGTGGAGAAGGCACGCCTCGAGCTTCGTGAAGCCGAGAACGCGCGCGATGCGGCCAAGTCCGCATTGGCGAGCGAGAAGAAGCAGGCCACCAATCTGTCGACGCAAAGTTTGTTGCAGGAGTCCGCAATCAGCGTGGCCACGCCCGAAATCGATGCCCGGCTCGATGCGCAGCGGCGCCACCTCGACAACCTGCTGCAGCGCTTTACCGAGCAGCACCCCGATGTGCTCAGTGCGCGCCGCCTGGTACTCGATCTCGAGGAACAAAAGCGCAAGGACGTTCAGACGCTGCGCAAAGCCGCCATGGCGGCACCGCCGGGCGTGTCAGGCGGCGCAGGTGGCGGCAGCCTGGCTGCGCAGGAACTCAATCGCATGCTCGCCATGTCCGAAGTGCAAGTGGCTTCGCTACGGGCCCGAGTGGGCGAGTACACGTCGCGCTACAACCTGGTGCGCGCTTCGCTCAAAACGGCGCCGCAACTCGAAGCCGAAGCTGCCCAGCTCAATCGCGACTATGCCATCCACAAGAAGAATTACGAAGACTTGGTGGCGCGCCGCGAGTCGGCGGCGATGTCGGGCGACCTCGATGTGGCCTCGGGCATGGCCGACTTCCGTCTCATCGACCCGCCACGCGTGTCGCCGCAGCCGGTGTCGCCCAACCGGGTACTGTTGTTGCCATTGGTGCTGCTGGCAGCGATCGTCGTCGGCATGTTCGCGGCGTTTGCCGCGAGCCAGTTGAGGCCGGTATTCTTCCACCCGGCTGACTTGCGCACCAAACTCGACCTGCCCATTCTGGGTATGGTGTCGGCGGTGATGGGCGCTGCCGATACGCGGCGGCAGCGTGTCGACCGGCTGCGTTTTGTCGCCGCTTCGGGCAGCTTGTTGGCGGTGTTTGCCGCCGGCCTGACGGCGATGTCCATTCTTGCGAGCCGGTAAGTCATGAGCAGCCTGATCGAACAAGCAGCACAGCGTCTCGAGCAATTGCGCCGAGCCGGCGCAGTGGTCGCAGACACCAGGCCGGCGCAGCGGCTGCCCGGCGGTGGCCATGTCGCCGTTGCGCCCGAACATCAAGCGCGGCCGGAGGCCCCTGCGGTGGAGTCGCGTCGCGTCGAAATCAATTTCGACGCGCTCGCAGCCGCCGGGATCCTGGTGCCGAATGCGCCACGCTCGCTGCTTGGCGACCAGTTTCGCGTCATAAAGCGGCCGCTGATCCGCAATGCGATGGGCAAGGGAGCCTCGAAGCTCGCACACGGCAACCTGATCATGATCACCAGCGCGGTGGCCGGTGAGGGCAAGAGCTTCACCGCCGTCAACCTGGCCATGAGCATCGCCACCGAGCTCGACCACACCGTCATGTTGGTTGACGCTGACGTGGCGCGCCCGTCGGTCTCGCGCATGCTCGGCTTGGTGTCGGGTTCGGAGCCATCCTACGGCCCTGGCCTGCTCGACGTGCTCGACGGCAGCGTCGAAATGTCCAGCGCGCTGCTCAAGACCAACATCGACAAGCTGACCGTATTGCCCAGCGGCACCCAGCATGCACGTGCCACCGAATTGCTTGCGAGCGACGCGATGACGCGAATGCTCGACGAGATGGGTCGTCGCTACGCCGACCGCATCGTCATTTTCGATTCGCCGCCGCTGCTGCTGACCACCGAGGCACGCGTCCTGGCAACGCACATGGGCCAGATCGTCGTCGTTGTGCAGGCCGAAAAAACCCTGCAGTCCGACGTGCAGAGCGCACTGGCCACGATCGAGTCGTGCCCCGTGCGCCTGTTGTTGCTCAACCGCGCCCAAGCCAGCGCCGATGGAGGCTATGGCTATGGCTACGGGTATGGCAGCGGGCCGTCTTCCGACTCGAGCCTCCTCGAAGTGCCAACTGCCTGAGCAAACATGCTGAACAATCGACAAGTTGGACTTGCACCCCGTACGCGTGCACGGCTGGTTCAAGTCGTGCTGGCGCCGGCACTGCTCGCATTGGCTCCGTGCGCGGCCATCGCACAAGACAGTGGTGGCGCCAAGCGCGCCTGGGCCATCGAGCCCAGCGTATCGCTGCGCGAGACTTTCACTGACAACCTGCGTCTGCAATCGGTCAAGGAGTCCGATGCCATCACCGAAGCCAGCGCAGGCATTCGCCTGACGGGCACCGGTGGCGCGCTGCGCGGATTTCTCGACTATTCGTTGACCGGTTCACTGTACGCACGCCATAACGACGCAAATGAGCTGCGCCATTCCCTCAACGCGGCAGCCACGGCCGAATTCATCGACGGCCAAGGATTTGTCGACCTGCGTGCAAGCTACACGCAGCAGGCCATTTCGGCGTTCGGCAGCCAGTCGCCCGACCCGGGCTTGAGCAACGGCAACCGCAGTGACGTCGGCAGCCTGTCGATCTCGCCCTACCTGCGCGGCCGACTTGGCGGTGCGGCGCGCTACGAGGCCCGGCTATCGCTCCAGACCACCCGGGCAAAGGACACCAATGCGTCGGACGTCGACAACGCCGCCGCCTCGCTGCACCTCGAAAGTGGCGCCACCGGTTCGGCATTGGGGTGGTCAGCCGATGCGACCCACACGGTCGCTGACTACCGAGCCGGCCGCCGTACATTCGACAGCCGCGTGCGCGGTGCAGTCACCTATTTGTTTCACCGTGAGCTGAGGGTCGGCCTGACCGCCGGCACCGAGCGCACCGATATCGTCACGGCCAACGGCGAGCCCAACGCTACCTGGGGCATTCAGGTCGAGTGGACGCCCACCGAGCGAACGTCGCTGTCCGCCAGCGCCGAGAAGCGCTTCTTCGGCACCGCGCATTCTCTTCGCTTCGCGCACCGCACCCCCAACACCGCGTGGGCACTTGCCGATTCGCGCGACATTTCAACCAACAGCACGCAGGGCAGTGCGAGCTTCGGCAATGCCTATGACTTGTTCTTTCGCCAGTTCACCTCGGTCGAGCCCGATGCGGTGCGGCGTGATGTGCTGGTGCGCAGCTTCCTGCAGACCAACGGCATCAACCCGAATGCGGTCCTGATCGGCGGCTTCCTGGCGTCGGCAGCAACGCTGCAGCGCACGCAATCGCTGTCCGTCGCGGTGGTCGGCGTTCGCAACACCGTGTCTTTACGAGCGTCGGCCAGCCGCAGCGAGCGTGCCGACAAGGTGGCCACGGTGCTCGACGACCTTTCAACCGTGCGCGAGGTGCGCCAGCGCGGTCTCACGCTCGATTGGGCGCACCACCTGACGCCACAGTCGACGATCAGCCTGACCGGTTCATACCAGCGCAGCGAGGGCGACTCGAGCTCGCAGCAGACGACCCTGAAGTCGATCACTGCCACCTGGTCCACCCCCTTGGGTGCCCGTTCGAGCCTGTCGGCAGGCGCGCGCCACGCGGAATTCGACAGCAGCACGGCGCCTTACGACGAGAACGCCCTGTACGCCGCATTCCGCTTGTCGTTCTGACCTTATGTACGAATCGTTCTACGGGCTGACCAGCAAGCCTTTTCAGCTCAGTCCCGACCCGGCCTTCTACTTCAACAGCAAGCAGCACCGCCGTGCCAAGGCCTACCTCGAGTACGGCGTGGCCCGCAACGAGGGCTTCATCGTCATCACCGGCGAGATCGGTGCGGGCAAGACGACCATCCTGAGCGGGCTGCTCGACAGCCTGACCAACAGCAACGTCAACGTCGGCCAGTTGGTCACGACCCAGCTCGACGCCGAGGACACGCTGCGCATGGTTGGGGCGGCGTTCGGCGTCAACGTCACCGGCGTGGCCAAGGCGCAGTTGCTCATCACCCTCGAAGCGTTCCTGATCGACCAGGCCAGCCAGGGCATGCGCTGCCTGCTCGTCGTCGACGAGGCGCAGAACCTCTCGCCGCGTGCCGTCGAGGAGCTGCGCATGCTGTCGAACTACCAGCTCGGCACCCAGGCCCTGCTGCAAAGCTTCCTGGTCGGTCAACCCGAGTTCAAGCGCATCCTGCAGCGGCCCGAGATGGAGCAGTTGCGCCAGCGCGTCGCGGCCACCTGCCATATCGGGCCGATGGACCTCGAAGACACGCAGTACTACATCGAGCATCGGCTCAAGTGCGCCGGTGCCGTCAACGGCACACCGTTCTCGGCCGATGCGATCGGCCTGATCTACAAGGCCAGCAAGGGCATCCCTCGGCGCATCAACTCGTTGTGCGACCGCCTGATGCTGGCGGGGTTTCTGTCGGCCAAGGCCGCGATCGGCGCCGCCGATGTCGACGAAGTCGTCAACGAGCTGGCCCTGGAAGGGACCATGGGTGTTGCACCGAGCACGCGCGGCGAGCTCACCAGCGGGCCGATGCCCTTGGATCTCGACATATCGCGTCTGTCTCTCGACCCAGCGTCCGCCGACACCATTTCCCAACATCTGGGCAGCTTGGCCGCGATGCAACAGGGCGACCGGTTTCAGCGCCTCGAGCGCAGCCTGCTGCGGCTCGAACACATCAGTATCGACACGCTGGAAACGCTCAAGAAGCTGGTCAACGCCGTGCGCAAGCCGCCCGAAGGAGGCGCTTCGTGAGTCTTGCACCGACAGTCAATGCCCTCACGATCGACGTCGAGGACTATTTTCAGGTTTCGGCCTTCGCGCCCTTCATCGCGCGCAGCGAGTGGCCGCTGCGCGAGTGCCGCGTCGAGCGCAACGTCGAGCGCATTCTGGCCATGCTCGACGCGCACCGAACCAAGGCCACGTTTTTCACCCTCGGCTGGATCGCAGAGCGCTACCCGCAACTGGTGCGCAACATCGTTGCGCAAGGGCACGAGTTGGCCAGCCACGGCTACGGCCACGAGCGAGCGTCCGACCTGAGCGAGGGCGCCTTCTTCGCCGACATCGACCGCGCTCGAAAGTTGCTCCAGGACGTGGCCGGCGTCGCAGTGCAGGGCTATCGCGCACCGAGTTTTTCCATCGGTACCGGCAATCTGTGGGCCTTCGACAGCCTCGCGCGCGCCGGCTACCGCTACAGCTCGAGCATCTACCCGATCCGCCATGACCACTACGGCATGCCCGACGCACCGCGCTTCGCACACCAGGCGCGCGCGGGGCTGCTCGAAATCCCCGTGACCACATTGCGCATGGGCGGCCGCAACTTCCCGTCCAGCGGCGGCGGCTACTTCAGGCTGCTGCCGTATGCGCTGTCGCGCTGGATGCTGCGCCGGGTCAACGAGCATGACGGCCAACCGGCCATCTTTTATTTTCACCCGTGGGAGATCGACGCCGAACAGCCGCGCGTGGCCGGCATCGACGCCAAGACCCGGTTTCGTCACTACGTGAACATCGACCGCATGCCCCGCCGTCTCGAGCAACTGCTGGGCGACTTCGCCTGGGGCCGCATGGACGACATCTTCCTGCGCGGGCCGGTGCACTGACGCCATGGCCCAGGTGCTTCGCCTTCAACCGCATGACGCTCGCACCGCCGCGCGCTGGGACGCGTTCGTCAACGCGTGCCCGGCGGCCACCTTCTTTCACCGCTCGGGCTGGCAACGGGTATTGCGCGACACCATGCGCCACGACACCCATTTCCTCTACTGCGAAATCGACGGTCGCATCCAGGGCGTGCTGCCGCTGGCGCATGTGCGCAGCCTGCTGTTCGGCAGCTCGCTCGTCAGCCTGCCGTTCGCGGTCTACGGCGGCGTGGCGGCC
>JANMSR010000515.1:0-10678 GCA_031389565.1 Burkholderiales bacterium
GACGAGGTGCTCGACACCTCGGTGCAGGCCCGTCTAGAACAGTTGAAGGTCGCGCTCACCGCTTGAGCGTCGTCCCCCCAGGAGCAAACACATGCAACTCAATCCCGCAGAAATTTCCGAGCTGATCAAGAGCCGCATCGAGGGCCTGGGCGCAGCATCCGACATCAAGAACCAGGGCACGGTCGTGTCCGTCACCGACGGCATCGTGCGCGTGCACGGCCTGTCTGAAGCGATGGCCGGCGAGATGCTCGAGTTCCCGGCCACGAGGGATGGCCAGCCGACCTACGGCCTGGCGCTGAACCTCGAGCGCGACTCGGTCGGCGCGGTGATCCTGGGCGAGTACGAACACATCTCCGAAGGCGACACGGTCAAGTGCACCGGGCGCATTCTCGAAGTGCCGGTCGGCCCGGAGTTGATCGGCCGTGTGGTCAACGCGCTGGGCGCGCCGATCGACGGCAAGGGCCCGATCAACGCCAAGATGACCGACGTGATCGAGAAGGTCGCGCCGGGCGTGATCGAGCGCCAGTCGGTGAGCCAGCCGGTGCAGACGGGCCTGAAGTCGATCGACTCGATGGTGCCGATCGGCCGTGGCCAGCGCGAACTGATCATCGGCGACCGCCAGACCGGCAAGACCGCGGTGGCGATCGACACGATCATCAGCCAGAAGGGTCAGAACATGACCTGCGTCTACGTTGCGATCGGCCAGAAGGCCAGCTCGATCAAGAACGTGGTGCGCTCGCTCGAAGCCCATGGCGCGATGGACTACACCATCGTCGTCGCCGCATCGGCCTCCGAGTCGGCCGCGATGCAGTACGTGTCGCCCTACTCGGGCTGCACGATGGGCGAGTACTTCCGCGACCGCGGCCAAGACGCGCTGATCATCTATGACGACCTGTCCAAGCAGGCCGTCGCGTATCGTCAGGTATCGCTGCTGCTGCGCCGCCCGCCGGGGCGTGAGGCTTTCCCGGGTGACGTGTTCTATTTGCACTCGCGCCTGCTTGAGCGGGCCGCGCGCGTGAATGCCGAGTACGTCGAGAAGTTCACCAAGGGCGCCGTCAAAGGCAAGACGGGCTCGCTGACCGCCCTGCCGATCATCGAGACCCAGGCCGGCGACGTTTCGGCCTTCGTGCCGACCAATGTGATCTCGATCACCGACGGCCAGATCTTCCTGGAAACGAGCCTGTTCAACGCCGGCATCCGCCCCGCCATCAACGCCGGCATTTCGGTGTCGCGGGTCGGTGGTGCGGCGCAGACCAAGCTGGTGAAGAACCTGTCGGGCGGCATCCGTACCGACCTGGCGCAGTACCGCGAGCTGGCCGCGTTTGCGCAGTTTGCGTCGGACCTCGACGCCGCCACGCGCAAACAGCTCGACCGCGGCGCTCGCGTGACCGAACTGCTCAAGCAGGCCCAGTACTCGCCGCTGCCGATTTCGCTGATGGCCGCGTCGCTGTTCGCTGTCAACAAGGGTTTCATGGACGAGATCGAGGTGAAGAAGGTGCTGGCTTTCGAACACGGCTTGCACCAGCACCTGAAGTCCAGCCACGCCGCACTGCTGGCCAAGCTCGAGGCCGACAAGGCGATCGACAAGGCCGGCGAAGAAGAGCTGAACAACGCGGTCACCGCGTTCAAAAAATCCTTCGCCTGATCAACGCCACGACAAGGAGCTGTCATGGCCATCGGCAAAGAGATACGCGGCAAGATCAAATCGGTGGAGAACACCCGAAAGATCACCAAGGCCATGGAGATGGTCGCCGCCAGCAAGATGCGCAAGGCGCAGGAGCGGATGCGCGCGGCGCGACCCTACAGCGACAAGGTGCGCAACATCACGGCCAACCTGGCGCGGGCGAACCCGGAATACAAGTCGCCGTACATGCGCGCCGGGTCGTCGGCCAAGGCGGTTGGCTTCATCGTCGTCACCACCGACAAGGGTCTGTGCGGCGGCCTCAACACCAACGTGCTGCGGGCGGTGACGCAGAAAATGCGCGAGGCCAAGGACGCCGGCCTGGCCGTGCAGGCGGTGGCCATCGGCAACAAGGGCAATGGCTTCTTGAACCGCATCGGCGCCAGCGTGATCAGCCACGCGATCCAGCTCGGCGACGCGCCGCAGCTCGACAAGCTGATCGGCCCGGTCAAGGTCATGCTCGACGCCTTCGTGGCCGGCAAGCTCGACACGGTCTACCTGTGCTACACCAAGTTCATCAACACGATGAAGCAGGAGCCACTGACCGAGGCGCTACTGCCGCTGTCGGGCGAGCGCCTGGCGCAGACCGACAGCGAGAAGAGCGCCTACGCGTGGGACTACATCTACGAGCCTGACGCGCCGGCCGTGATCGACGAGCTGTTCACGCGCTACATCGAAGCCCTGGTGTTCCAGGCCGTGGCCGAGAACATGGCCTCGGAGCAGTCGGCGCGCATGGTCGCGATGAAGGCCGCCACCGACAACGCCGGCAGCCTGATCAGCGAGTTGAAGCTCATCTACAACAAGACGCGCCAGGCGGCGATCACCAAGGAATTGAGTGAGATCGTCGGCGGTGCCGCGGCTGTTTAACGAATCGAAGAATTGAAAGGTTGCAACATGGCCAATTCACAAGTCACCCAAGCCCAAGGCAAGATCGTCCAGTGCATCGGTGCCGTGGTCGACGTGGAGTTCCCGCGCGAGCACCTGCCGCGCATCTATGACGCGCTCAAACTCGAAGGCACCGCGCTGACGCTCGAAGTCCAGCAGCAACTCGGCGATGGCGTGGTGCGCACTATTGCGCTCGGCTCGTCCGACGGCCTGCGCCGCGGCCTGATGGTCAGCAATACCGGCGCGGCGATCACCGTGCCCGTCGGCAAGGCCACGCTGGGCCGCATCATGGACGTGCTGGGCAACCCGATCGACGAGCGCGGCCCGGTCGACCAGACGCTCACGATGAGCATTCACCGCAAGGCCCCGAGCTACGATGAGCTGAGCCCGTCGCAGGAACTGCTCGAGACCGGCATCAAGGTCATCGACCTGATCTGCCCGTTCGCCAAGGGCGGCAAGGTCGGACTGTTCGGCGGCGCCGGTGTCGGCAAGACCGTGAACATGATGGAGTTGATCAACAACATCGCCAAGGCGCACTCGGGTCTGTCGGTGTTTGCCGGCGTCGGCGAGCGCACCCGCGAGGGCAACGACTTCTATCACGAGATGATGGACTCGGGCGTGGTCAACAAGGACAACCTCGGCGAGTCCAAGGTGGCGATGGTCTACGGCCAGATGAACGAGCCCCCGGGCAACCGCCTGCGCGTGGCGCTGACGGGCCTGACGATCGCCGAATCGTTCCGCGACGAAGGCCGCGACGTGCTCTTCTTCGTCGACAACATCTACCGTTTCACGCTGGCCGGCACCGAAGTCTCGGCCCTGCTCGGGCGCATGCCGTCGGCGGTGGGCTACCAGCCGACGCTGGCCGAGGAGATGGGCCGGCTGCAGGAGCGAATCACCAGCACCAAGGTCGGCTCGATCACCTCGATCCAGGCCGTCTATGTGCCGGCCGATGACCTGACCGACCCATCACCAGCCACCACCTTCGCTCACCTGGACGCCACCGTGGTGCTGAGCCGCGACATTGCGTCGCTGGGCATCTACCCGGCCGTCGACCCGCTGGACAGCAACAGCCGCCAGGTCGATCCCAACGTGGTTGGCGAAGAGCACTACAGCACTACCCGCGCGGTGCAGTCCACCCTGCAACGCTACAAGGAGCTGCGCGACATCATCGCCATCCTGGGCATGGACGAACTGAGCCCCGAGGACAAGCTGGCCGTGTCGCGCGCGCGCAAGATCCAGCGCTTCCTCTCCCAGCCGTTCCACGTCGCCGAGGTTTTCACCGGCACCCCTGGCAAGTACGTGCCGCTGAAGGAAACCATCCGCGGCTTCAAGATGATCGTGGCCGGAGAATGCGACCACCTGCCCGAGCAGGCGTTCTACATGGTCGGCACCATCGACGAGGCTTTCGAGAAAGCCAAGAAGATCCAATAACGAGCCGGGAGCAGCAACCTCATGGCCACCCTCCACGTTGACGTCGTCTCCGCCGAAGGCAGCATCTTCTCCGGCGAGGCCAAGTTCGTCGCCCTGCCCGGCGAAATGGGCGAGCTCGGCATCTACCCGCGCCACACGCCGTTGATCACCCGCATCAAGCCCGGTGCGGTGCGCATCGTGCGCGCCGACAACGACGAAGAAGAATTCGTCTTCGTCGCCGGCGGCATTCTCGAAATCCAGCCCGGCACCGTGACCGTGCTTGCCGACACCGCGATCCGCGGCCACGACCTCGACGAGGCCAAGGCCGTCGAAGCCAAGAAGCTGGCCGAAGAAGCGATGAAGAATGCCAAGAGCGACATCGACTTCGCGGCGGCGCAAGGCGAGTTCGCGGCCATGGCCGCCCAGATCGCGGCGATTCAGAAGCTGCGGCGCAAGTAAGGCGCACGCTTGCTGTTCCTGCGGACCCCGGGTGTGAAAACGCTGCGGGGCCTGTGTCACTTTGCGCGCTCGGCCTGCAGCACGACGCCCGTCGCTCGCCCGGCGGTGGGGCAGTGGTGGCCAGTCATCGGAGGGCGATCGTCCGCAGCGCCCCGGCGCGGGCCCGGTTTGGCGCGACCGGTAAGGCGCAGGGGCTCTGGCCTAGGGAAATGCCGCAATTCTGCAGGGGCCCTCCAGCCTGCGACAATACGCCCATGGCCAAAGTAATCTCTACCCGACTCTCTCAAGACGGCCTTCGCTACGGGGCCAAGGCACCGGGCTCGCCATTCCTCGGCAGCGGCAACACGCGCTCTTGCTTCATGTGCGGCAAGCACAGGCAGCAGGCGCAGCTTCGCTCGAAGCGCGTGCTCGGTCGCTCGGAGATGGTTTGCGCTCCAGCGTGTACGTCGGTTGAGTGAAATCGCTGCCTGAACGGTAGGCGTGCAACTCTGCCTGGGTGCGTTGGGTCGAGCCGTGCTGGCGCCTGTGCTGGGTTCTTGTTGTGCCGGTGGGCAAGCCGCCGCGATGGCCGCGACGCCGTCGGCAGCGGCGCGTCGGGCTCCTGCTGCGGCGGTTGACATGATTAGCCCCCAAGCTCACTTCGTTCGCTGCCCCCCGGGGGGGCGCTCAGTGCCCTTCGGGCGGCCGTGCGGGCACTGAGATGGGCTGCATGCTCAAAGGCGGCGGCGGGCTGTACAGCCGCATGACGGTGGGTGCCGTGCTGCTGGCCGCGGGCTCGGGCTCGCGCATGGGCGGGACGGGCGGGCGGCCGAAGTCGCTGCTCGAACTCGGTGGCGTGCCGCTGATCCTGCGCCAGTTGATTGCACTTTCCGGCGCGGGGGTCGATGAGTTGGTGGTCGTGCTCGGCCATCACGCCGAGCAGATCGAGCCGGTGATCCAGCATTTCCCGGTTACCTTGGTGCACAACCCGCGGCCCGACGACGGCCAGGTCTCGTCGCAGCGCCTGGGCCTGCAGGCGCTGTCGGGCAGACTCGATGCGGTGCTGGTGGCCTTGGCCGACCAGCCGCTGATCAATGAGCAGGACATCACGGCGCTGATCGGTGCCTACAAGAAGCGGCCCGAGGGCACCCAGGTCGTGGTGCCGCAAGTGGCTGGCGAACCGGGCAACCCCGTGATCTTCAGCGCCCAGGTGCGCGAGCAGATCCTGGCCGGCGACGCCCACATCGGCTGCCGCCACTGGCGCGCCGCGCACCCGGCCGAGGTGGCGGCGTTCGAGACCGACAACCGGCGCTTTCGCCTCGACGTCGACACGCTGCAAGACATCGAGCGCTTCGAGCGCGAAACCGGCCATGCCTTGCGCTGGCCGGCCACGCTCGCCGGCGCGTGCTGAACGAGGGGGTGGCCTGATGAACAGCATCGACGTCGAAGTCCTGCGCAGTGCGATCGACTGGCAGGGCCGCGGCCACGCCGTCACGCTCGGCACGGTGGTCCGCACCTGGGGTTCGGCGCCGCGCCCGCCGGGGTCGATGATGGTCATTCGCGACGACGGCCAGGTGGCCGGCTCGCTCTCGGGCGGCTGCATCGAGGACGACTTGATCGGCCGCGTGTCGCGTGGTGAGCTCGCGGTGCGCCTGCCCCAGGTCACGACCTATGGCGCCACGGCCGAAGAGGCACAGCACTTTGGCTTGCCTTGCGGAGGCTCGGTGCAGGTGGTGCTCGAGCCGCTGTCGTCGCGCTCGCAGTTGCGCGAGTTGCTGGCGGCGATCGAGGGCCATCGGTTGGTCGCGCGCCGGCTCGACATGGGCACTGGCGTGGTCCGGCTCGGCGAGGCGCGTGACGGTGACACGCTGCGCTTCGATGGCGCAGTGCTGGCGACGGTGCACGGCCCGCGGCTGCGCCTGTTGATCATCGGCGGCGGCCAGCTCTCGCGCTACCTGGCCGCGATGGCGGTGATGCTCGACTACCGCGTCACCGTCTGCGAGCCGCGCCAGGAATACCACGAGGGCTGGCAGGCGATGGAGGGCGTGACGCTGTCACGCAGCATGCCCGACGATCTGGTGCTGGCGATGAGCCTGGACGCCAACAGCGCGGTGGTCGCCCTCACGCACGACCCCAAGCTCGACGACCTGGCGCTGATGGAGGCGCTGCGCACACCGGCCTTCTACGTCGGCGCGCTCGGTTCGCGGCGCAACAACGAGGCGCGACGCGAGCGGCTGCTGCAGTTCGAGGTCAGCCGCGAGGAAAGCGCGCGCCTGCACGGGCCGGTGGGTTTGCGCCTGGGTGGCCTGACGCCGCCAGAGATCGCCGTGGCCATCGTCGCCGAGATGACGGCGCTGCGCCGCGGCATCGATCTGGCCGCACCGCTCGCGGACTGGAGCGCCTCGGCCACCGCCCGTCGTGCCACGGCCGATTGATCGCAGCGCGCTATCCTCGGCGCAGCAGGAGGCACCGATCGATGGCCCAACGACGCAAGCGCGGCAAGCTCGACAAGAGCGAGTACCTCGACCAGCTCGCACCGCTACAACTCGAACTCAACCAGATGGCGCGCTGGCTGCAGGCCACGGGCAAGCGATTGCTGGTGGTTATCGAGGGCCGCGATACCGCCGGCAAGGGCGGCGTGATCTCGGCGATTGCCGACACCTTGAACCCGCGCCAGTGCCATGTCGTTGCTCTGCCCAAACCCAGCGACCGCGAGCGCACGCAGTGGTACTTTCAACGCTACGTGCAGCACTTGCCGGCGGCCGGCGAGATCGCGCTGTTCGACCGCAGTTGGTACAACCGCGCCGGGGTCGAGCGCGTGATGGGCTTTTGCACAGAGTCGCAAACCGAGGCCTTCCTGGCCCAGGCGCCGCAGTTCGAGCGGCTGCTGGTGGATGACGGCATCCTGCTCTTCAAGTACTGGCTCACGGTCGACCAGGCGCAACAGGAAGAGCGTTTCGCCGAGCGGCTCGAAGACCCGATGAAGCAGTGGAAGCTGACGGCAATCGATTTGAAGGCGCGCGAGAAGTATGCCGACTACGGCCGCGCACGCGACGCGATGCTGGCCGCTACGCACAACAAGCGCGCGCCGTGGACGCTGGTGGACTTCAACGACCAGCGGCGGGGGCGCCTCACGTTGATCCGGCACCTGCTCGATCATTTGCCCGACACCCAGGTCGAGGCCGACCCGATCGCGATGCCGCCGCTGCCCGGCAAGCGGCTGAAGGAAAGTTTTCGCGGACCGTGCAAGCCGATCAAAAGCCTGTGAGCCGCGGGCTCAGCCCAGGTAGGGCAGGTTCGGCAACTCGTTCGGGTTCACCGTGCCTTCGGCGAGCGGGAAGTGCTGCAGCAGCAGCGCATCCACCGCATCGATCGCAGCGTTCAGGCCTTCTTCGTAGCGCGCGGCGCGAAACGCCTCGCGCATGCCGGCGACGATGGCTTGCCAATGTTCGGGCGGCACATGGCGCGCCAGGCCGCGGTCGGCCACGATCTCGATCGCGTGCTCGGCCAGCAGCAGGTAGATCAGCACGCCGTTGTTGGCCTCGGTGTCCCACACCCGCAGCTTGCCGAACAGGGTGATCGCGCGGTCGCGGGCGCGCAGGTTCTTCCACAGGTAGGACAGCGGCAGCCCGGCCTCGACGCACAGCCGGATCTCGCCGCTGTGCGCTGCTTCGCTGGCGTGCACGCGGGCTTCGAGCCGCTTCAGGGCCTCGGGGCCGAGCGCGCGTGCAGTGTCGCGCTCGTCGAGCCAGCGGTGTTTGAGGATGCGCATGAGCTTGTTGGGCAGCGAATGCAAGTGAGCGTGGGGGTTCATGATTACCAATCTCCCGACGCGCCGCCGCCGCCGAAATCGCCGCCGCCGCCCGACGAGAAGCCGCCTCCGCCGCCCCCGCCCGACCAGCCACCGCCGCCCAAGCCGCCGCCGTGGCGGCCACTGCTGCGCAGCAGGTTCGACGCCCCCGCGAAGAGGCCGAACAGCAGGCCGATGGCCAAACCGACCCCGGCGACAAGCAAGCTGCTGCTGACGAACCAGGCCAGCGCCCCGGTGGCACCGCCGCTGGCCAGCGAGCCGAGGCCGCGGCCGAAGATGCGCCGCGTGACGCCGGCCACGATCGGCAGCGCGATGAAAGCGAAGATCAGCAGGTCGGCGGATGGCAGCTTGCCGAACGGGCCGGGCGACGGCTGCTTGCGCGTGGGCGCCGGCAGGGCTTCACCCTTGATGCGCGCGATGAGTTGGTCGACGGCGGCGTTGAGGCCGCCGGCGTAGTCGTTGGCGCGGAAGGCCGGGCGGATCGCGCTGTCGATGATCTGCCGCGCCGCCAGGTCGGGCACCGCGCCCTCGAGCGCCTTGGCGGTCTGGATGTTGACCTTGCGGTCGTTTTTGGCGACGACGATCAACAGCCCGTCGCCGACCTCGCGGCGGCCGATCTTCCAGGCATCGCCGATGCGCTGCGCGTAGGCGGCGATGTCCTCGGGCTGCGTGGTCGGCACCAGCAGGACGACGATCTGCGGTCCGGATTCGGCTTCGAAAGCGGCGAGCTTGTCGCTCAGGGCCGATGCCTGGGCCGCCGAGAGCGTGCCGGTCTGGTCGATCACGCGCCCGCTGAGCGGCGGCACCGGCAGCACGTCTTGCGCGTGCAGCGCCGGGCCGGCCAGCAGCAGGGTGAGCAGCAGCGCAAGCTGCCGCACCAGGCTCATCAGGCCTCCTTCGTGCTTCGCACTCCGGAATTCGCCCTTGGGGCGGCCCGGCAGGCTCATCGCATTCGCCTTACTTCGAGGCGGCTGGTGCAGGGGCCGGCGCCTTGTCGAAGCTCACCGTGGGCGGGGCCGAGATCTGCGCTTCATTGGCGACGGTGAAACTGGGCCTGACCGAGTAGCTGAAGAGCATGGCTGTCAGGTTGGTCGGGAACTGGCGCGCCAGCACGTTGTACTCGGCCACCGTCTTGATGTAGCGGTTGCGCGCCACGGTGACGCGGTTCTCGGTGCCTTCCAATTGCACGCGCAGGTCCTGGAAGCCCGCATTGGCCTTCAGATTGGGGTAGGCCTCGCTCACGGCCATCAGGCGCGACAGCGCGCTACCCAATTCGCCCTGTGCCTGCTGGAACTTATTGAAGGCTTCGGGGTTGTTGAGCGTTTCGGGCGTGACCTGGATCGAAGTCGCCTTGGCGCGCGCCTCGATCACCTTGGTCAGGGTCTCCTGCTCGAAGTTGGCTTCGCCCTTGACCGTGGCCACGATGTTGGGGATCAGGTCGGCGCGGCGCTGGTACTGGTTGAGCACTTCGGACCATGCGGCCTTGACCTGTTCGTCCAGCGTCTGGAACTGGTTGTAGCCGCAGCCGCTGAGCGTCAGCGCCGCGCTGAGCACGGCAATCCAGGTGGCGATGCGTCGGGTGACGGTGGTCATGCGAGATTTCTCCAGAACAAAGGTGGCGGATGCTACCCGTGGCCGCAAGGTGCCGACAAGGACGACGATTTCAAGGGCCGCGACTAGAATTGCGCCCGTGCCGAGGAGCGTTGCGACGGTTGACTGAACCGCCAGGCTCGGCAAGCGCGCGGTGGCCCTGGCCGCGCGTGGCAACGGCGCTCGTCATGCCCCAGTTGCAACGACGATGACTGCCCCCAACCCCCCGCCGCTGCGCCTTGCCGGACTCGAACCCGTCGCCATCGGCGCCGGCGCACTGTTCGTCAACATCGGCGAGCGCACCAATGTCACCGGCTCCAAGGCCTTTGCGCGGCTGATCCTGGCCGGGGACTTCGAAGGGGCGCTGGCCGTGGCCCGCCAGCAGGTCGAGAACGGCGCCCAGATCATCGACATCAACATGGACGAGGCCATGCTCGACAGCCGGGCCGCGATGGTGCGCTTCCTGCAGTTGATGGCCGGCGAGCCCGAGATCGCGCGCGTGCCGGTGATGATCGACTCGTCGAAGTGGAGCGTCATCGAAGCCGGCCTGCAGTGCATCCAGGGCAAGGGCATCGTCAACTCGATCTCGATGAAGGAAGGCGAGGCCGAGTTCCGGCGCCAGGCGACCCTGGTGCGGCGTTACGGCGCCGCCGCGGTGGTGATGGCCTTCGACGAGCAGGGCCAGGCCGACACCTTCCAGCGCAAGACCGAGATCTGTGAGCGGGCCTATCGCATCCTCGTCGACGAAGTCGGCTTCCCGTGCGAGGACATCATCTTCGACCCGAACATCTTCGCCATCGCCACCGGCATCGAAGAGCACGACAACTACGCGGTCGACTTCATCCAAGCCACGCGCTGGATCA
>JANMSR010000516.1:0-7037 GCA_031389565.1 Burkholderiales bacterium
CGAGTCGAACGCCGTGGACAGGCGCTTGGCCGGCAGGCCAGCGCTCACCATCTTGAAACGCCGGTTGGTTCGGAAGGCGTCGCCCTCGCCGGCGAACATGCGTGTCGGGTCTTCGCCTTCGCGCTTGAAGGCGAAGGTGCCGGCGGTGTAGGGGAAGCTGCCGGGCACGTTGTCGAGCAGCAGCCACTTCAGCAGCTCGCCGTGGCACTCGTACTTTGGTAGCGCCACCTTGCGGATCTTGGTGCCCGACAGCGAGGTCGAGACCAGCGCGGTGCGCAACTCCTTGCCGCGGATCTTGACCACGTATTCGTCGCCGGCGTAGGCCCTTTGCATGTCGGGCCACATCGCCAGCAGCTTCCTGGCGGTGGCGTCGAGCTTGGTTTCGCGTTCGCCGGCCAGGTTCGATGCCGCTTCGGCCGCGCGCGGCTTGTCGGGCTTGCCGACGGTGAGCATCGCGGCGGCCGCGCGCAACTGCTGGATTTCGCGAGCCAGCGACGCCTGCTCGCGCGCGCGGCGCTTGTAGGCGCGCACGCTGTCAGCGATGTCGGCGAGGTAGCGCACCCGCGCGCCGGGCACGATCGGCACCTGGTGCGTGCTGTGGCGCGTTGCCACAGCGGGCAGACGTCCGCTCGACAACTTCAGACCGGCCTGCACCAGGCGCGGCTTCAAGGCCTGGTACAGCGCCGTGACGCCGTCGTCATTGAAGCGGCTGGCCATGGTGCCGAACACAGGCATCTCGTCGGGCGACTGTTTGAACGCCTCGCGGTTGCGCTGCACCTGCTTGGCCACATCGCGCAGCGCGTCGGCCGCGCCCTTGCGATCGAACTTGTTGATGGCCACGAAGTCGGCGAAGTCGAGCATGTCGATCTTCTCGAGCTGGGTGGCGGCGCCGAACTCGGGCGTCATCACGTACATCGGGATGTCGACCAGGGGCACGATCGCGGCGTCGCCTTGGCCGATGCCCGAAGTCTCGACGACGATCAGATCGAAGCCGGCCACCTTGCACGCGGCCAGCACGTCGGGCAGGGCCTGGCTGATTTCCGAACCGAAGTCGCGCGTCGCCAGGCTGCGCATGTAGACCCGCGGTCCTTGACCCCACGGCCCGATCGCGTTCATGCGGATGCGGTCGCCGAGCAGCGCGCCGCCGCTCTTGCGCCGACTCGGGTCGATCGAGACCACCGCGATGCGCAGCGCGTCGTCCTGGTCCAGCCGCAGGCGGCGGATCAGCTCGTCGGTGAGCGAGGACTTACCCGCGCCCCCCGTGCCGGTGATGCCGAGCACCGGCACCTTGGCCGCGGCGGCCTGGCTGCGCAGCATCTTCACCTGTGCCGCGTCAACACGCCCGATTTCGAGCGCCGTGATCAATTGCGCCAGCGCACGCCAGGCGGCTTCGCCGTGGCCGGCAAGCGCGTCCAAGGACTTCGGTGCAAGCACCGACAAGTCGGCATCCGCGCGCATCAGCATCTCGCCGATCATCCCCTGCAGGCCCATGCGCTGGCCGTCCTCAGGGCTGTAGATGCGCACGCCGCGCTCGGCCAGCTCGCGGATCTCGCCCGGCGCGATCACGCCACCGCCGCCGCCGAAGACCAGTATCCGCTCGCCGCCACGGGCCTTCAGCAATTCGACCATGTACCTGAAATACTCGACATGGCCGCCCTGGTAGGAGCTGACGGCAATGGCCTGCGCGTCTTCCTGCAGCGCCGCGGTCACCACTTCATCGACCGAGCGGTTGTGGCCCAGGTGGATGACCTCGGCGCCCATGCCCTGCAGGATCCGCCGCATGATGTTGATGGCGGCGTCGTGGCCGTCGAACAGGCTGGCCGCGGTGACGAAGCGCAACTTGTGCTGGGGCCGGTAGGCAGCCAGGGCTTTGGCATCGGCGGACAGATCGGTCATGGCGGCACTCGGGTGCGGGTTGTCGTGCGGGTTGAATTGACGTTGACGTAAACGTCAATTGCGATGATGCCACCGTTGCGCGGCAGCCGCGTGTTGCTGCCCGGCGCCTCGTGGTTTGCCCTCGGAGCGCACAGCGGGCCGGTGGATTTCTGCACAATCGCCCGACCATGACCCTTCTTCCGCGCTCCAGCGCCCAACCTCGACGCACCGCTTCCGGCCATGCCGAGCTGGCCACGCGCGGCAAGCGCTTGTCGCAGCGCCACCGCACCGTGCTGTTGCTGGTCGACGGGCGGCGCAGCGAGGACGACATTCGCAAGCTCGCCGCCCAGGCCGGCGCCGGTGCGCAGTGCCTCGACGACCTGCTGGCGCTCGGATTGGTGGCCCGGACCGGCAACACAGGCGCCGACGCGACCGTCACCGTGGCCGCCAGCGGCGATTCGTCGCTGTTGCCGTCGTCGCAATCGCTGCAAGGCGACTCGAGCTGGGCGGTGCTCGACGACGATGCCGGTGCCGGCGTCGACCGGCCCTTCGCCGAGGCCCGCGAACTGCTGCTGCGCGCGGTGCGCCAGGAGGCGCCCGTGAGCGGCACGCTGACGCTGATGAAGTTGAAGCGCGCCACCACCCGTGAAGCCCTCGAAGCCTTGCTCGACGAGGTCGAGCAACGCTTGCACAAACCGCGCCGGCAGATCGTCGCGGCGCAGACCATGCGCCATGTCCGGCACCTGTTGAGCCTGCCCAGCGCGTCGCGGCCACCGCCATGACGTTTCTGGCCATCGACATCGGCAACACGCGGCTGAAGTGGGCGCAGTACGCCACCCCGCAACCCGGCGCCGCCGTCGTGGCCGCTGGCGCGGTGTTCCTGGAGACGATCGACACGCTGGCCGAAGGCGATTGGCGCAAGCTCACGGCCCCGGGCAGCATGCTCGGCTGCAACGTCGCCGGCGACGCGGTGCGCCGCCGCGTCGAGGAACAGTTGGAGCTGTGGGAAATCACGCCGCGCTGGTTGGTGCCGTCGGCGCACGACGGTGGCGTGATCAACGGCTACGAATACCCGACGCGGCTCGGCTCCGACCGCTGGGCCGCCTTGATCGGCGCACGCTGGCATGTGCGGCAGCGCGCACGACGGCAGCACGCGCCCGAGCGGCCGGCGCTGGTGGTGATGGTCGGCACCGCGGTCACCGTCGATTCGCTCGACGCCGACGGTCGCTTCCTCGGCGGCCTGATCATGCCCGGCTTCGGCCTGATGCTGCGCGCGCTCGAGCAGGGCACCTCGGGCCTGCGCGTGCCCACCGGCGAGGTGGTCGACTTCCCCACCAATACCAGCGATGCGCTGATGAGCGGCGGCGCGCACGCGCTGGCCGGCGCTATCGAACGCATCCATCGCAAGCTGGTAGCGCGCTGCGGCGCCGAGCCGCTGCTGCTGATGACCGGGGGCGCCACGGTGAAGATGGCCCCCATCACCGACCTGGCGTTCGAGACCGTCGACTCATTGATCTTCGACGGCCTGCTGGCGCTGCAGTCGCACCGGCTGGCGCTCTGATCTCAAAAAATCAGAGGATGTAGCGTGACAGGTCTTCGTTGCCGGCCAGTGCAGCCAGCTTGGCATCGACTGCCGCGGCGTCGATGGACACGCTGGTGCCACTGCGGTTGGGTGCATCGAAGCTGATCTCGTCGAGCAGGCGCTCCATCACCGTGGCCAGGCGCCGAGCGCCGATGTTCTCGGTGCGCTCATTCACGTCGAAGGCGATCTGCGCCAGCCGGCGCACGCCGTCGGGCGTGATCGCCAGCGTGACGCCCTCGGTGGCCAGCAGGGCCTGGTACTGCTTGACCAGGCTGGCGTGGGTGCTGGTCAGGATGGCTTCGAAGTCGTCGACCGTGAGCGATGCGAGTTCGACCCGGATCGGGAAGCGCCCCTGCAATTCCGGGATCAGGTCGCTCGGCTTGGCCAGGTGAAAGGCGCCGCTGGCGATGAACAGGATGTGATCGGTCTTGACCATGCCGTACTTGGTGTTGACCGTGGTGCCCTCGACCAGGGGCAGCAGGTCGCGCTGCACGCCCTGGCGGCTGACCTCGGCGCCACTGCCTTCGCTGTTGCGCGAGGTCACCTTGTCGATCTCGTCGATGAAGACGATGCCGTTGCCCTCGGCCTGAGCCAGCGCCGCCGCGCGGATCTCGTCTTCGTTGACCAGCTTGGCGGCTTCTTCGTCGATCAGCAGCTTGAGCGCCTCGCCGATCCTGACCTTGCGCGTCTTCTTGCGCGTGCCGCCCATCTGCGCGAACAGGCCCTTCAATTGCTCGGCCATCTCTTCCATGCCCTGCGGGCCGAGCACCTCGAGGGCCTGCCGCGGCTGCTCGACCTCGATCTCGATGTCCTTGTCGGCCAGCGCGCCTTCGCGCAGGCGTTTTCTCATCACCTGGCGGGCGGTGCTGTCCGGGCTCGCGGGTGCGCTGCTGTCGCCGGCCAAGCCGACGGCGCTGCGCGTGTCCCTTGGCGCAGGGATCAGGAGGTCGAGCACGCGCTCCTCGGCCGCCTCTTCGGCCAGCGCGCGTTTGCCGCGCATCTGGCGCTCGCGTTCCTGCTTGACCGCCACATCGACCAGGTCGCGCACGATCGAGTCGACATCCTTGCCGACGTAGCCCACCTCGGTGAACTTGGTGGCCTCGACCTTGATGAACGGCGCGTCGGCCAATCGGGCCAGCCGGCGCGCGATCTCGGTCTTGCCGACGCCGGTGGGGCCGATCATCAGGATGTTCTTCGGCGTGATCTCGCCGCGCATCTTCTCTTCCACCTGCTGGCGCCGCCAGCGGTTGCGCAGCGCGATGGCCACCGCGCGCTTGGCATCGTTTTGCCCGACGATGTGGCGGTCGAGCTCGGAGACGATCTCCTGCGGCGTCATCGCGCTCATGACTGCCCCCCAAGGCCTGCGGCCTGTCCCCCCGAGGGGGAGCGAGCGCCTTCGGGCGGCCGTGCGGCGCTCACTCCAGCACCTCGATGGTGTGCTGCTGATTGGTGTAGATGCAGATGTCACCGGCGATTTCGAGCGAGCGCTTGACGATCTCGGGCGCGGCCAGTTCGCTGTGGGCCAGCAGCGCTCGCGCGGCGGCCTGGGCGTAGGCGCCACCCGAGCCGATGGCCACGATGCCGTACTCAGGCTCGAGCACATCGCCGTTGCCGGTGATGATCAGCGAGGCCTCCTTGTCGGCGACAGCCAGCATCGCTTCGAGGCGGCGCAGCACGCGGTCGGTGCGCCAGTCGCGCGTCAGCTCGATCGCCGCACGCACCAGGTGCCCCTGGTGCTTTTCGAGCTTGGCCTCGAAGCGCTCGAACAGCGTGAAGGCGTCGGCCGTGGCGCCGGCAAACCCGGCCAGCACCGTGTCGCGGTGAAGCTTCCTCACCTTGCGCGCGCTGCCCTTGACGACGATGCTGCCGAGCGTGACCTGGCCGTCGCCGCCGATCGCCACCACGCCGTTGCGGCGCACGCTGAGGATGGTGGTGCCGTGAAAGCTGGGGTTGTTTTCCATGCTGGGCTCCGAGGTGGGGCCGGGTCGCTGTCGTTCAAGACGCGCCGGGAGCGCGCCAGACGCGGTGGGTGCGATCAGTTGGTGCGCACCCGCACGCCGGCGTGCTCGTTGATGCCCATCGCGCCGAAGAACAACGCCACCAGGCGGTGGGCCTCGGCGAAGGTCACGCTGCGGCTCTCGCCGCGTTTGGCAAGCACCCAGTTGAGCAGGTCGCCGGCAGCGATGAAATCGACGCGGATCAGCTTGGCGCACGACACCGTGACCAGCGGGGCCACCGTGAGCTGGGCGTCGAGCTGCTTGAGCGTGGCGCCGATGTCGCCGACCAGTTGCCCCGACAATTCGACCGAGGCCATGGTCACTGCGCCGCTCTGCTCGTCGATCGTGGATTCGAGGAAAGTCGTCGCGACCTCGCCCACCTGCGACAGCGGCGGCGACTGCGTCGACAGCCCCGAACCGCCGATGCGCACCTGGCAGCGCGCGCGCTCCCACGAAGGCGGCGAGACCTCGTAGGTGACGCAGTAGTCGATCGCCGCTTCGTCGAACTGGTCGGGCCGGTTGGCCAGACGCAGCGCGTCCAGGCGCAGCACCCAGTAGGCCGGGTCGGCGTCGCGCACGCCGGTGGGCGCGGCGTCCTGCAGCGCGGTGAGGAAGCGCTCGCCCGACAGCCAGCGCATGTCCAACGCTTCGGGCGCCCAATGGCGGAACAGCTCGGACAGGTTCGCGGCCGCTTCGGGCTCGACGTTCTGCAGCGCACTCCAGTCGAAGACCCAGGGCAGCGGCAGTTGCAGCGTCACCGAGCGCAGCCGCGCCACGGCGTCGATGTCGAGCAGTGCGGGGCAAATCCAGCCAATCTCGCCGGCGGCGCGGTGCTCGCGCGGCTTGTCCTGCTGCGCCGACTCGGCCACCAGCTTGGGCAGCGAGAACCATTGCGGCGCCGACCAGCCGAACTGCTGCGCGTATTCGAGCGCCAGACCCTCGAATTTGTGTTGCTGTCCGGTCGCGCGGTGCAAATCGAACAGCACCAGCCAGGTCTCGGCATGCTGCGCGCGCGCGCCACCGGTGCGCGTGAGCGCCGTCAGTGCCTGCTCGCATTGATCGAAATCGGCATTGGCGAAAGCGATCACGGCCTCGTCGAGTTCGGGGTCGTGCACGACCTCGCTGACCTCGACCGAGAACGGACTGGCGAAGTCGCTGCTCGCGCTCCCCTGCAGGCCACCGAGCGATACCGTGGCAGCGGCGTTGCGCGGCGGTGGCGCGAGCGATGGCGCCGCGGGCGCGGCCGGCGCTGGCGCGGGGGGCTGCGCGTCGGACGCCTGGCGCGCCAGCACGGACGGCCGCGTCGTGGTCTGGCGAAACGGCTGTCGCTGCGTCTGGGCTTCGAACATACCCACCGGCTTGCGCGCGTTCGGGCCGGCGAAGTTGTCGCCCACCATCTGCTGCTCGATTTCGTCGATCTTGGCCTTGACGCCGCTGTCGGCCTGACGCGCCGTGGCGTCGTTGACCTTCGAGTCGGAGTCGTCCAGCCGCGACGACCCGCCGAGCGCGGCCAGCTGTTCGGGCGACAGGCCCTCGCGGCGCACCTTGCGCAGCATGTCGAACTCGCGCTTGCGCACGAAATC
>JANMSR010000530.1:0-2350 GCA_031389565.1 Burkholderiales bacterium
CCGTGCTGGCCAAGAGCCTGCCGGGCGAGCAGAAGACCGACGAGGAGTTGGAGCACGCCATCCGGCAGATCATCTCGAAGGCAGTGGCGGCCGATGGTGTGGTCGACATCTTCGCCGCTGCGGGCTTGAAGACGCCTGACATCTCGATCCTCTCCGACGAGTTTCTCGCCGAAGTGCAGGGCATGCCGCAGCGCAATCTGGCGGTGGAATTGCTGCAGAAATTGCTCAGGGGCGAGATCAAGGCCCGTGGCAAGCGCAACGTGGTGCAGGCGCGCTCGTTTGCTGAAATGCTGGACCAGGCGGTACGCCAATACCAGAACCGGGCCATCGACACGGCCAAGGTGATCGAAGCACTGATCCAACTGGCCAAGGATATGCGCGCCGCGAACGCGCGCGGCGAAGCCTTGAAACTGACCGAAGAAGAACTGGCCTTCTACGACGCGCTGGAAGTCAACGACAGCGCGGTGAAGGTGTTGGGCGAGCCCACGCTCGTTGGCATCGCTCGCGAGCTGGTCGCGACCGTGAAGAAGAGCGTGACCATCGATTGGACCGTGCGCGACAACGTGCGCGCGCAACTGCGCGTGATCGTCAAGCGCATCCTGCGCAAGTACGGCTACCCGCCGGACAAGCAGGAGAAGGCAACGCAGACGGTGTTGGAGCAGGCCGAGTTGCTGTCGGCCGACTGGGCTGTCGCGTAGTTAGCTCTGCTGCTGCACCACCACCGCGTACAACGTGGCCACGTCGGCGGTGCCGTCGCTGCCGGTCACGCTGCGCAGCATCTGCACGCCCTTGGCTCGCGTCTTGGGGGCTTGCGCGAGGGCCAGGGCCAGGCGCAGCTTGGCGTCGTCGGGGCGCTTCAGGCCGCCCTTGGCGATGCCTTTTTCGATCAGCTCGACGGCCTTGTCGGTCTGGCCCATCGAGGCGTACACGGTTCCTGCCTTGACCAGGTCGTTGCCGTCCTTCTGCCCTGCCGCGTCGGTGGCGTCTTTGGCAATGCCGGCAGCACTTTCGACCTGCTGCTTGGCCACCAGATCCTTCAGCCGCTTGTGTCGCTCTGCCTGGTCGCCGGTGCCGAGCGCGCCCGCGGCGTAGCCCTTGTCGACGATGTTCTTGGCTTCGATCGGCACGCCGGCCTGCAGCGCCAGTTGCGCCATCTCCATGAAATCGTCGGTCTTGGTGATCAGCCCGTTGGCGAGCTTGAGCCGCATCACGTCCAGGCCCAGGCGGTCGGCGAAGCCGGGCTTGCGTTGCAGGCTGGCCAGGTGCGCGCTCCAGTAGTCCTTCTTGGCGTAGTACAGCACCAGCTTTTCCAGCGCGCTGGAGTACGCCGCGTTGTTGTTCTGCCGCTTGGCGGCGTCGGCCAGGCGCAGCAGGTCGTCTTCACCGGGGCGGCGGCCGGCCTGTTCGGCCGCATGCACCTGGGCCTGCGAGTCCCTGAAGACCTGCGCGTAGTCGCCGCTTTGCGATTGCACGTAGGCGATCAACTGATTCAACTGTGCGCTGTTGCCGCCGGCAGCGCGCGCGCGGTTGGCCCACTCGGTGGTCTTGGCCCAGTTCTTGTTCTGCGAGTAGGCGAAGGCCAGCGATTCGGCAATCTGCGCCTGCTCGCCGCCCGACAGGCGGCCCGAGGCCATGGCCGACTCGAAGGCCGCGATCGCCGTGCCGTTGTCGCCGGTGCGCTGCGCAGCGGCGCCCTTCATGCGGTCGATCAACACCTGCTCGGCGGCGTTCTTGCCGCCCACGGCATCGGCCTCGCGTGCCTTGGCCATCGCCTCGCGGGCTTTGCCGGCCTTGAGAAAGTCGCTGGCCTGCTGCAGCGGCTTGCCGACTTCGGGGCGGATGCTTTGCGCCAGAGCGGCGTTCGTCACGCCGACGAAGAGGCCGGCGGCGAGCAGGGCGGCGGTCAGGGCGCGGATTGATTTCATGGTCGATGCTCTCGCAGGATGGGTTGTGCGGAAAATGAACAACGGGGATCGGCCGTGTGCCGGCAACGATCCCCGCGTGGCAGGCGTTGACGCCTCCGCTGCGTTGTCAGTTCATGAACTGTTCGTTGCCGACCAAGCCGATCTTGGTGACGCCCAGGCGTTGGGCGCTGGCCATCACGAAGACGACGTTCTTGTAGGTCACCAGCTTGTTCGGGCGCATATGCACCTCTTGCTGGTCGGGCTCGGCGGCAACTTCGCGCAGCTTGGCCTGCAATTCGTCGCGCGTCACGGCCACGCCGTTCCAGCCGATGGTGCCGTCGAAGTCGATGTCGACGCGGATCGGCGGGCGCGGCTCCTTGGGCTGCACGCTGCTCGGGATCGGCATGTTCATCTTGACCGCGTGGGTCTGGATCGGGATCGTGATG
>JANMSR010000263.1:0-1560 GCA_031389565.1 Burkholderiales bacterium
GTTCGTCGCCTTGGCGCCGGTGAGCGCTTGCGGTGCGTCCGCGGGCTGGATGATCGGCAGTCCCAGCACACCCAGGTAGGCATTGGCCGCCGGCAGGTTCAGCGCCAAGTTGTTGAACTCCTGGCCGACCTTGTTCTTGTAGCCGTAGTAGATGCGGCCGCCGCGCTCGACGAAGACCCGCCTGAAAGTCAAGCCTTCGACCTGCACCGGCAGGTTGGCAAAGCTCATCACCCGGGCGTCGCCGAGCGTGGCGATGCTGTACGTGCCGGTGCCGATGACGCTGCAGTTCTGCGTGCCGCCATCGGCCCGGCGTTCGTAGCAACTGTGGTAGGTGGTGGCGTTGCCGCTGGCGGCGAAGCTCACGCGCAGGCGGGCGGTGGTGGTGTAGTAGTTGCCGGTGCCCGCCGGCAGGGTGTTGCCGTTGGCCAGGTTGCCCAGGCTCAGCGAGGTCGGGCCCCAGCCCTGGCGCGGGTTGGTGCTGGTGCCGTCGGCATTGGTCTGTGCGCCGAAGATGCAGGGCTGGCCCGGCATCCGCGCCGCCATCTCTTCGAGGGTGGTGGCGGCCACCGAGGGGGTGGCACCGGCGCAGGCCGGTGTGCCCGTGCGCGCGTCGCCGCCGGCCGCCACCGCGGCGCTGAAAATCAGCACCTGGTTGCTCGCCCGCAGGTCATAGGCCCATGCCGATTCGGTCACCGTGCCCTGGGTGTATCCAATCTGCGAGCCAGCCGGCAGGGTGCCTGTACCCAGCAGCGCCAGATTGGCCGGGCCCCATTGCGAGAACAGCACGCCGTTGGCGCCGCCCGGGTAGCTGCGGATCTTGCCGGTGAGCACGCTGGCCAGGGTCTGGCCGGCGATGTCCTGGGTCGTGAGCACGCTGGTGCCCTTTTCGTAGCCGTCGCAATAGTCGTAGCTGTTGCGGCCCTGGGCATCGCGCACGGTGCTGGTGTTGCGCTGGCCCAGCGTGCAGGCGGCCCAGGTGCTGCCGGTCCAGTGCAGGTCGCCCGAGTTCTCCAGCGTGTTGCCGAAGGCGAAGGACTGCGCCACGCCGCGGGTCGGCTCGAAGGCATAGGGCGCCATGCGGGTGCGCACATCGAAGCCGCGCACGCGGTTGCCAGCGTCGGGGGTGTTGTCGGCCGCGGTCGATTGCTGGCTGCGGATGAACCAGTTCTGCGCGTCGGTGTACTGCAGCACGCGCAGGCTGGCGCGTGCCTCGCCCGTCGTGCTGCCGGCCACCGGCGGCAGCTTGGCCACGCCGACACTGGCGACGACTTCGGGCACGGTCAGGGCAATCTGCTGCACCGCCGCGGTCGCTGCGGTGGTCAGTGCGGTCTGCAACGCGGCCCCCGTGGCGCTGGCCACGGCCGGGGTGGCGGCCGCGGCGCCGAGCGCCGGCAGGGCCTCGGCCACGGCGTTGGACACGGCCTTGGCCACGTCGGCCAGCGTCACCGTGCCGCCGCTCAGGTCGGTCTGGCCGACGGCGGGCGCCAGTGCCGTGGCCTGTTGCTGGCTGGTCAGCACCACCAGCTTGCCGACATTGGAGGCCTTCTGGTTGTCGGCATT
>JANMSR010000033.1:0-9054 GCA_031389565.1 Burkholderiales bacterium
CGCTTCGTCGGTGACGATGATGTCGAAGGTCTCGATCGGGTACTTCGGGTTGTAGTCGATCGGCTCGGGTTGCTTGAACAGGCTCTCGATCGCCTCTAGGCTGTGCTCGTCGTCCTCGTCGGCCAGCTCGCGGCCCTTCAACATGCTGAACATGCGCTGGATGGTGCTGATGGTGACGCGCGCTACTGCGTCGAGGCTGTTCCCCTGCAGGTGCTGGACGATGTATTCCTCGCCGAACTTGTAGTTGTTGTAGGGCGAAACGTAGGCGTCGAACTCCTTCTTGGTCTGGCGGCCGAGGTTGGCGCGGTCGACCAGGAACAGCACGCGGCGCGCGCCGGCAAACTTGATCAGGCGGTAGATGAAGCCGATGGCCGTGAAGGTCTTGCCGCTGCCGGTGGCCATCTGGATCAGCGCGCGCGGCTTGTTGGCGGCGAGGCTCTTTTCCAGGTTGCGGATGGCGGTGATCTGCGCCGGCCAGAGCTTGAAGTCGCCCCACTCGGTGACGAGTTCGGGCATCTGCTGCAGGCGGGCCAGGAAGGTGGGCGGCGGTGCGTTCACGGCCGGCGCCGCCGCGCCGCTGCCGGTGCTGAGCGTGCTGGCCAGCGGCAGCAGCTTCAGCCACTCGGCCAGCAGCGCGGGCTGGTGGAAGGCGAAGACGTTGCGGGCGCGCGGCGCCGGGTCCAGGCCCTGGGTGAAGTGCGTTTCGACGCCGGTGGACTCGTACAGGAAGGGCAGCGGCCGGTGCCACGCCGGCAGGCTGGCGGGCAGGCCCTGCGCATAGCGCCCTGACTGGACTTCCACGCCGGTGAGCGTGGCGCCCTGCTTCTTGGCCTCGACCACGCCGCAGGCCTTGCCGTCGACGTAGAGCAGGTAGTCGGCGAAGCCGTAGCCGGTGTCCAGCGGGAACTCACGGATCGCCACGCCGCGCGCGGCGTGCAGGTTCACCGCATCGACCGATTGCACGGCCCAGCCGGCGGCACCGAGCAGGCGGTCGATTTCGGCGCGTGCCTGTTGCTCCGGTGTGCTCACCCGCCTCCGCCCTGACGCGTCTTGTTGTGCATTGGCCCCGACGATAGCCGACCCCCACACCCACTACAACCTGCAAGACTTTGCAAGGCCCCCGGCCCGGCGTAGAGTGGCCGCCCTCCCCTCAACCCACCCAGGAGCCGCCATGCACGTCGAGTCCTACCTGTTCTTCAACGGCCGCTGCGAAGAAGCGATCGAGTTCTACAAGCGCGCGCTCGGCGCCGAGGTTGTGATGATGATGCGCAACAACGAGGCCCCCGAACAGCCGCCGCCGGGCATGCTGCCGCCGGGCTCGGAAAACAAGGTCATGCACGCCACGCTGCGCATCGGCACCAGCAACGTGATGGCCAGCGACGGGCGCTGCGACGGCAAGCCCGTGTTCAATGGCTTCTCGCTCTCGCTCGACGCGGCCAACGAGGCCGAGGCCGAGCGCCTGTTCGCCGCGCTCGCCGATGGCGGCACGGTGCAGATGCCGCTGGCCAAGACCTTCTGGTCGCCCAGGTTCGGCATGGTGGCCGACCGCTTCGGCGTCGGCTGGATGGTCAACGTGCCGGGCATGTGAGCCGCGGCGGCGCTATGCTGCGGCCCCCGCTTCGCTGGAGAACACCCATGCACCGCCTGACCGCACGCCGCTGGATCGCCACCCTCGGCCTTGTCGCCGCCACCGCCCTGGCCCACGCCGCCGCGCCGCCGGCCAAGGGCCAGGCCCCGGGCTGGTACCGCATGCCGCTCGGCGCGTTCGAGGTCACGGCGCTGAGTGACGGCACGGTCGAGCTGCCGATGGACAAGCTGCTCACCGGCACCACCGCGGCCAAGGTGCATGCGGCACTGATGCGCGCCTACCTGAAGGTGCCGGTGGAGACCTCGGTCAACGGCTACCTCATCAACACCGGCTCGAAGCTGGTGCTCATCGACAGCGGCGCGGCCGGCCTGTTCGGGCCCACGCTGGGCAAGCTGGTGGCCAACCTCAAGGCCTCGGGCTACACGCCCGAGCAGGTCGACGAGATCTACCTCACGCACATGCATGCCGACCATGTGGGCGGCATCACCTCCGCCGACGGCAAGGCCGTGTTCCCCAACGCCATCGTGCGCGCCGACAAGAAGGAGTCGGACTTCTGGCTCGACAAGGCCACCATGGACAAGGCGCCCGACGCGATGAAGGATTTCTTCAAGGGCGCGCAGGCCTCGATGAAGCCGTATGTCGACGCCGGCAAGTTCAAGCCCTTCGAGGGCGACGCCGAACTGGTGCCCGGAATCAAGGCCTACGCCACGCACGGCCACACGCCCGGCCACGCCGCCTATGTGGTCCAGAGCAACGGCCAGAAGCTGGTCTTGTGGGGCGACCTGATGCACGTGGCCGCGGTGCAGTTCGCCGACCCTTCCGTGACGATCCAGTTCGACGTCGATTCCAAGGCCGCCGCGCCGCAGCGCAAGAAGGCCTACGCGGATGCGGCAAAGAAAGGCTACTACGTGGCCATCGCCCACGTCTCGTTCCCCGGCATCGGCCAGTTGCGCCCCGATGGCAAGGGCTACCGCTGGCTGCCGGCGAACTACAGCACCAAGTAAGCGGTGCGGCCGGCCGCGGCCCCAGGCGACACTATGCTTGGCGCCCCCGCAGCACCCCCCATGGCCGGCATCCATATCACCGACATCGAGCGCGCCATCAACTGGTGGCGCGCGCGCTCGCCGTCGGCCGACGGCATCACCGCCTGCACCGAGGTCCGCGCGCTGGCCGAGGTGTATGCGCTGATGGTCTATTACCGCGAGCCGCAGTGCGACGAAGACACGATGCCCGCGCCTGCCAAGCAAGCCTGGCTCGACTGGTATGCCAGCACGCCCGATGCGCCGTGCATCGCGATCTGCTCCACCGCGCAAGGCGACGCGGTCTGCAAGGGCTGCGGCCGCACCGAGAGCGAGGTCCAGCACTGGCCGCGGCTGACGCCGGGCGAGAAGCGCGTGGTCTGGCGACGCATCACGATGCAGGCCACCGCCTGGCGCTTCAACCGCTATGCCGAGCGCGCGCAGCAGGCCAGCGGCGTCGACCACCCCGACGCGAGCGCCTTCGCCGACCCCGCACCGCCGGCCGCGGCCCGCACGGCCGCGCCGCGCCGCAGCGCCTGAGCCTGGCTTGAGCACCGCCCCGACCACGCTGCGCGGCAGCGCCCGGCGGATTGTCGAACTGGCCTGGCCGGTGCTGGTCGGCCAGGTGGCGGTGCTGGCGTTCTCGACCGTCGACACGGCCCTGGTGGCGCGCCATTCGGCGGCCGACCTGGCGGCCTTTGCAGTGGGTGCGGCGGCCTACATCACCATCTTCATCGGCCTGGCGGGCGTGGTGCTGGCGGTCGGGCCGCTGGCCGGGCAACTCTACGGCGCCAAGCGCCACGAAGCCGCGGGTGACCAGTTGCACCAGGCGGCGTGGCTGGCGCTCGGCCTGTCGGCGCCGGGCTGCCTGCTGCTGGTGTTTCCGGCGCCGTTCCTGGCGCTGGCCCAAGCCACGCCCGAGGTCGAGGGCAAGGTGCGCGGCTTCCTGCTCGCGCTGGCGTTTTCGCTGCCGGCCTCGATGCTGTTCACCGCCTACCGCGGCTTCAACACCGCGGTGTCGCGGCCCAAGGCGGTGATGGCGGTGCAGGTCGGCGGGCTGGCGCTGAAGGTGCCGCTGTCGGCGCTGCTGGTGTTCGGCGCCGGGCCGGTGCCGTCGCTCGGCGTCACGGGCTGCGGCATCGCCACCTGCATCGTCATGTGGTGCCAGTTGCTGGTGGCCTGGCAGGTGATG
Source organism: Burkholderiales bacterium (assembly GCA_031389565.1). Classification (GTDB taxonomy): domain Bacteria; phylum Pseudomonadota; class Gammaproteobacteria; order Burkholderiales; family Burkholderiaceae_C; genus CADEEN01. The sequence goes on from JANMSR010000033.1 coordinate 3,800, forward strand.
CGCCGCGACCGCTTCTATGCGCCCTTCGCGATCATCGGCCACGGCCTGAAGCCGCCGAACCGCACGGCGTTGTGGGCGCAGGTCAAGCTCGGCGTGCCGATGGGCGCGTCGATCCTGGTCGAGGTGACGGGCTTCGCGTTCATGGCCTTCTTCATCTCGCGCATCAGCGCCACCGCGGTGGCCGGGCACCAGATCGCGGCCAACCTGGTGTCGCTGCTGTTCATGCTGCCGCTGGCGATCGGCAACGCCGCGAGCACGCTGGTGGCGCAAAGCATCGGCGCCGGGCAGGCGCGCGATGCGCGGCGCCTGGGCTGGCATGGCATGCAGCTCGCGGCGCTGTGCGCACTGGCGCTCGGCGGCGTGATCTTCTTTGCCCGCGAGGGGGTCGTGCGCCTGTATACCGGCAACGAGGTGATCGTGGCGGCCGCGCTGCCGCTGCTGGCCTGGGTGGGGCTGTTCCACTTCGTCGACGCGATGCAGATTGCGGCCTCGTTCGTGCTGCGCGCCTACCGCATCGCCAGCGTGCCGCTGTTGATCTACGCCACGTCGATCTGGGGCCTGGGCATGGGCGGCGGCTACGTGCTGGCGTTCAACGTCGGCGGCGCGGTGCCGGCCGCGCTGCACGGCGCGCGCGGCTACTGGGTGGCCTCCACCGCAGGCCTCGGCGCCGCCGCGCTGGGCCTGACGCTGCTCCTGCTCTGGGTGCTGCGGCAGCAGAAAAACGCTGCGCCGGCGATGCAGGCGTGAAGCTGCTGTGCTCGGCCTCGGCTGCGCTCGAACCGAGCGATGCCGCGGCGCAAACGTCGAACTATTTCGCCTGCGACGCCTGCACGGCCCGGCGCCCGGCCGGATTCTTGCCGGTCGGGTCGGCCCATTGGCTGTAGTGCGGCAAGTCACCCAGGCCGCTGTCGTTCTTTTCGCCCGCCACTTGAACCTTGGTGCCCGACGCGTCCGATGCGAGGCGCAACGGGTTCTTGCCAGTCGGGTCGGCCCACTTGCCGTAGTGAGGCAAGGCACCCAGACCGCTGTCGCGCTTTTCGCCCGACACCTGCACCGCCCCAGTAGCCGTCTCGGCTGCCGTTGAGGGAGTCGAGGCAAAGGCACCCAACGAAGCCACCAATGCAGTCGCCATGGACAAGGAAGTGAGGTTTTTCATCGCAGTTTTCTCCGGTGAGGGGTTCGGAAGGTCGCTTGGTCGTTACATGCAGCAACAATCAATCGACGTGCGAACTCTACGAAGCGATGCCACCGGTGGAATGGAGATAGCTCACACCCTCACGCAGCTCAAATGACGATTCATAACAATTGGTGACAGATTTTGCAGTTTCCAGCGTCGCCCGCCCGTTGACGGTGCGCAGAGGCCGGTCGCGTTGCCTAGGCCAGTGGCAGGCTGAGCACGAAGCAGCTGCCACCGCCATCGCGCGCTTCGCAGCGCACGCGGCCGCGGTGGCGCTCGGCGATCTGTTTCACCAAGGCCAGCCCGAGGCCGACGCCGCCCTCGCGCTCGGCATGGCCGGGCAGGCGAAAGAAGGGCTCGAAGATGCGCTCGCGCAGCGCTTCGGGCACGCCGGGGCCGCGGTCGCACACGCGCAGTTCGACGCGCGGCGGCGTGGCTGCAACGCGCTCGGCGCCCAGAGTGATCTCGCCGCCGCCGCCATAACGGCGCGCGTTCTCGAGCAGGTTGCGCAAGGCGCGGCGCAGCAGGCGCTCGTCGCCGTTGACGGTCAGTGCCGGCAGCACGGCCTGCAGTTCGGCGCCGACCTGCGCCGCCTCGACGGCTGCGATCGGAATCAGGTCGACCGGCTCGCTCACAGGGTTGCCCGCCTGGGCATCGAGCCGGCTGGCCAGTAACACCTCTTCGACCAGCGCGTCGAGCTCGCCGATGTTGGTGCCGATCTCGGCCTTGAGCCGATCGCGCGGGGCGCCTTCGGGGGCATCTTCGAGCAGCGACACCGCCATCTTCAGCCGCGCCAGCGGCGAGCGCAGTTCGTGACTGGCATTGGCCAGCAGCGATTGGTGCGACCGCACCAGCGCTTCGATGCGCTCGGCGGCCTGGTTGAAGCTGGCACCCAGCGCGGCGACTTCGTCGCGCCCCGACGCATCGACGCGCTGGCCCAGGGCGCCGGCGCCGAAGCGCTCGACGCCGCCTTTCAAGCTCTCGAGCCGGCGCGTCAGGCCCCGCACGACCGGGTAGGCCCCGGCGGCCACGCCCAGGAACAGCAGCACCAGCAAGGCCACCAGCCCGGCCCCGCGCGCCCACGGTGGCAGCAGCGGGAGCATCGGCGAGCCGCCGGGGCCACCGCCGCCCAGGCGCATGCCACCGCCACCGCGCATGCCCTGCGGCAGCCCGCGCAGCAGCCACAGCGTGCGGCCGTCGTCCAGGCGGACCGCGGTGCCGCGCGGCGCGTCGGGCAATTCGGCGATGCGTCGCTGGTACGACTCGCTGGCCGCGATGCGCTGGCCCTGGGCGTCGTCGAGCGCCAGTGGCAGGCGCAGCCGCTGCGACCATTCGCGCAGCGCGCTCGCCTGCTGCTGGCGCTCGGCGTCGGCCGCGGGCAGCGAGCGCTGGATCAGGTCGGCCCAGGCGCCGATGCGCTCGCTCACCTGGGCATCGAAACGGCCGCGCTCGGACTGCACCTCGCGCTGGAACAGCCAGCCCGAGCCCAGGGCGAACAAGGCCAGCACCACCACCACTGTGAGGTAGATGCGCAGGTAAAGCGATTTCATCGGCCGGCGTCCTGGCCGGCGTCCTGGCGTTTGGCGAACAGGTAGCCCACGCCACGCACGGTGAGCACGCGCTGCGGGTTCTTCGGGTCGTCTTCGATCGCCGCGCGGATGCGCGACACGTGCACGTCGATCGAGCGGTCGAAGGCTTCCATCGGGTGGCCGCGCAACGCGTCCATGATCTGGTCGCGCGAGAGCACGCGGCCGGCGGCCTGTGCCAACACCGCGAGCAGCTCGAACTGGTGCCCGGTGAGATCGCAGGGCTTGGTGTCGATGCGCGCCTGGCGCGCGCCGAGGTCGATTTCCAGGCGACCGAAACGCAGCACTTCGTCGGCCGCGGCTTCGGGTTGCGCGCGGCGCAGCAGCGCCTTCACGCGCGCCAGCAACTCCCGCGGCTCGAAGGGCTTGCCCAGGTAATCGTCGGCGCCGAGTTCGAGGCCGACGATGCGGTCCGGCGGCTCACCGCGTGCGGTGAGCATCAGCAGCGGCAGGCGCCGCGTGCGCGAGTCGGCGCGCAGCTCGCGCGTGAGGTCCAGGCCGTCGCCGTCGGGCAGCATCAGATCGAGCAGCAGCGCGTCATACGTGCCCTCGCGCAGCTTGTCGCGACCGGCAGCCAGCGACCCGGCGGCGTCGACCTCGAAGCCGGCATGGCGCAGGTAGTCGCCCACCATCGCGGCCAGGCGCGCGTCGTCGTCGATCAGCAGCAGGCGTTGCGCGGAGACCATCGGGTTTGCAGCCTGTGGTGGGAAGAAAACCCCGGCGAGGAGCCTCGCCGGGGCACGCACGCGGGCCCAAAGCATAAGCCAGTGAGGGCGCTCAGCGCTTGGCCGGCGCACCTTCCATCGACTGACGCTCCTGCATGTGGCGCTGCATCATGTCGCGGCGCTTGGCCATGCGCTCGGCAAGCGACTGGCGCTGCTCGGGCGTGAGCACGCGGCTGACGTCGAGCATGGTCTGCATCATGCGGCGCGAAGCCTGGTCGTGCTGCTGCATCATTTGCTGGCGCAGCGCCTCGGCGGCGTTGGCATCGACCACCGCTTGCGTAAACAGCTTCGTGCCCTGCTCGCGCAGTGCGCGGCCCGACTCGTTCTGGGCTTTCATGTCGGCGGCGGCGCGCTCGGTGATCTGCTTGACCTGGGCGCGTTGCTCAGCCGTGGCGTTGACGCTGTCGAGCATGCGCTCGACCATGCGCCCCTGCATCGGCATGCCCATCATGCCGGCACCGCCCTGCATGCCGTGGCCGCCGTGGCCACCGGGGTGGGCCCAGACGGAAAGCGCTGCGCTGCCGAGCGCAGCGGCGAGGACCGCAGCACCGAACAGGCGGCCGGGGTTGAACAGTGAGCGTGAGCGGATGGCCATGTAGTGGCTCCTGAAACAGTGAAGGTGTAGACAGAATGGCCCCCGCCCGTGAGCGGCTGACGGCTGCCGGGTAAAGCTGCGTAAACCGACCGACGCGAGCCAGACGTATTGCCAAGCAACCGCCGCGAATCCGGCTCTGCCGGTTCGCCAGCGGGCCTTGCAGGCCGCATGGCCGCGGGACGCGGCCATTCCTCGGCCCGTCCAAGCTGACGCCAGTCGGCTTGGAGCCGCGGGCCTCAGCCCCCTTGAGGGGGTGCGCCGAAGGCGCTACGGGGGTGGGTCAAGGACCGGCTCGATGCGCGTCAGCGTGCGTCGCAGCGCGAACTCGGGGTTGCCGCTCTTCAACTCGAGCCGCAGCAGCACGCCGCTCTTGCGGTCAACGACCATCACGCCGTCCAGGCGCGTGCCGTGGTCGGCCATCGGGGCGTCGCCGAAGAGCTCGATCACCGCGGCGTCGAACGGCCGGCCGAGCGTGGTTTGCACCCCCAGCGCGATGACCTGGCCGCGCAGGCGGCCGCTGCCACCGCTGTGGCCACCGACCACCTCGCCGGTGACGACATCGCCCAGCGCCATGTCGGGCCGCAGCAGGCGCTTCCAGTGCAGCCAGCCGCTGCCTTCGGGCATCTGTGGCAGGTTGCCCCACGGATCTTGCCGCCAGCGCAGCGGCAGCGCGTCGCCGCCGGCGTCGGGCGTGAACTCGAGTTCGTCGCGGCGCAGCGCGGCCACGCGCAGGCCGAGGATGCGCAGCGGCCCTCCCGCCGCGGCACGCTCTTCGTACACCAGCCGCTCACCCAGCGCGATCGGCAGCGCCGCCGCGCGTGCCGGCGCCAACTGCTCGGGTGCGGGCGGGCAGACGCGCTCGGCCTGCGCCAGACGCAGCGCCTCGTCCTGGCCTTTCAACTGCGCCAGGGCCACGGCGTCGGGGCCGTGCGGACGCATCGCCAGCAACGCCGGCCAGAACACTGTGACGCCCAGGCCGAGCGCGATGATGTTGTTGCCCGAGCGTTCGTCGACCGCGTAGGCAAGTTGCGCGGCGCGCTGGCGCACGCGGTCGGCCTCGTCGTAGAGCGCGTCGCAGCTCCATGATGCATAAACGCCCGCATCGGCGGCCTGCGGCAGCACATCGGCCGAGCGCGTGGCGCAGGCGGCCAGCAGGGTCAGCGGCAGCAGGG
>JANMSR010000097.1:0-18965 GCA_031389565.1 Burkholderiales bacterium
GGCCAGACCGGTCGCCGTCAGGCTCGGCCCATCGACATCGGTTGCATTGGCCAGCAGCTCAGCCTGCGTGATCACGCGCGCACCGCTGTCCTCGGCGATGGCCGTGAGGGTGACAGCACTGGTGGCCGGTGCGTCGTTGACCGCGGTGACGTTCACCGTCCTGGTCGCTGCGGTGCTGTTGGCACTGCCGTCATTGACGACGAAGGAGACCGTGCGGGCCAGCGTGCTCGGCGCGTCGCTCGAGTTGAAGTAGGTGACCGAGCGCAGCGCTGCCTGGTAGTTGGCCAGCGTGTCGGAGCCGGTGAGTATCAGGGTGCCGGTGGCGGCGTTCCACGAGCCCGTGATGCTGGCGGTGTTGGTGAAAGCCAGCAGGTCCTGGCCGTTGGCGTAGTTGGTGCTGATCTGCACCGTGGCACTGGTCAGCGTGGCGTTGTCGGTGTCGTTCACCGTCAGCGTGGTGGTGATGGGCGTGGCCGCGGCGTTCTCGGTGTAGGCCAGTGGCGTGGCTTCGATGGTGGCCAGCACCGGCGCGTCGTTCACCGCATTGACCGTGATGGCCAGGCTCTCGGTCAGCGTGTCGCCGCCGCCGTTGGCCGTGCCGCCGTTGTCCTGAACAGTCCATGTCAGGTTGGCACTGCCGTTGGCATCGGCCACGGTCTTGTACTTGAGGCCCTGCAACTGCGTCAGCGTCAGCGTGGCGTTGGCCATCACCTGCGTCGTGCCATCGGCCAGCCACAGCGTGATGGCCGATGGAATGGCGGTGACCGTGTAGCTCAGCGTCTGGCCCGACTCGTCGCTGCCACCGCCGGGCCCGTAGGTCAGGCCGCTCAGTCCAAGCGTGACGGCGCTCGCATTGGCGCTGTCTTCGTTGACGTTGATCGCCGTCGGTGTGCCGGCCGTGCGAATCGGCGCGTCGTTGACCGCCGTGATTGTCTCGCCCAGCACCACCGTCGCGGCCGAGACGCGCGTCGTGCCACCGGTCGCACCGCTCAGGTCGAGGGTCGCGCCGCTGGTGACCGCCTGGCCGCTCTCGATCAGGTTGACGCTCAACGCCGTGGCCAAGCCGCTGTAGTTCGCCGTAGGTACGAAGCGCAGCAGGTCCGTCGCGTTCAGCGTGAGCGCGGTCGTGGTCGTCGCGTTCGCCAGCGTCGCCCAGCTCGCCCCGGCGTTGGTCGAGTACTGCCAGTTGCCCTTGGCCGCATCCACCGTGTAGCTGCTGATCGCAATACCGGCCAAGGTGTTCGCGCTGGAGCCGCCGGTGACCTGATCCAACACGTCCGAGAAGTTCGCGGTGAACAGCGATGTGACCGTCGCCCCCGGTGGAGACGCTGTGTCCTCGTTGATCGCCGCCAGTGTGGCGCTGCCGGTGGCCACCGGTGCGTCGTTGACGGCGGTGATCGAAGTCGACACGTTGGCGGTGGCGGCGGAGATGGCTGTGGTGCCACCGTTGGTCGTTGTGTTGACGTTGACGCGCGTCTGGCTGCCCGCCGTGCTCGAGAAGCCGGCTACGTAGGTGTTGTCCAGGCCGCGCACCCACAGGGCCGGCGGCGTGCCGTTGTAGTCGGCCACCGGCACGAAGCGGATCAGGGTCGAGCTGCTGAGCGCCAGGGCCGTGGCGCCGTCGGCCACCGTGCCGATGGCGAACCAGTTGCTGCCCGCGTTGGTCGAGTAATCCCAGGTGCCCTGGGTGAGCGCATTGGCAGTATTGCTGACCACAGCGATGCCGCCGAAGCTGGAGCCAGCGTCGATGTCGGCGAACTGCCCGGTGAAGATCGCGCTCACCGTCTGGCCGGTCGAGCTGGCCGTGTCTTCGGCCACCGAGGCCAGCGTGCCGTTGCCCAAGGTCGGTGCGTCGTTGACGGCAGTGACTGTGACATCGATGACATCGCTGGCGCCGGAGAACGCCGCCGTGCCACCCGTGCTGGCCGTGCTGACCTTGGTGCCGGCCGCACCGCTGGTCTGGTCCCAGGCGCGGATCGTCAGCGCCGAGGGGGCCGTGCCGTTGTAGTTGGTCGCCGGGGCGTAGTACAGCCGGGTACTCGCGTTGTCGGCCAGCAGCAGCGAGGAGGTCGAATTGACCGTGCCCACCGCCGTCCAACTGGTACCGCCATTGGTGCTGTAGTACCAGGTGCCATTGGTCTCGTTGCTGCCGGTGATGGCGATGCCCTTGAGCGCACCGCTGTCGACATCACTGACGCCGCCGGTGAAGGCGCTGACGAGTGAACCGACCGCGCCCGACGGTGCGCCGGCGTCCTCGGCGATGGTCATCGTCAGCGCGGTGTCGGCCAGCACTGGCGCATCGTTGACCGCGTTGACCGTGATCGTCGCATTCGTGGTGCTGCCGCCCAGCCCGCCGTCCCCATTGGACGTCGACGCCTGGACCGTGAAGCTGCCGCTGCCGTTGAAATTGGCCGTGGGCGTGAACTTGAGTCCGGCATTGCCCTCGGCATACGTGATGAACGTGCCGTTGGTGATCTGCGTCGTGCCGTCGTTCTTGTACAAAGTGCCATTGCTGATGCCAGTGACCTTGAGGTGCGTCACCTCGGCGCCATCCACGACGTCGCGCGAGATCACCAGGCCGCTGGTCGACTGCGTATCCTCGTTGGTGGTGGCGTTGGTCACTGAGGGCGTGTCGGCCACCGGGTTCACGACCAGACCGGCCGTGTCCGTGGCTGTCGAGAAGGCCGACGTACCCCCTGCATTCGATACGCTGTAAGCGATCTGGACGTTGTCAAGGAACAGATTTCTGTTGTCCGCTTGCGCGGTGACGTAGAACCGGATCCTGGTATCAGCGGAAATATAGGGCGTGATGTCAAAGTTGCGCGTTCCGCTGCCGGTATTTGAAGATGCGGAAAAAGTCCCTCCAGTGAGAGTCGTATAGCTGGCGCCGCCATTGTTCGAAGCTTGCACGACGATGGTGTCGCCGCTGCCAAGCGAATTGGTGAAACTGAACGAGAGCGTGGCCGACGTGGCGCCGCTCAGATTCGCCTCTCGATAGATCGAATCCGCCACGCTGTTAGCGCGAAAGTCGAGGATTCCGCCACTAACCTGGATGCGGCCACCGCCGGCACCTCCAAAATTGCTGTCGGCTTCTACCCAGTCCCCGCTCCAGTTCGTGGTTCCGTTGTTGTTGCTGTAGGAGACACTGCCGAACTGGTCGAGCACCGTGTTGGTGGTCGTGAGGTCCACCGAGCTTGCGTTAGTGCCGCTGGTCTGATCCCAGGCGCGGAAGGTGATGGCGCTGGCGAGCGTGCCGTGGTAGTTCGCGTTGGGCTGAAAGTAGAGCCGGGTGCTGGCGTCGGCCGCCAACAGCCGCGCATTCGAATCGCTCACCGCCCCCAGCGCGTTCCAGTTCGTGCCGTTGTCGGTTGAGTAATGCCAGTTGCCGTTGCTCGTGTCGACCGCCGTTATGGCGATGCCCAGGAGCGCCCCGGCATCCAGGTCGGTGACGTTGTCAACTTGCCCTGCAGGTGAAGCGAAATCGACGAGCTGGGAGACCAGCGTGCCCACCGCCCCGGAGGGCGTGCCGGCGTCCTCGTTCACCGCCGCGAGCCCCGCAGTCTTGCTCGGGTCGAGCACCGGGGCAGCGTTGGGCAGCACACCTTCCCATTGCAGGCGCTCGAACGTGCTTGCCGCGAGCCGGCTTTGAATGGTGCCGGAGGCGAATTCGAGCGTCCAGTTGCCGCCGATGGCGACCGAGCCGGTGCGGTCGGCGCTGGCAGCCACGTCGGCGCCGGTCAGCCGCGCCAGGTCTTGCACGAAGGCCTGGCCCGCCGCACCCTGGGTCACCTCGCAGCCATAGAGCAGCAGGTCGCCATCTTCGGCGAGCGACCGGCCCCAGCGCGCCACCGACTCGGCGTCGATCGCGAGCCGCGCCGAATCGAGCTCGGTGTTGCCAATCTGGATCGCGCCATCGCGGCCGTGCGAGATGATGTGAATGGCCGCCAGATCGTGCTCGCTTTCGAGCACGCGGTTGATCTGCGCGATGCCATCTTCATCGGCATTCAGCATCACGATGTCGAACGTGGCGCCGTCGCCGCGCTGGCGCATCAGCTCATCGACCAGCTTCATCGCGTCGGGTACGCGGCTGTCGATGAAGACGATTTCGCGGGCGGGCGATTGCTCCACCGGCGCCGTGGACGCGGCAGCGGCCGGTGCCGCGGCGATGGGCTCGAGCAGGCGCACCTCGGCGCCCTGGACCGCCCCGCTCAGGCCCAGCAGCGCGGCGGCATCGGCCGAATACAGGATGCGGCGCTCCAACTCTTCGACGAGCAGACGGGGGCGGGCCGCGGGGTGGAGCTTCATGTCGAATCAGCGTGGCGCACGAGATGAATGGGCCGTAGCGCGGCGGGGTCAGCGGCTGCGGGGGGGTTCGGTGGTTGACGCCTGCGCGATCGCAGCCGGCGTCGCAGGCTTTGCCGATCCGGGCGGGGGCGCTGTGCTGCCCTGCCCATGCGGCACCGGCACCGCGCCGGTGCGCCCCGACCCGGGGCTCGCCGGCGTGCGCATCGAGGCGGGCGCCGCGTTGCGCGCGGCGGCGGGCCCCGGCCCGAACTCGGCCTTGCAGCGCAGCCCGGCGGGCAGCGACAGGTCGGGGTTGGGCAATGCCAACTGCACCCGGAAGGTGTTGCTGGCCGGGTCGATCACTTTGTCGACCATCGTCACGCGGGCGGTCAAGGCACGGCCCCCCGGCAGGTCGGGCACCACGCTGACGGCATCGTCGGGCTGCACCTGGCCGTACAGCGCCGTCGGCACCACCAGCTGCACGCGCAAGGGATCGATGCGGGCAATGCGCAGCAGCGGCTTGTCGTCGACGCGCTCGCCGGCACTCATGAAGCGTTCGGCCACCACGCCGTCCATCGGGCTGCGGATGACGCGCTGCGACAACTGCGCCGCGGCCATCCCGCGCTCGTGCGCCGAGACCGTCTGTTGTTCGCGCGCCTGGGTCAGCTTCTGGTCGGCCAGTTGCGATTCGGTGCGGGCCTGGTCGAGTGCCTGCTGCGAAATGAAGTTCTGGCCAAACAGGTCTTCGGCGCGCACCAGGCGTTCGCGGTTGAATTTGGCGCTGGCGGCGGCGGCCTGCAGGTCGGCGTTGGCGTCGGCGCGCGAGCGCGCCGCATCGAACGCGGCCCGCTCCACGTTGGCACGCAGGATGACCAGCACCTGGCCCTTGCGCACCGTCTGGCCGCGCTCGACTTCGACGCTGTCGATCACCGCCACCACCGGGCTGCCGACATCGGCCACGCGGTCGGGCTCGATCAGGCAGCCCAGCGCCGGGGCGGCGATTGCCGGCCCCACGGAGGCGGTCAGGCTCAGCGCCGCAAGGCAGGTAGTGAGCGTTCGGTGGGTCATCGTCAGGTCCTCTCAAGGAAACGCAGGGCCGCTCCCGAGTTTGCTTGACCCCCTCGGGGGGCCTGACGCGAAGCGGCAGGTTTGGGGGCGCTCTCAAGGAAACGCAGGGCCGCTCCCGAGTTTGCTTGACCCCCTCGGGGGGCCTGACGCGAAGCGGCAGGTTTGGGGGCGCTCATAAGCTGCGGCCGCCGAAGGCAAGCTCGCGTTCCATCCGGATGTCGTGTCGTATCAGGCGCTCGCGCTGCTCGCGCAGGCGCTGTTCCTCAAAGCGTTGCGGCACGCGCGCCAGCAGCCGCACGGTCCACGAGGGCAGGGCGCCGGAGCAGCGTCGCAGCACAGGGCGCATGGCCGTCGGCCAGAAGCGCGCCAGCAGCGGGGTTTGCAGCGACAGCCAGGTCTGCACCGACCCCGGGTCGCCCTGGCGTGCCGCGCGGCCCGCCAGTTGACGGTCGATGCGGCGCGCGCTGTTGAGCTGGCAGCAAATCACATGCAGCCCGCCCAGCGCGGCGACGCCCTCGCCGAGCACGATGTCGGTGCCGCGTCCGGCCATGTTGGTGGTGACGGTGATGGCGCCGCGCTGGCCGGCCTGCGCCACGAGCTGGGCCTCGTCGCGGTCGCAGCGCGCATGCAGCACGGCATGCGGCAGGCCGTGCTGCGCCAACGCGCCCGCGAGGGTCTGCGTTTCGGCCACCGAGTCGGTGGCCACCAGCACCGGGACGCCACGCCGATGCAGCGCTGCCACTCGATCGGTCACGGCCGCCCACAGCGTCGGGTGGTCGGGGAACAGGCGCGTGGCGTCGATGCGGCGCCGGCACGGGCGGCGCAACGCGATGCGCCGCACCGACAGGCCGTAGGTCGACAGCAGCTCGGCACGTGCCTCGCACAGGGTACCGCTCAGGCCGCCCAGCCGGAAGTAGCGCGCAAAGAAGCGCTGGTAGGTGATCTGGGCGACGGTGGCCAGCGCCGGCGTCGGAGGGCAGCCTTCCTTGATCTCGATGAGCTGCTGCAAACCGTTCGACCAGGCCCGGCCTTCGGCCACGCGGCCGGTGGCTTCGTCGATGATCGCCACCTTGCCGTCGCGCACGAGGTAGTGACGGTCGCACGCATACAGGTGCAGCGCCGCCAGCGCGGTGCACACCGAGTGCTCGCGATGGAAGCGGTTGCGCCAGGCGGGAGCCGCCGACGCACCGGCCAGCGAGGCCGCGGCGCGCGCCAGGCGCTGCTGGCCTTGCGCGGTCAGCAGCGCGCTCTGGGTCTCGGGGGCGAGGGTGAAATCGCGACCCTGGCGCAGCGTGCGCGAGTAGCGCAGGGCCTGCGCGGCATGGTCGTGCGCTGCGGCCATGTCGCCGGGCTGCGACAGGATCAGCGGCACCCGCGCGTCGTCGATCAGGATCGCATCGGCCTCGTCGATGATGGCCATGCACAGGCCGCGCAGCAGCAAGCCGGCGGCCTTGGCGTCGCTGCGGTCGGGCCCGCCGGCCAGGCTGTCACGCAGGTAGTCGAAGACCAGTTCCTTGGCCGTGACGTAGGTGATGTCGCAGCCATAGGCCAGTCCGCGCTGCGCGGACCCGTCGGCCTGCACCACGGCGCCCACGCGCAGGCCGAGCGCCGCGTAGAGCGGGCGCAGCAATTCGGCGTCGCGCGCCACGAGGTAGTCGTTGACGGTGATCACATGCACCGGCATCCCGGCCAGCGCCGCGGTCGCCGCGGCCACGGCCGTGGCCAGCGTCTTGCCCTCGCCGGTGGCCATTTCGGCCAGGCGGTTTTCAACCACCGCGCGCGCAGCGATCAACTGGGCGTCGAACGGGCGGTGCCCGAGTTGCTGGCGCGCCGCCAGCGAAACCAGCGCGAAGCAACGCGCCATGGTGGCCGGCCGCAAGCCGTGGCGCGCCAGTTCCAGGCGCAGCGTTCGCAGCGCAGCGTCATCGACACCGGCCAGGGCCTGGGCGGTCTCGGCGGCGTGTACTTGGGCCAGGAAGTTTGCGTCGCGGTGGCGCAGCCACGCGCTGCTGCGATCACCCAGGGCCCGCAGTGCGGCATTGCAGCGCTCGCCCAGCGGCCGCTGCGTCGTCCGGCGTTCAGGGTAGGGGCCCCACAGCAGGCCGGGGATCGGAGTGTTGGCGTGCGTCATGTTGTCGCGTCGGCGTTCGCGGTCTCAACCCGCCGGGTTGAAGTGCTGCAGGAACAATTGCGCCGCACGCCGGTACGCCTGCACCGCCAGCGGTTCGCTGCCATGGTCGAAACGCACCCAGGCCCGGCCGCCGACGCGGTCGAGCGTTCGGCCGGGCAGCGTGAGGTCGATCAGGAACACCGTCTGCAGGCTGTGCAGGCCGTCCTTTTCGGCCGGGTCGCTGGCGTAGGGCCCGCCGCCGTGATCGACCAGTGCCGCGCTCGGCAGTTTGCGCGTGGCGGCGGGCGTGTCGCCGGTCAGCGTGGCGGACAGCACCTGGTCGGGTGCGTCGACCATGCGCACCTCGACGTGTTCCAGGCGGTGGCGCACCAGGTGCGCGTCCTGCTCTGGCACGGCGGCGCGCACGCGCAGCGCGTCGGCCGCGAGCACATGGCCGAGCAGCGCACCGCGGCGGCTGTACGCGCCCAGCAGGTCGCCCTGCCTGGGCATCACCAGCGTGCCGGCCACCTGCGCACGCACATTCAACTGCGCGATGCGCTCGTCGATGCGCGCCAGTTCGGCGCGAGTGCGCTCGATGTCCAGCAGCAGGTTCTGTGCGGCGTTCGGGTCGCGCAAGAGCATCTGGTAGTGCTCGACTTGCAGACCGTCGAGCCGGCCGGCCAACTGGTCGCGGCTGGACACCAGTTCTGGGTTGTCGAGGCGCAGCAACAGGTCGCCGGGCTTGACGGCCGCACCGTCGGCCAGCGGCAATGCGACCACAAAGCCATCGATCTCGGGCCGCACCTGGGCCTGTTCGGGCAGCCAGACCACGGCGGGGGCGACGGTGGAATGCGGCAACGGCGCCAGGAACAGCAAAGCCGCCACGCCGGCGGTGAGCAGGCCCAGGCGCAGGCGCACGCGCGCCTGGCTGCTGCCCGGCGTGGCCGCCTGCATCGCCTGGCGCGACCAGGCCCGCAATGGCATCAACAGCGTCGTCACCACGAAATAAAGGGCGGCCAGCAATGCGAGCACCAGCCATTGGCCGCCCAGCCAAATCACCAATGCGCACGACAGCACGACGCGGTACGCGTACGACAACGGGGCATAGGCCACCAGCCATTTGCGCTCGCCGGCCGCCGAGGCTGGCATCTCGGCGCGACTGCCCAAGAGCCAGCGACCCAGACGCTGGTGCCACCACGCGCTGCTGCGAGCCCCCAGGTTGGGCACGTCGAACAGATCGCACATCACGTGGTAGGCGTCGAAGCGCAGCAACGGGTTGCCGTTGAACAGCAGCGTGGAAGTCACGCCGATCGTCATCAGCATGAACGCGGCGTTGTGGACCCAGCCCGGCTGGGTGAACAGCCAGACGCCCAGGCCCAGCGCGGCCAGGGCGAGCTCGACCATGATCCCCGCCGCACCGACCAGTGCCCGCTGCCGGCGCTGCGGGAATGCGGTCGCCGCCGAGGCGTCGACATAAGGCGCCGGCACCAGGAACAACAGGCCGATGCCGATTTCATGGACCTCACCGCCCCAGCGCCGCACGGCCAGCGCATGGGCGGCTTCGTGCAAGCCTTTCATCAGCGGGTACAGCAACCAGGCCAGGGCCAGGCTGCCGGTGCTGAACAAGTGTTGTTCAGCATGCGCCTTCAGGGCTGGCCACTCGGCCGCCGCGGTCAGGGCGGCCAGCAGCATCGCGGCCAGCCAGAGCCAGAACACCAGCGGCCGGAACAAGGCCTGGGCCAGTGGGTCCAGCCGTGTCAGCCACGGCGTCGGATCGGCCAGCGGCAGGCGGAACGAAAACGGATTGAGCAGGCCGCGGCGCTGCGCCTTGCGGCGATCGCTGCGGCGTTGCACCATCGCAGCGGTATCGGCAGCCTGCTCCGATTGCAGCAACTCGTTTTCATTGAGCTGGCCGAGCAGGCGCAGCACGTCGTCCTGCGTCGGCGCGTCATCGCGCTGCGAGTCGAGCAGGCTGTTCCAGACCTCGTGCACCGTGCGCTGGCCGTCGCAGCGGCCGATGAACTGGTACGCGCTGTCGTTGATGCGGTGCTGGCGGCCGGTGGCGGCATCGGACAGCAGGTACCAGACCTGATCGCGCCAATGCTGTGGCTGCACGCGCACATGCGCACGCAAGCGCGGCCTCAGCCGCGCGACCCGATACCACTGCGCGCTGTAGAGGGTGGCGGTCACGTGGAGGGCTTCATTTCACGGGCCCCATGACCACCAGGCCAGGCGCGCCCAGTCCACGACCCGATGGGTCCAGATCCAGGCGAATGATTGTTGACCCGCATCGATCTTGGCCACGCCTTGCAGGCCGGGGCGCAGCTCTAGCTTGGTCGTCGGCAGGCGGGCCTCGACGTCGAAGACATTGCGCCCGTCGCGCACGTTGGACACCGGCGTCACGCGTTCGACCACCAAAGGCAGCGTGTCGGACGGCAGCGACGAGAGGGCCAAGTGACCTTGCTGGCCCGGCTTGATGTCGGCAATGTCGCGTTCGTCGACTTCGACGATCAGCCGGTATTGCTCGCGCGGCGCGAGTGTCAGCAGGGCGTCGCCGCGCTGCACCGGTGAGCCCAGCGTCTGGCTCAGGTCGCCCTTGATGACCACGCCGTCGATCGGCGCGAGCAGCCGCGTGCGCGACAGTTGCTGGCGCACCAGTTCGAGCTGGGACTGGGCCTCTTCGGCCTTGCCATGGCTGATGACGAACTGCGCCCGGTCGGCGCGGGCCAGGGCCGCGGCGTAGGCGTTTTCCTGCTGGGTCAGCGCGCTTTCCCACTTGCGCCGCTCGAGCGCCAGATCCTGGTCGGCCATCTCCACCAGCAGATCGCCGGCACGCACCGTGTCGCCGGGGCGTACATGGCTGCGCTGCAGGAAGCCGTCGAAGGGCGCGGCGACGACGCGCTGCACGGCACCCTCGATGCGTGCCGGCGCGCCGACCCGGTAGGTCACCGGGATCAGCGTGGCGGCCGCCAGCAGGCCGAGCACGAGCAGCAACGCCGCCTTGAGCAGCGGGTCGTCGCGCCGGATCAATCGCTGCCACAGGGCACGTACAGACTGGGCCAGGCGTGCAGGCCAGGAGCGCTCGGCACTCTGGCGCAACGACACCAGCGAGCCGATCGCGCTGGCCACGCTCTCGCACAGCGTGACCTGTTCGTCGTCGGGCCCGGTGCCGCCGCGGTACTCGACCAGCAACGCCCCGACCGCGTGGCCCGCATGCACCAGCGGCACGGTGAGCAGCGCATGGCCGCTGCGGGCGTGCAAATCGGCGTGGGCCAGGATGATGCGGGCCGGGTCGGTGGCGAGCGCGGGATAGTTCACGCGGGCGCCCTGATCGGCCGCCTCCTGCAGGGCCGCCGAGGCCAGGCGCAGCAGCGCCTGCTGGGGCTTGAATTCGGCGCTGTTCGAGACGGCCACGACTTGCATCTCGGGGTTCATCACGCCGAGCGTGACTCGTTCGCTGCCGGTGAGGGCCGCCAGTTCGGTCACCATCGCCATGGCGCCCTCGGCCAGCGTCGGTTGGCCCAGCAACACGCTCTGCAGCCTGAGCACGCGCGCCACCGGCGCCGCCGGGCTGTAGCTGGGCTCGCTGTGCAGTCTCGAGCCGACATTGACGCTGGCCAGCGCCAGCTCCTTGAACAGCCGCTCGACGGCACGGGTGTCGTCGGCCCGAATCGCCAACGCCACCGCACCCAACAGGCGCTCGCCGGACCTGAGTGGCAGTGAAATGACGCGGTTGTGGCTGGAATCGGCCAGCCGAACCGTCGGTGCAACGACGACCGGCCGGGCGCGCTGCACCGCCGCCTGCGCGGCAGAGGCCAGCGATGGCGTCAGCGTACCGCTGGCGGGCCACTCGGCCACCATGTCCGGCAAGCCGTGGCCCGTGCCGGAAAGGATCACCACGCCGCCGGTCACTGCGTCGGAGCTGTCGCAGTGCTGTTGCAGCCATCGCTGGACGTCGGCTTTGAGCATGGAGGCCATTTGTCGTTTCGTGGCGTGCCGCTTTTTTTCGCTGATGTGTCTGTGCGCCGATGCGCACGGGTCTGCACCTTGATCTCGCGGCCGATGCCCGGGCTCGACAAACCCACAAGCAATGCGCCGTAACCAAGTGTCAACTGATTCGCTGTGGCGCCAAAGGGTAGCGACTCAACGCAAGCGGCAAAAAGCGGAAAAACGCATCGCATACGGCACATTCTTTGTCCGACGCTGCGGCTCGCGACACGCACAGCTTGAGCGGCGCGCAGAGAATGTCGACAACCGCGGTTCGAGATGGTCAGGCCCGACACGCCAAATTCATCACGCTTGGAACATGAACCCAGACATCGCAACGGATTTCGAGTTGGAATCAACGACCGGCACGGACACGCTGGCGATGTCGGAGGGCGCGCACGCGTGCACCGGCGCGCGCATCGCCATCGTCGACGATGAGCCGCTGAACAGCGCCGAGCTCGAGGCATTCCTGCGCTCGCTGGGCTACCGTCATGTGGTGAGCGTCGCGTCCGGGGCGGACACGCTCGACGCGCTGCGCGACGAGCGCCCGGATCTGATCTTGCTCGACATCGCACTGCGACAACCCTCGGCCTTCGACATCCTGGGTTGTATGAATGCCGACCGCCTGCTGCGCCATGTCCCGGTCGTCGTCATCACCGAGCGCGACGAACGGCCGAACCGCCTGCGTGCGCTGGAGTTGGGTGCGGGTGACTATCTCGTCAAGCCGATCGACCCCAGCGACCTCGAACTGCGCCTGCGCAACACCCTGAGGACGAAATTCCACCACGACCGGCTGGCGTACACCGACGGATTGACCGGTTTGCCGAACCGGGAATCCTCGCTCCATCGGCTGGAGTGGGCGCTGAAGTTCGCGCACCGCCACAACACCGCCGGCGCCGTGCTGCAAATCGGCCTGGACCGATTCAAGCACATCAATGACGCCCTGGGTCCGGCCATGGGCGATGAACTGTTGCGTGCGGTGGGCCTGCGCCTGTTGACCTGCGTTCGCGATACCGACCTGGTGCTGCGAGACACGTCACCCGAGACGGCGGCCCAGGTGGCGCGCGGTGATGGTGACGAGTTCACCGTGCTGCTGCCGGCCATGGCGCGCAGCGACCACGCGAGCGTCGTCGCCAAGCGCATCGTCGAGTCGATGGTCGAGCCGTTCATGCTGGTCGGCCATGAACTGTTCGTGACCTGCCAGGTCGGCATTGCGGTGTTTCCCACCGACACGATGGACAAGGACATGGTGCTCAGGCAGGCCAAGCTGGCGATGCGCAATGGCAGTGCTGCCGGTGAGGCTGTCGGCAGCGGCTTCCGGTTCTATTCGCAGGAACTCAACGGGCGCTCCGCGAACCGGCTGGCCCTGGAGCGTGAGCTTCACCACGCGCTGGAGCGCAACGAGATGGTGTTGCACTACCAGCCCAAGATCGACATTGCCAGCGGTCGCGTCAGCGGCGCCGAGGCGCTGGTGCGTTGGCAACACCCGCAGCGCGGTCTGCTCGGCCCGGGCGCGTTCATCGAAGTGGCCGAGGAAAGCGGAATGATCGTGCCGCTAGGCGAGTGGGTGCTTCGCGAAGCGCTGCGGCAGACGGCGGTCTGGCGGCAACGGGGGCTGCCGCCGTTCGCGGTGGCGGTGAATGTGTCGAGCCTTCAGTTGCAACGGACCCAACTGGACCGCACCGTGCGCGATGCCTTGGCCGACGCCGGCCTGGACGGTGCCAGCCTGTGCCTGGAACTGACCGAGTCGGCGATCATGGAAACCGGTGTCAATGTCACCAACACCCTGCACGCCATCAAGCAACTCGGCGTTCGGCTCGCGCTCGACGATTTCGGTACCGGCTATTCATCGCTCAGCTACCTGCGCCGCTTCCCGATCGATGAGCTGAAGATCGACCGCTCGTTCATCATTGAGTGCCACGCCGGCAACAACAGCGCCGCGATCATCACCCAGGCCATCATCGCAATGGCGCACGGCATGCGCTTGAGCGTGGTGGCCGAGGGGGTGGAAACACGGCAACAGTTCGAATTCCTGCGCGCCAACGCATGCGATCAGTACCAGGGCTATCTGTTCGCGCGGCCCGTGCCGGCGAGCGAATTCGAAGCCCTCGTTGCGGCCGCGTCGGCCCGGCCTGAGTTCACCACTGCGCCAGCGCCGACCCTGCGCGCACTCGAGGAGGCGAAGGACTTCCGGCAATTTGCCGACACGATCGACGTCGCGATTCTTCTCGACTGAATCTCATCCCCGATTTCATTGCGGTGCTCGGCATGCTCGATGACGTGGTGCGGGTGCCCCTTCCGGTGCTCGGCGGCGTCGGCTGATGGCTGTGGACGGTGTTTGTTGCTGGGAGCGTGGCGTGAAGTGCAAGTTCTGGATCGGTGCCGCGTTGGCGTGCATGGCCTTGGGCGCAGCCACCGCGGCGCAGAGGAAAAAGCCGGCACCGCCGCCGCAGCCGGTGTTGCTGACCGGCACGGTCAGCCGTGTCGTCGATGGCGACACGCTGTGGCTGAAAACCGAGGCCGACAGTGCACCGGTGGTCGTGCGCCTGGAAGGCATCGACGCGCCCGAGAGCTGCCAGGTCGGCGGCAAGGAGGCCACTGAGGCGCTCAACTCGTTGGCGCTGGGCCGCAGCGTCAGCGTTCGCGTGGTGGCCAGGGACGAATTTGGTCGCGCGGTGGGCAAGGTGCTCGACGGCGACAAGGACATCGGCGACCGCATGGTGCGCGACGGCCAGGCCTGGTCATCGCGCTACAAGTACGACCGCGGCCCCTACATTGCCGAGGAGCGCATGGCATCCGCGTTAAAGCGCGGCCTGCACGCGACCGTTGGTGCGCTCCAGCCGCGCGACTTTCGCAAGCAGCACGGGCCGTGCGAGGGCAGCGCGCCCAAGCCGCCCGCGACGTCGTTCACGCCGGCACCGGCCACGATGGTCGCCGCCGGCAGCTACCGCTGCGACGGCCGCAGGCATTGCTCGCAGATGCACTCGTGCTCCGAAGCCACCTGGTTCCTCGAGCACTGCCCGGGCGTCAAGATGGACGGCGACCGCGACGGCGTGCCCTGCGAGCAGCAGTGGTGCAATGAGCGCTGAGCTGAGGGCCCGCGATTCACCACGCAGCCGGCCGCCAGATCGGCCAGCGCGGCGATGAACTGCTCGCGACTGCGGGTCGATCAGCCTTGCAGGGCGCGATCGACGTTTCAATCCACGTGCACAAGTGATTCGCCGTGCAGTACTTTTGATTTGCGACGCGCGAACCACGCCGAGAATGGCGTCGGATCCGCGCAAAGAGAACACGGAAATCGGTAAATGGTTTTCGCCATCAATGACTTGCGTGGCGCGCGAACCTCGTGGGGCTCAGGTCGACACTGTGGGTACGCGCGCGCAGCTCGTACTGCGTGCCGATCGTGGCGGCCTGCAGATCGAGCCGCCAGCCTGCGCGCTCGCGGTCGAACACGACCGGCGCGTTCATGCGGTCGCGCAGGTGCGCAATGTCGCGTTTGAGTGTGGCCGGAGAAGTGCCGAATTCCTCGAGAAGGAACTGCCTCTTCAGACAGCGTCCGGCATCAAAAAAATTCTTGAGCCGATACAGCCGCTCGGTCTGTGACACGGCGCCTCAGGGCCGCGCCCGCATCAGCGTGCTCTTGCCGAAAAGCGATTCGATCAGGTTCACCGCCAGGTCGGCGGTCTTGTTGCGCATGTCCAGCGCCGGGTTGAGTTCCATCACGTCCAGGCTGGCGAGTTTGCCGGTGTCGGCGATCATTTCCATGCACAACTGGGCTTCGCGGTAGGTCGGGCCGCCGGGCACGGTGGTGGCCACGCCGGGGGCGATGTCGGGGTCGAGGAAGTCGACATCGAAGCTGACGTGCAGGTGGGTGTTGGCGTCGAGCGTGGCCAGCGCCAGCTCCATCGTGTGGCGCATGCCCATCTCGTCGATGTAGCGCATATCGAAGACCTCCAGCCCCTGCTCGTGCACCAGGCGCTTCTCGCCCTGGTCGACGCTGCGGATGCCGATCTGGCGCAGCACCTTCGCGCTGATCGCGGGCACCGTGCCGCCGATTTCGATCAGCGGCTGCGGCCCGAACCCGCACAGGCAGGCCACCGGCATGCCGTGGAGGTTGCCGCTGGGCGTCAGCGTGCTGGTGTTGAAGTCGGCATGGGCGTCGAGCCACAACACGCGCAGCTTCTTGCCGGCCTCGCGGCAATGCCGCGCCACCGCGCTGATGCTGCCGATGCCCAGGCAATGGTCCCCGCCGAGCAGGATCGGCAGGCGAGCGAGTTTCAGTTCGGCGTACACCGCTTCGTGCACCGCCTGGTTCCACTGCACCACCTCGGCCAGGTGGCGATAACCGTCGACAGGCGGCAGCCACGGGTTGGCCGGGCCGACCAGGTTGCCGCGGTCGATGACCGAGAGGCCGTGGCCTTGCAGGATCGGCACGATGCCGGCCACCCGCAGCGCCTCGGGGCCCATGCTGGCGCCGCGCGCACCGGCGCCGATATCGGTGGGCGCACCGATGAGGGAGATGTCTTGCTTCATGGGGCGCGATTGTCGGGCAGCGCCGGGCCGACTCAAATGTCTTCGGCGAACTCGCCGGTTTCGGTGGTCGGCGCGTCGAGCGCGAAGGCCTGCACCAGGATCTGCCAGGCCTCTTCGCCGGTGTCGACGAGGTGGAACAATTGCAGGTCGGCGGCGGCGATCATGCCGGTCTCGACCAGCCAGTCGAAGTTGACCAGCTTGCGCCAGAACTCGCGGCCGACGAGCACGATCGGCCGCTTGCGCACCTTGCCGGTTTGCGTGAGGGTCATCACCTCGAACAACTCGTCGAGCGTGCCGAAGCCGCCCGGGAAGCACACCAGCGCGACGGAGCGCATCAGGAAGTGCATCTTGCGCAGCGCGAAGTAGTGGAACTGGAAGCACAGCTTGGGCGTGATGTAAGGGTTGGGCTCTTGCTCGTGTGGCAACACGATGTTCAGGCCGATGCTCGGGCCGCCGGCCTCGCTGGCGCCGCGGTTGCCGGCTTCCATGATGCCGGGGCCGCCGCCGGTGACGACGACGATCTTCTCCGGCAACTGCTTGCTGGCGTGCGTGACCAGCGCTGCAAACGCACGCGCCTCTTCGTAGTAGCGCGACATCAGCAAGTCCATCCGCGCGCGGGCCAGTGCCTGCACATCGTGGCCGGCCTCGGCCTCGGCCAGCCGACGCTCGGCCACCGCGCGCGGCACCAGGCGGGCGCTACCGAAGATGACGACCGTGGCGACGACTCCTTCTTCGCTGAGCACCATTTCGGGCTTGAGCAGCTCGAGTTGCATGCGCACCGGGCGTAACTCTTCGCGCAGCAGGAAGGGCGTGTCGGTGAAGGCCAGGTGGTAGCTGCTGTCGGGCCCGTCGTAGCGCGGGGCCGGGACGACCGCAGCGGCTTCTTCTTCGGCGCTGGGGAAGTTGCGGGCAACCAGGGGCGGGTTCAGGGGCGTCATGACGCAAAGCTTAAACCCGTCACGCGGGTGAGGGGCGCTGCACCGGGTTTGAGCGCCAGTGCGGCGGCGCGCGGCCGCGCGCACTAGACGGCGCGGCATCGCAGACACAACGCAAGGAGCCGCGAAGGATTCATTTTTTGCTGCACGACGCCAAGGACACGGTGGCCGTCGTGGTGGTGGAAGGCGTGAAGGCCGGCATGGAACTGCAGGGCTGGATCATGGACGAGGACCGCATGACCAACCTGGTCGCCAGGCAGGACATCCCGATCGGCCACAAAGTGGCGCTGGCCGAGATGAAACCCGGCGACACGGTGTGGAAGTACGGCATCGACATGGGCCGTGTGGTGGCGCCGATCAAGGCCGGCGAACACGCCCACGTCCACAACATCAAGACCAAGCGCTGGTAGATCGACCACCCCCGTAGCGGCCTTCGGCCGCTCCCCCTCAAGGGGGCACCGCCAGCGGCCCGGCGGAGCCGGATCCGCGGCGGTTGCTTGGAAGAACCATGGACCATGGAGCATTGAAATGAGCGTTATCAGCAAAGACACCACGTTTCTCGGCTACCGGCGCGAGAACGGCCGCGTCGGCATTCGCAACCACGTCATCATCCTGCCGCTGGACGACTTGTCCAACGCGGCCGCCGAGGCGGTAGCGCACAACATCAAGGGCGCGCTGGCGATCCCGCACCCCTACGGCCGGCTGCAGTTCGGCGCCGACCTCGAGCTGCATTTCCGCACCCTGATCGGCGCCGGCTGCAACCCCAACGTGGCGGCAGTCGTCGTCATCGGCATCGAGGACGGCTGGACCCAGAAGGTCGTCGATGGCATCGCCAGCACCGGCAAACCCGTCGTCGGCTTCGGCATCGAGGGCCATGGCGACCATGACACGATCCTGCGCGCCAGCAGGGCTGCGCGCGAATACGTGCAATGGGCCAGCGAGAAGCAGCGCGAGGTCTGTGGTGTCCGCGAGCTGTGGGTCAGCACCAAGTGCGGAGAGAGCGACACCACCTCGGGCTGCGGCGCCAACCCGACAGTCGGCAACGCCTTCGACAAGCTGCACCCGCTGGGCAACTATTTGTGCTTCGGCGAGACCACCGAGCTGACCGGCGGCGAGCACATCGTCGCCGCACGCTGCGCCAACGACGCGGTGCGCGAGCAGTTCATGTTCATGTTCAACCGCTACCAGGACGTGATCAACCGCCACAAGACCACCGACCTGTCGGACAGCCAGCCGACCAAGGGCAACATTGCCGGCGGCCTGACCACGATCGAGGAGAAGGCCCTGGGCAACATCCAGAAGATCGGCAAGAAGTGCAGCGTCGACGGCGTCATCGACAAGGCCGAGATCCCCACCCATCCGGGCCTGTGGTTCATGGATTCCTCGAGCGCCGCAGCCGAAATGGTGACGCTGTGCGCGGCCTCCGGCTACGCAGTGCATTTCTTCCCCACTGGCCAGGGCAACGTGATCGGCAACCCGATCCTGCCGGTGATCAAGATCTGCGCCAACCCGCGCACGGTGCGGTTGATGGGCGAGCATGTGGACGTCGACACCTCGGCCCTGTTGCAGCGCGAGCTGACGCTCGACCAGGCGGGCGACAAGCTGCTCGAATGCATGCTGCGCACTGCCAACGGGCGGCTGACCGCGGCCGAGGCGCTGGGGCACCGCGAGTTCGTGATGACGCGCTTGTACGAGTCGGCATGAGGCGGGCCGAGCGCCGGGCCGCTCCCAAGCCGGCCCGCATCCCCGCGGGGGATCGATCGCGGTACACCGCGAGCGAGGGGCTGTCATGAGACATCCGGTGTCAACCCCCCGCGCTTGGAGCGAGCTTGAGGGCGGCGTTGTGGAGCTTGGGGTCATAGGGTTTGCGGTCGGTCCAGGCACGCCAGATCACTCGCAACCAGGCACGAGCGAGGATGCGAATGGCGTGCGGGTGATTGCAGCCGCGAGCGCGTGCGGCGGCGTAGAGGCTTTGAGCCCAAGCGTTGGCGTGGCGCGAGTTGTCGGCCAGACAGGTGATGGCTTGGCGCAACCGCTGATTGCAGGCC
>JANMSR010000116.1:0-6752 GCA_031389565.1 Burkholderiales bacterium
CTGGAGAACCTGAGCCTGATCGGCGAACGGATCTGGAACATGGAGCGCGACTTCAACAACCGTGCCGGCTTCACTGCGAAGGATGACAACCTGCCGCCGCGCCTGCTCAACGAAGCCGCCAAGACCGGGCCGGCCAAGGGCCTGGTGAGCAAGCTGCCCGAGATGCTGCCCAAGTACTACCAGGTGCGCGGCTGGAACGCCGACGGCACGTTGACCGCGGCGACGCGGGCCAAGCTCGGCCTGTGACGTCAATTCGGTGCCCATGAACGAAGGCGGTTCAGCGTGAACCGCCTTCTTCCTTTCTCGCAGGGAAACAAGCCATGAAACACGTCATCCTCGGCGCCGGCCCGGCCGGTGTGATCGCCGCCGAAACGATACGCAAGCACGCGCCCAAGGACGACATCGTGATCGTCGGCGACGAACCCGAAGCGCCGTACTCGCGCATGGCGATCCCGTACCTGCTGATGGGCAATGTCGGCGAAGAGGGCACGCACCTGCGCCATACCGCCGGCCATTACGAGGGTCTGAACATCGTGGTCAAGCGTGGCCTGCGCGCCGAGGCCGTCGACACGGCTGCGCGCACGGTTGCGCTGCACGATGGCAGTACCTTGCGCTACGACCGCTTGTTGATCGCCACCGGCGCGAGCCCGGCCAGCCCGCCGATCCCGGGCATCGATGGCCCTGGCGTGCACCCCTGCTGGACGCTGAAGGACGCGCGGGCGATCGCGCAACTCGCCACCCAGGGCGCCCGCGTGCTACAGATGGGCGCCGGTTTCATCGGCTGCATCATCATGGAAGCGCTGGCTGCGCGCGGGGTGCAGCTCACCGTGGTCGAGATGGGCGACCGCATGGTGCCGCGCATGATGGGGCCGACGGCCGGCGGCATGATCAAGGACTGGTGCGAAAAGAAGGGCGTGCGTGTGTTCACCGGCACCCGGGTCGAGGCCATCGCGCCAGGTTCGCCATTGCGTGTGCGCCTGTCGAATGGCCAGTCGCTCGAATGCGATCTGGTCATCAGCGCCACTGGCGTCAAGCCCAACATCGGATTCCTCGAGCACAGCGCCATCAAGTGCCTGCTCGGCGTGCTGACCGACGAGCATCTGCAGACCAGCGTGGCGGGCGTCTATGCCGCTGGAGATTGCGCCGAGGCGTTCGACAAAATCAGCGGCAAAACCATCGTCAGCGCGATCCAACCCAACGCCGCCGAGCAGGCGCGCGTTGCGGCGCTGAACATGGTCGGCCAGCGTGCCGAACTGCGTGGCGTGACGCAGATCAACGTGCTCGACACGCTGGGCCTGATCTCGGCCAGCTTCGGCGACTGGCAGGGCGCCCCCGGTGGCCAGCATGTCGAGCTGACGGACCGCAAGGCGGGGCGGCATCTGAGCCTGCAGTTCGACGGCGAGCGCCTGGTCGGCTGCAACAGCATCGGCTGGACCGAGCATGTCGGTGCGATGCGAGGTCTGGTCGAAGGCCAGGTCAAACTCGGCGAGTGGAAGCAGCGCCTGCTCGACGACCCGACACAGTTGATGCCGGCCTACCTGGCCACCGCGCAGGCCCAGGAGCACAAGGCCCTGGTGCGGGCATGATGCGCCGATGCACATCACGTTCAAGCTCTACGCCAGCCTGACCCACCACCTGCCCGCCGACGCGCGGCGCAGCAACCAGATCCCGCTCGAGGTGGCCGACGGCACGCCGATCGCCAAGATCATCGAGCCCTTCGGCATGCCCGAAAAACTGGTGCACCTGGTGCTCGTCAACGGCGTGTATGTGCCGCCCGAGCAGCGCCTGAGCTTCGTGCCCCAGGACGGCGACGTGCTGGCGATCTGGCCGCCGATCGCGGGTGGCTGACGCCCATCATGCAGGGTCACTACCCGCTCGTGTTCGAGCGCGAGATGGGCTGCACCGAGGCCGAGTTGCGCGGCTGGCTGCCCGCTGCGAGCGGCAACCGTGAAGTGGTTTGGCGCGAACGCAGCGCCGACATCGCGCTCGATGGCGGTACGGTGTCGATCGACTGGCAAGCCGGCGAGCCGCGCCGCATCGCGCTGATCGTGCTGCCGAAGTTGCACGTGCACTTCGAGGCCCGAAGCGTCGACACCGCCGCGTGGCAACGCTTCATGCGCTACTTCGATCTCTACACCCAACGCGGGGGCGGCTGATCGGTGGCTGCTGCGTGCTTCAACGCCCCCGATCATCCTCGCAAAGCCACGGCTGGGCGCCCGGTGAAATCTTCGGACTGACGGCTGTCGGCCGCGCCGATGGGCCAGGCAATAGGTGTCAATCGCTGCGGCACAATCGCGCGCACTCAAAGGCCCCGCCACCCGTGAATGACCTGTTCCTGATGCTGGGCATCGAATCCTGGAAGCCGGTGCTCAGCAGCCTGCTGCTGCCGCCCGTGCCCTTGCTGTTGCTGACGCTGCTGGGCGCACGGATGATCCTGTGGCGGCGCGGCTGGGGTTGGCTGCTTGTTTTGACCGCGACCGCCGGCATCTGGCTCAGCGCCTGCAGTGCGGTGGGCGAGTGGCTGCAAAGCGCGCTGCTGTCGCCGCCGCCGGCATTGACAACCGAGCGCATCGCGGCACTCCGGGGCGGCATGATGCCCCGTCCGGCGATGGCGATCGTCGTGCTCGGCGGGGGCCGCGAGTCCAGCGCGCCCGAGTACGGCGTTGCCAGCCTGAGCCCGTTATCGCTGGAACGGCTGCGCTTTGGCATCTGGCTGGGCCGCCAGACCGGTGCGCCGCTGATGTTCAGCGGTGGCCTGGGCCACGCTGCGCAGCCCGGTGCGTCGGAGGCCGAAGTGGCGGCAGAGATCGCTGCGCGCGAGTTCGGCCGCCCGCTGCGCTGGGTGGAGTCCCGCTCTCGCGACACGCGCGAGAACGCTCAGTTCGCTGCGACCTTGCTGCGTGAACACAACATCGAACAGGTGGTCGTGGTCACCCATGGCTGGCACATGGCACGAGCGCTGCGCGCGTTCCGCGACGTTTCGGCGCGCCTGGGCGCAACCTGGCAAATCGTGCCGGCGCCGATGGGACTGGCAACACGCATCGAGCGGCCGACGCTGCGCTGGGTGCCGTCCTCCGAGGGCTTCCTGCTCGTGCGTGCTGTGCTTCGGGAAGAGGTCGGCTGGTGGCTGGGCGCCTGATCGGAAACTGCAGTCCGGAAAAACGAAACCCCTCCACACCAGGGTGGGAGGGGCGGGTGGCTGACGCCACCATTCGGGGCTCGGGAGGAAGTGGGTCCCGGGCTCCTTGGGTGCAGAGACTGCACCGCTGGGTGTACCTGCCTAAGCAGGCGTTGCCACGATAAGGCCGCCGTCCTGTACCCGCAAGCCAGGTGTGGCAATCGCCGTGCGTTGCGCCATTGCAATTGACATTGACGACGCTGTTTCAGGTGCGTGCGCCGGCCATCACGGCATCGAACAGCGCCGACACCCTTTGCGTCACCTCGGCCGGCATGGCGATCGTGCGACCCCACTCGCGTGCTGTCTCGCCCGGCCACTTGTGGGTGGCGTCGAGCCCCATCTTGCCGCCCAGCCCGCTCACTGGCGAAGCGAAGTCGAGGTAGTCGATCGGTGTGTTCTCGACCAGGGTCGTGTCGCGCGCCGGATCGACCCGCGTGGTGATGGCCCACACCACTTCTTTCCAGTCGCGGATGTTCACGTCGTCGTCGGTCACGACGATGAACTTGGTGTACATGAACTGGCGCAGAAAGCTCCACAGGCCGAACATCACGCGCTTGGCGTGGCCCGGATAGGCCTTCTTGATCGAAATCACGGCGAGCCGGTAGCTGCAGCCTTCGGGCGGCAGGTAGAAGTCGGTGATCTCGGGAAACTGCCTTTGCAGGATCGGTACGAACACCTCGTTCAGTGCCACGCCGAGAATTGCTGGCTCGTCGGGCGGCTTGCCGGTATAGGTGGAGTGATAAATCGGGTCGCGGCGGTGCGTGATGCGGTCGATGCGAAAGACCGGGAACCAGTCCTGCTCGTTGTAATACCCGGTGTGGTCGCCGAACGGGCCTTCCAAGGCGTGCAGGTAGCCGGTGCGCTCGGTGAGCTTGACGCCGAGTTCGCTCTCGCCCGTGAAGCCGGCCGGCGCGGTGGGGATGTGGCCTTCGAGCACGAACTCCGCGCTGGCGGGGGCCTGCAGCTTGAGCGAGCCTTCGCCGACGCCGGTGTCGGCCACCTCGGTACGGCTGCCGCGCAGCAAGCCGGCGAACTGGTATTCCGACAGCGTGTCGGGCACGGGCGTCACTGCGCCGAGGATCGTGGCCGGATCGGCACCGAGCGCAACGGCCAAGGGGAACGGCCGGCCAGGGTTGGCGCGGGCGAAGTCGCGGAAGTCGAGCGCGCCGCCACGGTGGGCGAGCCAGCGCATGATGAGCTCGCGCCGGCCGATCACCTGCTGGCGGTAAATGCCCAGGTTCTGCCGCAGCCTCGGGGCGGGCACCGACTGCGGACCGCGGGTGATCGTCAGGCCCCAGGTGATCAACGGGCCCGCGTCGTCCGGCCAGCAGGTCTGCACCGGCAGGCGGGCCAGATCGACGGCATCACCTGCGATCACGTCCTCCTGGCACGGCGCGCTGCGCACAGTGGCCGGCTTCATATCCCACAGCGACTTCACCATTCGCAGTAGCTGACCGGCGTCCTTCAGGCCGCGGGGCGGTTCGGGTTCTTTCAAGCTGGCCAGCACCCGCCCCACATCGCGCAGCCCGTCAAGGCCGTAGGCGCCCATCCCCAGGGCCACTCTTTTCGGGGTGCCGAAGAGGTTGATCAAGACTGGAATTTTGTAACCCACTGGATGTTCAACCAGCATCGCAGGCCCGCCCGCGCGCAGCACGCGGTCAGCGAGCGCTGTCATCTCGAGCCGCGCCGATACGGGCTCCGTGACCCGGCACAGTTCACCGACGGCTTCGAGCTGGCGCACAAAATCACGCAGGTCACGGTATTTCATATGTGTTTTATTAGCTTACTTTAATTTTCCAAATGCTTGACTGGTTATTACGCGGGTTTCTAGAATCCGTTTGCACTTGCCAATTGAGGGTTAACCAGTACGTTCGGTCATTGGGACGAATGGGCTGTAGCACCCACCCGGTGTGACGGAAACCTCAGCCAGCCGTGACGAATTGGCCCAGCCTGGCGCTCGCCGACGATTATCACTGTCACCCGTGCGCGAGCCGCGCCTCGTCCGAGGTGTGGGGCGCAACGCCGCGGCAGCATGAAAGGGAATGATGTGACAGCGCTTCGATTGCTTCGCTCGACACGCACCGCCTGTGGCGTGTTTGTGCGCGATGTCGGCAACGGCCTGCTCGAGGTCAGCCACAACGGCCTGGCGTTTGTCGGCCTGGTGGTGCTGACCGTGGTGGTCTTCGTGGCCGGCCGGGACGAAATCCGCCATGACGCGGAAAAGTTCGCCCATAGCTGGCTACAGCAGCGCCACGAGGCGCGCGCCGAGCGTGACGGCAACCTGTTGCTGGCGATGGCCGAGCCTGACGCGGTGAGCCGCGCCACAGCCGCCGACCCGCGAGACCTCAATCGCCAACAGGCAGCGGTGGCGCAATGGCTGTCGCGCCGCTACAAGGTGGCGCCCGAGCCGGTCAGTCGCCTGGTGCAGGAGGCCTGGACCGTGGGCCAGCGGGCCCAACTCGACCCGACGCTGATCTTGGCCATCATGGCCGTGGAGTCGAGCTTCAACCCGTTTGCACAAAGTGCCGTCGGCGCCCAGGGATTGATGCAGGTGATGACCCGCGTGCACGACGACAAATATGAAGTCTTCGGCGGCAACCATGCTGCTTTCGACCCGCTGACCAACCTGCGCGTGGGCGTGCAGGTGCTCAAGGAGTGCATTGCACGCGCCGGCAGCGTGGTGGGCGGGCTGCGTTTCTACGTCGGCGCCGCGAATCTGCCCGACGATGGCGGCTACACCAGCAAGGTGCTGAGCGAGCAGGCCCACTTGCGGCAAGTGGCCGCGGGCAAAATCATTGCCATCACTGTGCCGCAATCGGGCGTGGTCGCGCCGGTGCGGGCTGTCATCGCCGCACCAGACGTCGCAGAGGCGCCGGCACAGGGCGAGGGCGCGGCACCTGCGCCCGCCAGCGAGCAGGTGGCCCTGCTGCGCCGGCCCGTCTGAGCTGCCGCTACACTGCGGCCCTGCGCAACTGGCGATAGGGCGGCACGCCGCCCGAGGTGGCCTACCACCGGGAAGCGCAGGCGGTTCGTGGGCACGCTGGCCGTGCGGCGCGGGCCGTGTCAGCCGTTCGCCTGGGCAGCCCTGCGTCCGACCCACTGAGTCAGGTCGCCGCGATGGCGCTTCACCCTGAACAGGACTGCCACCACCATGTTCGACCGCACCCAGCACACCCTCGCCCAAGTCGACCCCGACATCTGGGCCGCCGTCCAGGCCGAAAACAGGCGTCAGGAAGAGCACATCGAGCTGATCGCAAGCGAGAACTACACCAGCCCTGCGGTGATGGCCGCGCAAGGTTCGCAACTGACCAACAAGTACGCCGAGGGCTACCCGGGCAAGCGCTACTACGGCGGCTGCGAGAACGTCGACGTGGTCGAGCAATTGGCCATCGACCGCCTGAAGGCCTTGTTCGGGGCCAACTTCGCCAACGTCCAGCCCAACTCCGGTTCGCAAGCCAACCAGGCGGTGTTCTTCGGACTGCTGCAGCCGGGCGACACGATCATGGGCATGAGCCTGGCCGAAGGCGGCCACCTCACGCACGGCATGCCACTGAACATGAGCGGCAAGTGGTTC
>JANMSR010000127.1:0-3216 GCA_031389565.1 Burkholderiales bacterium
CATCAGCAGTTCGCGGTTGAGCCACGGACCATCCTTGATGGCGTCGTGCAGCGGCAGCAGGGCGGTGGCCAACGCGTGCGGCGGCAGCTCGCCGACGATCACCACGCCGAGCCGGCTGTAGGCGAGCAGCATGCGCGCCAGGCGCCGCCGCTGCTGCGTGTCGGCGTCGACCTCGGTGGTGTACAGGCGCAAAGGGGGCAGGCCCGCCTCGATCGGCAGCTCGACGAACTCGAGCCGCGCCAGCGGCATGCCCAGGCCTTGACGGCGGATGTGCAACTGGTGGACCGGGCGACCGCAGGCGACGGCCAATCCGGCGAGCATGCGCCGCGACGACTGCGTGCCGAGATCGTGCAGTGCGATGTACTCGGGACGCAGCAGGTCGAACTGCTGCTGCAGCGCTTCGGCCGGGTCGATGACGACGAACAGCTCCCACTGCGACTGGCCGACCTGGCGACCGACGTGGCGCATCGCCACAGCTTGGGCGTCATCGCGGTCGCGCATGACCTGCGTGGCCATCCCGGTTTGCTGGCGGGTGGCCTCCCAGGCTTCGTCGTCTTGTTCGTCGAAGCCTCGCGAGGGCTGCGCGGAGGCGCCCCAGGAGGACATTTCATGGATCGGCTTGGGCATGGGCACGGGGCCGCGGGTACGGCCGGGAGAACGTCGGGCACAGTGTACGGCCCGGCCCAAAGCCCGACAGCCTCCTAGAATCCCGCGCATGAAACACGCGCAGTCCACCCCCGTGCCGGTGGTCATCGTCGGCGCCGGCCTGGCCGGATTGACGGTGGCGCTGCACCTGGCCGCTGACCGCCCGGTGGTGGTGCTGGCCAAGCGCAACTTGGACGAAGCGGCCACGGCGTGGGCGCAGGGCGGCATCGTCGGCGTGCTGGGCGATGACGACAGCATCGAGTCGCATGTGCGCGACACGCAGGATGCCGGCGCCGGCCTGGTCGATGAGCACACCGCGCGCTTCATTGCCGAACACAGCGCGAGGGCGATCGAATGGCTGGTGGCGCAGGGCGTGCCGTTCTCGCCCGACCCCGACGGGCCGCTCGGCCTGCACCTCACGCGCGAGGGCGGCCACGCGGTGCGCCGCATCGCCCACGCGGCCGATGCCACCGGGCTGGCGATCCACCAGGCGCTGTTGGCGCAGGTCAAGGCCCACCCGAACATCGTGTTGCGCGAGCGCTGGATGGCGCTGGACCTGATCACGTCGCGCCACTTGAAGCGCGACGAGGCCGGCCGCTGCTACGGCGTCTACGCTCTGGACATCGACCACGGGCGCGTCGAAACCCTGGCCGCCTCGGCGGTGGTGCTGGCCACCGGGGGCGTCGGCAAGGTCTACCGCTACACCAGCAACCCCGACACGGCCACCGGCGACGGCATTGCGATGGCCTGGCGCGCCGGCTGCCGCGTCGGCAACATGGAGTTCATCCAGTTCCACCCGACCTGCCTGTACCACCCGCAAGAGCGCAGCTTCCTGATCACCGAGGCGCTGCGCGGCGAGGGCGCGTACCTGCTGCTGCCCGGCAGCAACGGCGGCGGTTTCGGCGAGCGTTTCATGCAGCGCCACGACCCGCGCGGCGAGCTGGCGCCGCGCGACATCGTCGCCCGCGCGATCGACTTCGAAATGAAGAAGCATGGCGTCGACCATGTCTGGCTCGACGCGCGGCATCTCGGCGAGGTGTTCCTGAAGGCGCATTTCCCGACCATCCACGCGCGTTGCGCCAGGCTCGGCATCGACATCGCGCAGCAGCCGATTCCGGTGGTGCCGGCAGCGCATTACACCTGCGGCGGTGTCGTCACCGACCTCGAGGGCCACTGCGACCTGCCGGGCCTGTACGCGGTAGGCGAGACCACCTATACCGGCCTGCACGGCGCCAACCGGCTGGCCAGCAACTCGCTGCTCGAATGCGTGGTGCTCGGTCGCACCTGCGCGATGGCGATCGGTGCCGCCGCAGCGAGCCCCGAAGCCGCCCTGCCGGCGTGGGACGAGAGCCAGGTCGAGAACGCCGACGAGCAGGTGGTGATTGCCCACAACTGGGACGAACTGCGGCTGTTGATGTGGAACTACGTCGGCATCGTGCGCACGACCAAGCGGCTCGAGCGTGCCCTGCACCGGATCGATCTGTTGAAAAGCGAGATCGACGAGTACTACGCCAACTTTCGCGTCAGCCGTGACCTGCTCGAGTTGCGCAACCTGGTCGATTGCGCCGAGCTGATCGTGCGTTCGGCCCTGATGCGCCACGAAAGCCGCGGCCTGCACTACAGCCGCGACTATCCGCAGACGCTGCCGGTGAGTTTTCCGACGGTGTTGATGCGCGACGTTCGTCGCTCTTAGTTCAGGCGCTGCCGATATTCGGCACCAAGCCGCGCCGCGGTTGGGCGATGCTGGCCGGATTGGCGGCGACAAAGGCCAGCATGCGGTCGATGCAACCCAGCGCCTGCGTGCGCGTCGGCTCGGGCACCTGGATCTCACCGCGGCCGTGTTCGAGGCAATCGATCACGCCTTGCACCGCGTTCATCGCCATCCAGGGGCAATGGGCGCTGCTCTTGCAGGTGGCGCTGGCGCCCGCGGTCGGTGACTCAAGCAGGGTCTTGCCCGGTGCGAGTTGCCGCATGCGGTGCAGGATACCGTTGTCGGTGGCCACGATGTAGGTACTGGCGCTGCCGTCGACAACGGCGTTGATCAACTGCGAGGTCGAGCCGACCACGTCGGCCAGCGCCACCACGCCGGCCGGCGACTCCGGGTGCACCAGCACCGGCGCGCCGGGGTGCTCGCGCTTCATCAGCTCGAGCTCGAGGGCCTTGAACTCGTCGTGCACGATGCACTCGCCGTTCCACAGCAGCATGTCGGCACCGGTCTGGTCGTGGATGTAGCGGCCGAGGTGGCGGTCGGGCGCCCAGAGGATCTTGTGGCCCTGGTCCTTCAAATGCTGCACGATGGCCAAGGCGCAGGAACTGGTCACCATCCAGTCGGCACGGGCCTTCACCGCGGCGCTGGTGTTGGCGTAGACCACCACCTTGCGGTCGGGGTGCGCGTCGCAAAAGCGCGCGAACTCGTCGGGCGGGCAACCAAGATCGAGCGAGCAGGTGGCTTCCAGGTCGGGCATCAGCACGCGCTTGGCGGGCGAGAGGATCTTCGAGGTCTCGCCCATAAAGCGCACGCCGGCCACCACCAGGGTTTGCGCTGCATGATCGCGGCCGAAACGCGCCATC
>JANMSR010000149.1:0-7722 GCA_031389565.1 Burkholderiales bacterium
CCCAGCGCGTCGGGGATCGGCAGCGCGTGGCTGGCCTTGGCGCGCATGAACTCGGCGTAGCCGCCGTCGACGGTCATGCCGGTGACACTGCCCTTGCGGCACAGGTTCTCGCGCCCGCCGACACACAGGTCGCACACGCCGCAGGCGTGGTGCAGCCAGGCGACACCGACGCGCTGGCCGATCTCGAGCCGCGTGACTTCGGCACCCCGCGCCACGACGCGCCCGACCACCTCATGGCCGGGGATCAGTTGCGCCTTGGTGCCGGCCTTGAACGCCGGCGAGTCGCCATCGACGATGTGCAGGTCGGAGTGGCAGACGCCGCAGGCCTCGACTTCGAGCAGCACCTCGTCGGCCAGCGGCTCGGGGGTCGGCAGGTCGAGCAGGGCCAGCGCTTGGCCAAAGGCCTGGAGCACGGCAGCTTTCATGGATCTGTTCTTTGCGGCAACGGGCGAGGGCGGGAGGATAGTGCTTCGCGGGTGAGCAGCAGGACCTGGTCGTCGCCGGCGCTGGTCGTCAGCCAGAGGGCTTGCACTGTCGGGAAGGCAGCCTCGAAGTGGGCCCGCTCATGGCCGATCTCGAGCACCAGTACGGCGTGTTCGTTCATGTGCTCGGTGGCCTGCGCGATCAGTGTGCGTATGAAGTCCATGCCGTCGTCGCCGCCAGCCAAGGCCACGGCAGGCTCGGCAAGGTATTCGGCCGGCAGCGCGGCCATCGAGGCGGCATTCACGTAGGGTGGGTTGCACAGGACCGCGTCGTAACGCCGGCCGTCGACCGCCGCGAGCCCGTCGCCCTGGTGCAGCGTGATGCGACCGGCCAGGCCATGCTTGTCGAGGTTGATGCGCGCCACAGCCAGCGCGTCTTGGCTGATGTCGGCGGCGTCGACCTGCACTGCCGGCCAGGCCAGCGCGGCCAGTACCGCCAGGCTGCCATTGCCGGTACAAAGGTCGAGCACATGGCGCGTGTCGGCCGACAGCCAGGCGTCGAGCGTGCCGTCCGCGATGACTTCGGCAATCAGAGAGCGCGGCACGATCGCGCGCTCGTCGATGTAGAACGGTACGCCTTGCAGCCAGGCCTCGCGCGTCAGGTACGCGGCGGGCTGGCGGGTGGTGATGCGTTGGTCGATCAGCACCTCGATGGCGCTGCCCTCGTCCGCCGTGAGTGCGCGCTCGGCCACCGTGTCGAGGTCGTCGAGCGGCAAATCGAGTTTCCACAGCACCAGCCACGCCGCTTCGTCGAAGGCGTTGCTCGCGCCATGCCCAAACGAAACGCCCGCCTGGGTGAGGCGGGCGCTTTGGCGCTCGATCATCTCGATCACATTCACGTCAACAGCCTTTCCAGCACGCCACGGTAGATGTTGGCCAGGCGATCAATGTCGCTGGCCTGCACATGCTCGTCGATCTTGTGGATGCTCGCATTGCGCGGGCCCAGTTCGATCACCTGGGGGCAGATTGTCGCAATGAAGCGGCCGTCAGAGGTGCCGCCGGTGGTGGACAGCACCGGGCGGTGGCCGCATTCGGCTTCGATTGCGGCACTCACGGCCTCAGTCAGCGTGCCCGGCGCGGTCAGGAAGGGCTGGCCGCCCAAGGTCCAAGCCAGCTCAACTTGCAGGCCGTGGCGATCGAGCAGCGCCTGCACGCGTGCCTTCAGCGCATCGGCCGTATTCTCGGTCGAGAAGCGGAAATTGAAATCGACGATGGCCTCGCCCGGGATCACATTGCCCACACCGGTGCCGGCATGGAGGTTGGAAACCTGGAACGTGGTCGGCGGGAAGTGGTTGTTGCCGCGGTCCCATTCGGTGGCGGCGAGTTCGGCCAGCGCCGGCGCGAACTGGTGGATCGGGTTGCGCGCCCACTGCGGGTAGGCCACATGGCCCTGCACCCCGATCACCCGCAGACGCCCGGACAAGGTACCGCGGCGGCCGTTCTTGATCATGTCGCCGAGCGCATCGACCGAGGTCGGCTCGCCGACGATGCACATGTCGAGTTTTTCGCCGCGCGCCTTCAGCATCTCGACCAGGCGCACGGTGCCATCGACGGCCGGGCCTTCTTCGTCGCTGGTGATCAGCAAGGCGATGGCGCCGGCGTGGTCGGGCGTCGCACGCACGAAGGTTTCGAGCGCGACGGCCATCGCCGCGATCGACGACTTCATGTCGGCCGCGCCGCGGCCATAAAGCAAGCCGCCGCGGTGAGTCGGCACGAAGGGGTCACTGCTCCATTGCGCCCGCGGGCCGGTGGGCACCACATCGGTGTGACCGGCAAACGCCAGCGTGGGGCCGGGTCGGGTGCCGCGGCGGATCGCCCACAGGTTGGTGACGCGAAAGTGCTCCGGGCCGCAGACCAGGGGCTCGCACTCGAAACCCAAAGGTGCCAGACGCGCCGTCAACAGCGCCTGGCAGCCCGCGTCCTCAGGCGTCAACGAGGGCCGGGCGATCAACGCCTCGGCCAACTGCAAGGCCGCAATCATGTGGACACCCTACACACTCCGTGGGGTCCCTCCGAGGGGGAGCGCACCCTTCGGGCGGCCGTGCGGGCCCATCAGGACAGGCGGCCGAAGCTGGTCGTGCGCTTCTGCTCCTCGGGGCGCACGTCCAGAATGATCTCGGTGAACATCGACGGATCGGGCTCGTCGGGTTTGGGCGGCTGGCGCGACATCGGTGCGGACTCGTTGTCCAGCCGCCAGAGCAGGTTGGTGGGCGAGTC
Source organism: Burkholderiales bacterium (assembly GCA_031389565.1). Classification (GTDB taxonomy): domain Bacteria; phylum Pseudomonadota; class Gammaproteobacteria; order Burkholderiales; family Burkholderiaceae_C; genus CADEEN01. The sequence goes on from JANMSR010000149.1 coordinate 2,700, forward strand.
GGCGTAGGCCAGGCCCTCCTCGCGGGTGATCGTGCCCTCGGCGATCATCTTGGCCAGCGAGGCCTCGAAGGTTTGCGAGCCTTCGGCCAGCGACTTCTCCATCGCTTCCTTGACGCCGCCGATGTCACCCTGTTCGATCAACTCGGCGATCAGCTTGGTATTGAGCAGCACTTCGGCCGCGGGGGTGCGGCCGCCGGCCTGTGCACGCACCAGGCGCTGGCAGACGATGGCGCGCAGGCCCGCGGCCAGGTCGGACAACAACGCCGGCCGCGCCTCGGGCGTGTAGAACGACAGGATGCGACCCAGCGCGTGGTAGCTGTTGTTGGCGTGCATGGTGGCCAGCACCAGGTGGCCCGACAGCGAGTACGAGATCGCCGAGGTCATCGTTTCGCGGTCGCGGATTTCGCCGATCAGGATAACGTCGGGGGCCTGGCGCAGCGCGTTCTTCAGCGCGATCTGCAGGCTGTTGGTGTCGCGCCCGACCTCGCGCTGGTTGACCACCGACTTCTTGTTCGTGAACAGGAACTCGATCGGGTCCTCGATGGTCAGGATGTGGCCGGTGAGGGTCTGGTTGCGCTGCTCGAGCATCGCCGCCAGCGTGGTGCTCTTGCCGGTGCCGGTGGCGCCGACCATCAGGATCAGGCCGCGCTTTTCGAGCACCAGACTGCCCAGGATCTCGGGCACCTTGAGCGATTCGAGCGTCGGGATCACATACGGGATGCAGCGGAACACCGCGGCAATCGAGCCGCGCTGGCGGAACGCCGACAGGCGAAAGCTGCCGACCTTGGTGATGCCCACGCCGATATTCAACTCGCCGGTATCGTCGAGCTCCTCGAGCTGCTGCGGCGTCAGCAGCTCGGCCAGCAACTGGCGCGGCTGCGCATGCGACAGCGGCTGATCCGACAGTTGCATGATCTGGCCGTTGATCTTGATCAGGATCGGCGTGTTGGCCGACAGGTACACGTCGGAGGCGCTCTTTTCCGCCATCAGGCGCAGCACGCGCTCCATGTTGCCGCCACCGCTGCTCGTGCTCGTGCTCATGTCTTGCCGCTCTTGGATCGCGCCGCGGCTTCAGGCGCGCAGCAGTTCGTTGATGCTCGTCTTGGCGCGCGTTTGCGCGTCGACCTTTTTGACGATCACGGCACAGTACAACGAGTACTTGCCGTCGGCACTGGGTAAATTACCGGAAACCACGACCGAACCGGCCGGGATGCGGCCATAGCTCACTTCACCGGTGGCGCGGTCGTAGATCTTGGTGCTCTGGCCGATGTACACGCCCATCGAGATCACTGAGTTCTCCTCGACGATCACGCCTTCGACCACTTCGCTGCGCGCACCGACAAAGCAGTTGTCTTCGATGATCGTCGGGTTGGCCTGCAGCGGCTCTAGCACGCCACCGATGCCGACGCCGCCTGAGAGGTGAACATTCTTGCCGATCTGCGCGCACGAGCCCACGGTGGACCAGGTGTCGACCATCGTGCCTTCGTCGACATAGGCGCCGATGTTCACGAAACTCGGCATCAGCACCACGTTCTTGGCGATGTAGCTGCCGCGCCGTGCCACCGCCGGCGGCACCACACGCACGCCGGTGGCGCGCATCTGCGCCTCGTCGAGGTGGGCGAACTTGGTTTGCACCTTGTCGAAGAATCCCAGGTCGCCGGCGCTCATGACCTTGTTGTCGCTAAGGCGAAAGCTCAGCAACACCGCCTTCTTGACCCACTGGTTGACCGTCCACTGGCCCACGCCATGGCGCTCGGCGACACGGATGCGGCCTTTGTTGAGGTCGGTGATGACCTGTTCGACGGCCTCGCGCAATTCAGGTGCGTTGACGGCGTCCAGGCTGGCGCGCGCCTCCCATGCGAGGTCGATGATGGTTTGCAGGTGGCGCGTCATGTGAGCTTCTTGGTGAACGAGACGATGCGGTGCGCGGCTTCCAGGCATTCATCGAGGCTGGACACGAGTGCCATGCGGATGCGGCCCTGGCCGGGGTTGATGCCGTGCGCTTCGCGCGCCAGGAGGCTGCCCGGCAACACCGTCACATTGTATTGAGCGAGCAGGCCGCGTGCGAAGGCGATGTCGTCGCCGCCCGGGACTGCGGCCCAAAGGTAGAAGCCGGCATCGGGCAGGGCCACGTCGAGCACGCCGGCCAGCACCGGCGTGACTTGTGCGAACTTGGCGCGGTACAAGTCTCGGTTGGCCACGACATGCGCTTCGTCACCCCAGGCTGCGACGCTGGCGGCCTGCACCACCGGGCTCATCGCGCTGCCGTGGTAGGTGCGGTAGAGCAGGAAGTTCTTCAGCACCAAGGCATCGCCCGCGACGAACCCCGAACGCATGCCCGGGACGTCGCTGCGTTTGGACAAGCTGGTGAACACGATCAAGCGACGGAAGTCGTCGCGGCCGAGGGCCTTGGCCGCCTGCAACGCCCCGAGCGGCGCCTCGTCGCGAAAGTAGATCTCGCTGTAGCACTCGTCGCTGGCGATGACCAAGCCGTGCCGGTCGGCCAGCTCGAACAGCATGCGCCATTCCTCGAGCGGCATCACCGCGCCGGTCGGGTTGCCTGGCGAGCAGACGTAGAGAAGTTGCGTTCGCGCCCAGGTGGCGGCGTCGATGCGCGACCAGTCAGCGGCGAAATTGCGTGCCGGATCGCTGTTGGCGAACGCCGTCTGCGCCCCGGCCAGCAGCGCCGCACCTTCGTAGATTTGATAGAACGGGTTCGGGCAAACCACGGTCGCGCCGGCTCGCGTCGGATCGACGACGGTCTGCGCCAACGCGAACAATGCCTCGCGCGAGCCGTTGACCGGCAGCACCTGCGTAGCCGCATCGAGCGCCACGCCATAGCGCCGCAGCACCCAGCCGGCGATGGCTTCGCGCAAGCGCGGCTCGCCCGCAGTGGCCGGGTAGTTCGACAGGCCCTTCAGGCCGCCGACCAGCGCCTGCGCGATCAGTGTCGGGGTGGCGTGCCGAGGCTCGCCGATGCCCAGGCCGATGGGCTTGTGGGCGGGCGATGGCGTGATGACGGCGACGAGGGCGCGCAGGCGCTCGAAGGGGTAGGGTTGCAGGCGCGCCAGCAGCGGGTTCATTCAATTGATCATAGGCGAGCAGATCGCCATGGTTGTGCACGATGCCCCCGCGGCTGGCGGCGCGGTGGCGTGCCTACAACCGCCCGACGCAGCCCGCTGCGCTACAGCGGCAGGCGAGCTTGCCTGCATGGTGGGTTTGGCCGTAGTTGACGGTGATTTCTTCGCCGCTGTCAATCGCGCGCAGGGCGTAGAACTCGACCCGGCCCTGGCGAATGCACAGCCGCGCGTTGGGCCGGCAACTGTGGTTGGTGTAGCGCATCGGGTCGGCGGATCTGTAGAAGTCGATCGCCTTTCGCTGCGACACCTCGACGATCATGATGCGTTCGTGCCGCGTCGCGCGGATGCGCGCGTCGGCCACGCTGATTGACTCGCCGCGGATCTCGCCGATCTTCAGGCGCGGCGGGATCGCCTCACCGGCGAACGCGCCCTGGCCGTCGATGCGGCTCGGCGCCACGTTCACCGCGAACTTCTGGTACGCCGGGCGCGGCGCGGCGTCAGCCATCGGTGCCGATCGCCGGCAACTCGACCCGCGGCGCCGGCTTCCAGCCCTTCTTGCGGTACTCGGCGACGACGTCGGTGACGATGCCGCCGCGCACGTTCCAGTCGGCACGGATGCGCACGAAGCGCGGCTTCGTGGCCTTCACGATGTCGTCGAGGATCGTGTTGGTGACCTTTTCGTGGAACGCGCCCTCGTTGCGGTAGCTCCAGACGTACATCTTCAGGCTCTTCAGCTCGACGCACAGCGAATCGCACACCATCTCGATGCGCAAGCGCGCGAAATCGGGCTGGCCGGTCAGCGGGCACAGGCAGGTGAACTCGTCGATCTCCAAGTGGATCGTGTAGTCGCGATGCGGCGCGGGGTTGGGGAACACATGCAGTTCCTTGCTTGGCGCGCTCGGTGCCACAAGCGGGGCGACGCGTTGTTTGATGCTGCTCTTGGCCATCGGGCTGCGGTTCAATTTCGAGGGGCCGCGATGGTATCATCCGGCCGCCTCGCGACACCCCAACGAAGCGAGTTTTTCCTTACGAATCAATCACTTGGCAACGGCGACGGCTCTCGTCGCCGTTGCCCTTTGCGGCCCGCCCATGCGCCTGAACTCGATCAAACTCTCGGGCTTCAAGTCCTTCGCCGACCCCACCACCTTCCAGCTTGCGGGCCAGCTCGTCGGCGTGGTCGGGCCCAACGGTTGCGGCAAGTCGAACATCATGGACGCGGTGCGCTGGGTGCTCGGTGAAAGCAAAGCCAGCGAGTTGCGCGGCGAGTCGATGCAGGACGTGATCTTCAACGGCTCGGGCCAGAGGAAGCCCGCCAGCCGGGCCAGTGTCGAGTTGGTGTTCGACAACGCCGATGCGCGTGCCGGCGGGCAGTGGAACAGCTTCGGCGAGATCGCCGTCAAGCGCGTGCTCACGCGCGATGGCTCGTCGAGCTACTACATCAACAACCAGCCGGTGCGCCGCCGCGATGTGCAGGACGTGTTCCTCGGTACCGGCCTGGGCCCGCGGGCCTACGCCATCATCGGCCAGGGCACCATCAGCCGCATCATCGAGAGCAAGCCCGAAGAGTTGCGCATGTTCCTCGAAGAAGCCGCGGGCGTATCCAAGTACAAGGAGCGCCGGCGCGAAACCGAGAACCGGCTGAAGGACACGCGCGAAAACATCACCCGCGTCGAAGACATCCTGCGCGAGCTCAACGCCAATCTGGCCAAGCTCGAAAGCCAGGCCGCGGTCGCGCAGCAGTACCGCGCGTTGCAGGACGAGGGGGCGCTGAAGCTGCACCAGTTGTGGTTCCTCAAGCACCGCGACGCGGCCAGCGAGGAAGAGCGGGTGAAGAAGGCCGCCGCCGCTGCGGCCAACGCGCTCGAAGAACGCATCGCGCAGTTGCGCCAGGTCGAGGCCGAGCTGGAAGTCGTACGCCAGGCGCATTACCAGGCCGGTGACGG
>JANMSR010000159.1:0-7454 GCA_031389565.1 Burkholderiales bacterium
ACCGAGCCCGCCGTCAAGGGCGACACCTCGGGCAAGGTCATGAAGCCGGCCAAGATCGGCACCGGCTTCGAGATCGCCGTGCCGCTGTTCGTCGAGAACGGCGACAAGATCGAAATCGACACCCGCACGCACGAGTACCGCAAGCGCGTGTAGCGCTTTCGGCGGGAAGGACAGCGGGCGCCCTGTGGGCACCCTTACTTTTCGCGTACCAGGATCGGCGCTCATACTGAGTTCTAGGGCACGTCTTCAACTTCGCAAGTCCCTTGTCCCATGACTCCTGAAGCCAACCGTCAACTGCAGAGCGCAGCACAAGCCACAGCCGCGAAAGCCTTGATGCTTTGGTCTGCCAGTCTGGTGGCGAAAGTGCTGCCAGCGCCCGGAACTCCTCTGCGAGCTGAAAGCGTGAAGGCATTTCAGAATGAGCTGTCGCGGATGCGCACAGAGTTTGCAAGCATGACGTTCCCGGAAATGAATCCGGTTGAGTCGGACATGTGGACACAGGAAGCTCTTGAGGCATTTGATGACCTTGCTGCGCAGTTTCTTCAGAAAGTACGTTCATGAGCGAATCCATCCTTTCCAGCCCTACTTTCACAACGAAGAAGCCGCCTACGTATTCGTAGAAGTGCGCGTGTGGCCGCACGGCCGGTGTGCCCGGGCGGCGCACCTACCCGCATCGGCATTTACAAGTGCTATGACTGCCGCAATCCCTTCACCGTCAGGGTCGGGACCATCTTCGAGTCGAGCCACATAGCCGTGCGCTTGTGGCCACAAGCCATCTTCCTGATCGCGTCCAACTTCAATCGCGTTTCTTTGGCTAGAACCAGTAAGCCAGGGCGAATGCGCCGACCATCGCCAGCACCAGCGCCAGCTTGACGGCGGTGCCGATCATTAGGCCGAGCCAGGTGGCGACGCCGACCTCGAGCGCGCGCTTCGCGTCCTCGCCGTGGGTGCCGCGCACGCGCTTGCGCTGCTGGGCCCACCACTCCCCCACCATCGCGCCGGCCAGCGGCAGGAACAGGAGGCCGACAAAGCCGGTGAACACGCCGGCGATGGTGCCGACGGTCGCGCCCGCGAGGGCCCAGCCACTGGCGGCCACGCGCTTGGCACCGAGCGCCGCGGCCACGAAGTCGGTCGCCCAGGCTAGCGCCGCCAGCACACCGCACAGCGCCACCACCCACACGGGCACGCGCACGAAATCGTCGAGCCAGGCGCCGAGCCACACCCCGGCGAAGACCAGCACCGTGCCCGGCAGTGCCGGCAGCACCGTGCCGGCAATGCCCACCACGATCAGGAGGACCACGCCGGCCCACGCCAACCAGTTCATGTCCATGGACAAGGCAAACTCCAGGGCTGAAGACACCTGCAATGTGGCGCCGATCGGCGTCGCTTCAAGGCAGCACCACCTTTCCGCCCGAACCGCCATGAGTTTCGATTTCGACGACGCCGTCAGCGCACCGTTTCGCATGCAGCCCGGCCTGCGTCGGATGGCCGACGGCGCCCCGCACCTCACGCCCGTCGGCGCCGGTTCGCGGCATCAGCGTGAAAAGCTCGCGGTGTTGTCGTCCACGCCGGCGCAGGCCCTCCGTGTGGTCGACGGTTTCGACCCGCAGCCTGCATTGCATGCACTAGCAGCGCACGCCGCGCGCGAGCATCCGCATGCCTTCCAATGGGATGGCGAGCGCGCCGCCGCGCCTGCGCTCGGCGTTGCCGTCCAGGGCGACGAAGTGCACGACCTCGCCAGCGGCAGCTTCGGCCTCGGCGATGAACTCAGCCGCTGCCTGCGCGGCCTGCCCGCCGAGTGGCGCCTGGCGGGCCTGCTCTGCCTGAGCTTCGTCGAAGACTTCGCGCTCGTCGATGGCGCGAGCGGCATCCTGCCCTGGCTGGCCGTGACGCTGCCCTCACACTGGGCGCCGCAAGCCAAGGTCGGCCGCCATTTTCGCGAGGTGCATGCCCCGGTGGCCGACAACGCCCTGTTGCTGCGCGCCAGCGACGCCTTGATGCGCATGGCCTGCGGCGCCGAGCGCTGGGAGCGCTTCGTCTGGCACGTGACGCGCCATCCGCGGCTGAACGCGCACCCGGCCGATGTCGACCCCGCACCGTGGCCCGCCTGTGCTTTTGCGGACGCGAGCGCGCCGCAGGCCTGGTGGCGCACCGAACGGCAAACCTTCATCGCGCTGCCGGGCAAGGCACAGGCCTTGTTCACGATCCACGTCGAGATCGCGCCGCTGACCAACGCGATCGACAGCCCCGCCAAGGCCCGCGCCCTGCACGCGGCCATCGCGACGATGAGCGACGCCGTGCTCGCTTATCGCAGCCTCAGTGAAGTGCGCGAACCGTTGCTGGCCTGGCTGGCGGCCCGGGCCGCGTGAGGACCACGCCGATCGTCGCTGCCGAGGTCGATTTCAGCGACCCGGCCGCCCCCCGGGCCCCCGCCTTCGACGACATCTACCACCCGCGCAGCGATGCCTTCCGGCAAGCGCAGCAAGTGTTCCTGGCCGGCAACGGCCTGCCCGAGCGCTGGCACGGCCGCGCCCGCTTCACGGTGCTCGAAACCGGCTTCGGCCTGGGCAACAACTTCCTCGCGACATGGGCCGCCTGGCGCGACGACCCGGCTCACTGCGAGCGGTTGACTTTCATCTCGATCGAAAAGCACCCGCTGCGCGCCGCCGACCTGGCACGAGCCCACGCGGCGTGCCCGGCCCCCGCCCTCGCACGGCAACTGCTCGACGCCTGGCCGCCCACCACCTGCAACCTGCACACGCTCGACTTCGAAGGCGGCCGCGTGCGCCTGCTGTTGGCCTTCGGCGACGTGCAGGCCTGGGCGCGTGAACTGGTGGCACGCGTCGATGCGTTCTACCTCGACGGCTTCGCGCCGGCGCACAACCCTGCGATGTGGGACCGCGGCGTGTTCGCGATGCTCGCGCGGCTGGCCGCGCAGGGGGCCACCGCCGCGACCTGGAGTGCCGCACGCGCGGTGCGCGACGGCCTGCAAGGCGCCGGCTTCGAGGTCCAGGTCGCGCCGGGCAGCGGCGGCAAGCGCGACATCACGCTGGCCCGCCACGCCCCGCGCTTCAGGGCGCCCCCGCCGCCCGGCCGCACGCTGCCGGCGCACGCACCCAGCCATGCGCTGGTCATCGGCGGCGGCCTGGCCGGCGCATCGACCGCGCGCGCGCTGGCGCTGCAAGGCATCGCCTGCACCGTGATCGACCGCCACGCCGAACCCGCCGCCGAGGCCTCCGGCAACCCGGCCGGCCTGTTCCACGGCGCAGTGATGGGGCACGACGGACCCCACGCGCGGCTGCTGCGCGCCGCGGCGCTGGCCAGCGTGGGCAGCTTTCGTGCGGCGCAGGCGCGCGGCGTGCCTGCCGGCATCGACGGCCTGCTGCGGCTCGAAACGCGCTTGTCGTTGCCGGCGATGCACGCGCTGCTGGAGCGGCAGGCGCTGCCGTCGCGCTATGTGCAGGCGCTGTCTGCGAGCGCCGCGTCGCAACTCGCAGGCGTGACCGTCGCACGACCCGCCTGGTACTACCCGGGTGGTGGCTGGGTCGACCCCTCGGCGCTGGTGCGCGATGCACTGGCCACGCCCGGCGTGACCTGGCGCGGCGGCACGCGCGTGCAACGCATCGCGCGCCATGGCGACCACTGGCAGTTGTTCGACGCGGCCGGGCGCTCGCTGGCCGAAGCGCCGTTGCTGGTGCTGGCCAATGCCGCCGACGCCCTGCGCCTGGCGGGCCTGCCGCCGCCGTGGCTGCAACGCCAGCGCGGGCAGGTCAGTTGGTCCGCGGGTGCCGGCAGCGTGGCACCGCGGATCCCGGTGGCCAGCGGCGGCTACGTGCTGAGCTTGCCCGACGGCCGCCTGCTGTTCGGCGCCACGAGCCGGGCCGACGACGACGACCCTGCCGTGCGCGACAGCGACCACGAGGACAACCTTGCGAAGGCCGCGCTGTTGATCTGCGACATCGCACCGCGCGAGGCCGGCGCCTTGAGTGGCCGCGTCGGCTGGCGCGCCACAAGCCCCGACCGGCTGCCACTCGTGGGCCCCACACCCGACCTCCAGGCGCCGCGGCCACCTCGCGCCGATGCCCCGCGCCTGCTGCCACGCCAGCCCGGTCTGTGGCTGCACACCGGCCTGGGCTCGCGCGGCTTGACCACCGCCGCACTCTGCGCCGATTTGATCGCCGCCCAGGTCAGTGGCGCGCCATGGCCACTGGAGGCCGACCTCGTCGATATGATCGACCCGGCGCGCTGGCTGCTGCGGGCCATAACCCCCACACCCTCCTTCGACAGGCTCAGGCCAGGCCAAGCGTCACCCCCGTGACCGGGGGCGAGGGAGCACCGTCAGTCGAAGTGCAGGCGCTGCACACCGCTGGCGGTACCCAGCAGACACACGCGCGCCCGCTGCCGCGCAAAGAGGCCCACCGCGACCACGCCCGGCCATTGGTTGATCTCGGTCTCCAGTGCCAGCGGGTCGGTGATCGCCAGCCCATGGACGTCGAGCAAGGGGTGGCCGTTGTCGGTGATCACGCCCTCACGCAGCACCGGCCGGCCGCCGATTGCGCGCAATCGCCGCGACACCTGCTCGCGCGCCATCGCGATCACTTCCACCGGCAGCGGGAACCTGCCGAGCACGGCCACGCGCTTGCTTTCATCGGCGATGCAGACGAAGCGCTCGGCCAGGTCGGCGACGATCTTCTCGCGCGTGAGCGCGGCGCCGCCGCCCTTGATCATGCAGCCGTGGCCGTCGATCTCGTCGGCGCCGTCAATGTAGACCGGGATGCGCTCGACCTCGTTGGCATCGAAGACGCGGATGCCCAGCGCCTGCAGCCGCGAAGTGCTCTGGGCCGAGCTCGACACTGCCCCGGCGATGCGCTCCTTGATGCCGGCCAGCGCGTCGATGAACTTGTTCACCGTCGAGCCGGTCCCGACGCCGACCACGCTGCCCGCCACCACGCAGTCCAGCGCGGCCTGGCCGACCAGGTTCTTCAACTCGTCTTGGGTCATGCGCAGCGGCCTCGATCGGTTTGCGAGAATGGCGCGGATTATGGCTTTCGTCCCCTACGCCCTCACCCGCCCCTTCCTGTTCGGCCTCGATCCTGAAACCGCCCATGAGTTGACGCTCGGCGCCATCGCCCGTTTGCAGAACACGCCGGCCCAGGCCTTGTGGCAGCAGGCGCGCATCGACGATCCCGTCGTGGTCGCGGGGCTGCGATTCCCGAATCGCGTCGGCATGGCCGCCGGCCTGGACAAGAGCGGCCGCTGCATCGACGGCCTGGGCGCGATGGGTTTCGGCTTCGTCGAAGTCGGCACCGTCACGCCCGAGGGCCAGCCCGGCAACCCCAAGCCAAGGTTTTTCCGCGTGCCGGCAGCGCGGGCGTTGATCAACCGGCTGGGCTTCAACAACGATGGGCTCGACGTGTTCATCGGCAACGTGCAGCGCGCGAAGACCTTTCGTGCCGCGGGCGGCATCGTCGGTCTGAACATCGGCAAGAACGCGGCCACCACCATGGAGCGCGCGGCCGACGACTACCTGCTCGGGCTGCGCGGCGTCTACCCGCATGCCGACTACATCACCGTCAACATCTCGAGCCCGAACACGCAAAACCTGCGCGCGTTGCAGAGCGACGATCAACTGCAGTTGTTGCTCAACATGCTGGTCGGCCGCCGCGCCGAACTCGAACGCGAGCATGGCCACAAGCCGATCTTCGTCAAGATTGCACCGGACCTCGATGAGGAGCAGATCAGGGTCATCGCCGCCACGTTGCAGCGCCACGGCATCGACGGCGTGATCGCCACCAACACCACGATTTCGCGCCACGGCGTGCACCATTTGCCCAACGGCCAGGAAACCGGCGGCCTGTCGGGCGCGCCGCTGCTGGCCGGCAGCAACCGCGTGATCCGCCTGCTGCGCTCCGAGCTCGGCAAGGGCTACCCGATCATCGGCGTCGGCGGTGTGATGAGCGCGGCCGATGCCAAATCGAAGATCAAGGCCGGCGCCGATCTGGTGCAGATCTATACCGGGTTGATCTACCAGGGGCCGGCGCTGGTGCCGCAGGTGGCCAAGGCACTGAAGGGGTGAGCCCGGTCGTGCAGATCGATCGTGGCGGCGCGGTCGGGCCGTTGAAGTTGCCGGCGTTGGGCAGGTCGATGGCGCGCTGCGAATCCAGGCCCCAGGCCAGCGGGTTGGCGGCGGCCATCGGTTGAAGGCCGCCGATGCCAAGCCGCCATCGCCTCATACGGGTTCGCAATCAATCGACAAGAACCCACCGTTCGCCCTGAGCCTGTCGAAGGGCTTCGACAGGCTCAGCCCGAACGGGTATCTATACGATCGAACGCGAATCGGTATCAGTGCAGCGGCACGCCCGTCTTGCTCTGCAATTCCTCGCGCGTCACGCCCGGCGCCAGCTCGACCACGCGCAGCCCATGCGGTGTCACGTCCATCACCGCCAGGTCGGTGATGATCCGGTCGACCACACCGACGCCGGTCAGCGGCAGGGTGCAATGCGGCAATATCTTCAGATCGATGCTGCCGTCCTTCTTCTTTGCCACGTGCTCCATCAGCACGACGACGTTCTTCACGCCGGCCACCAGGTCCATCGCACCGCCCATGCCCTTGACCATCTTGCCGGGGATCATCCAGTTGGCCAGGTCGCCGTGCTCGCTAACCTGCATCGCGCCCAGGATCGACAGGTTGATCTTGCCGCCGCGGATCATCGCGAAGCTGTCGTGGCTGCCGAAGATCGACGAGCCGGCGATCGTGGTCACGGTCTGCTTGCCGGCGTTGATGAGATCGGCGTCGACCTGGTCGTCGGTCGGGAACGGGCCGATGCCGAGCATGCCGTTCTCGCTTTGCAGCCAGACTTCGATCTTCGGATCGACGAAGTTGGCCACCAGCGTGGGCAGGCCGATGCCGAGGTTGACGTAGTAGCCGTCGCGCAGCTCTTGCGCCGCGCGCGCGGCCATTTGATCGTGTGTCCAGCTCATGGTGGGCTCCTTCGGAGAAAGGGACAGCGGGTGCCTGACGGCACCCTTCAAGGCGATGCCGGCGAGACGCCGGCGCGCTCCGTGATCGTTCGTTTCTCGATGCGCTTCTCCGGCGTCGCGTTGAGCACGATGCGGTGCATATAGATGCCCGCCAGGTGCACGCTGTCGGGGGCCATCGCGCCGGTCTCGACGATCTCCTCGACCTCGACCACGGTCACCTTGCCGGCCATCGCCACGGCCGGGTTGAAATTGCGTGCGGTGAGGCGGAATTGCAGGTTGCCACTTCTGTCAGAGCGCCAGGCTTTGACAAGAGACACATCGGGCACCAGCGCGCGCTCCATCACATAGGTGTGGCCGTCGAATTCGCGCAACTCCTTGCCTTCCGCGACGATGGTGCCCACACCGGTGCGCGTGAAGAAGGCCGGAATGCCGGCGCCGCCGGCGCGCAGCTTCTCGGCCAGGGTGCCCTGCGG
>JANMSR010000166.1:0-1597 GCA_031389565.1 Burkholderiales bacterium
GAGCCAGAACGTGATCGGCTTGACCGGCTCCGACAGCACGGCCGCCGGGTCTTTCTTCTCGAGGCGCCAGCGGTTGACGTAGCGCTGGCGCGGCGAGCGTGCCAGGTCGTCGCTGAAATCCTGCACGTTGGTGGTGAAGTAGCCGATGCGTGCGTCGGCGACGCGCGCCGCCATCGGCGCCTCGGGCAGCTTGGTGAAGGCGTAGTACAGGCCCAGCACGATGCTGCGCGGGTCGGGTACGGTGCGCGGCACGGTCGGTGCCGGCATGCCGGGCGGCGCGCCCGGCTGCGGCACGGCGAGGGTGGCAGTGTAGAAATGCGCGCTGACATTGAGCACCAGTTGATCCGGCCCGCCACGCACAGTGGTGAAGTAAGTGTTGCGGCTCTCGAGCGCGTAGCCCTGCCGGTAGGCGCGCTGCAGCGCTGCGCCGAGACCGAGCATGTCGTTCAGGAACAGCGGGCCGGCGTCGACCAGCACCGTCTTGCGCTCGGGGTGCGCCTGGCTGGCGACCGGCACGCTGCCCAGCAGGCTCGGCGCAAAGCCCGCGGCCACGGCGCGGGCGGCCGGCGACTTCGGGTCGCGAGCGACGTACTCGCTGTTGACCGCCACCAGTTGCACCAGGTTATGGACACGGCGGAACTCGACGATGCGGTCCTCCACCCTGGCACCGGGCACGAACATCGAGCCGCCGAAGATGCCGGCCTCGCCGATGCCGCGGGCCAGCTTGGGCGCCAGGAAGAAGGGCTTGTTGAAGTCTTCGGGCTTCAACTCGAGCCAGAGCTTGTCGTCCTTCTGCCAAAAGCCGATCAGGCCTTCGGTCTTCTTGGCGTCCTTGATGACGGTGGCGAACGCCGGCGGTTGGCCCGGCACCGGTGGCGCTGCCGGTGCCGCGCCCGATGCGGCCGCCGCGGCTGCACTGGCCGCGCGCGCCGCCGGGAACGCCGCCGCCGGGGCGGCGGCAAAAGGCGTGGTGACCGCTGCCGTGGCAGGCGCGGCGCCGGCCGCAACGGTCGGCGCGCCGGCGAGCGTGGCGCAACCGGCCAGCGCCAGCGACAACAGCGCCAGGCTCAATGCGAGCGGGGTGAAGTGCAGACTGTCGTTTCGGCGCATGGTGTCCTGCAAAGGCCCTCGGTGGGCATCGATTATCGAAGCCGCGTTGCGCCCCGGCCATCGGGAAACGCCCGCTGGCGGCCGTTTAGAGCCGCCGATCAAGCCCCGGTTCCGGCATTCCGTCGCAACCGCAGCACAGGCTGCGCAGAGCCGCTCCCAAGCCTGTCCTGAGCCCAGTCGAAGGGCGGCCTGAGTTCGCCCCGGGGGAAGCGAGCACAGCGAGCCAGGGGCCGTCACTTGCTCAGTGAATCGGCTTGAACCGCACTCGCTTCGGCCGCGCGCCCTCTTCGCCGAGACGACGCTTCTTGTCGGCCTCGTATTCCTGGTAGTTGCCGTTGAAGAAGACCCACTGCGAGTCGCCCTCGCAGGCCAGGATGTGGCTACAGATGCGATCGAGGAACCAGCGGTCGTGGCTGATGACCATCGCGCTGCCGGCGAACTCGAGCAACGCCTCTTCGAGTGCGCGCAAGGTTTCGACGTCGAGGTC
>JANMSR010000226.1:0-3865 GCA_031389565.1 Burkholderiales bacterium
TCGGCCATCACCAACTGCCACGCCGAGCCCTGGAAGCGGCCGCAACGGAGTTGCTCGTAGACCTGCTGCCAGCCCGTCAAGGACTTGGCCTGGTCATCGACATCCTGCGAACGGTGCTCGACTACGCTGGCCATGTTCACCTCCGCCGTGTGGCGCAACAGCGGGTCTTCTACCATGCTGGCGTCACGGGCGGTCATCCTCGACGAACTCGCGCGCCCCGCGTTCGCCGGCCGCGCGCTGGCGCGCTTCGAGCGCGCGCAACTCGACGCGCCGGATCTTGCCCGAGATGGTCTTGGGCAGGTCGGCGAACTCGATGCGGCGGATGCGCTTGTAGGGCGCCAGCCGCTCACGCAGAAAACGGAAGATGTCAGCCGCGACGGCAGCGTCGGGCGCGACGCCGCTGCGCAGCACGACGAAGGCCTTGGGGACGGCCAGGCGCAGCGCATCGGGGCTGGGCACCACGGCGGCCTCGGCCACGCTCGGGTGCTCGATCAGCACGCTCTCGAGCTCGAACGGGCTGATGCGGTAGTCCGACGCCTTGAAGACATCGTCGGCGCGGCCGACGTAGGTGATGTAGCCGCGCTCGTCGCGGCGGGCAATGTCGCCGGTGCGGTAATGGCCCTCGCGCATCACTTCCCGGGTGCGTTCAGGGTCACCGTCGTAGCCGGGCATCAGCCCGAGCGGCCGCGGCTCGAGGCCAATCGAGACCTCGCCTTCGTCGGCCGGGCGGCCCTCGGCGTCGAGCAGCACGATCGCATAGCCGGGCAAGGGCCGGCCCATCGATCCGGGCACCAGCGGCTGGCCCGGCGAGTTGCCGATCTGGGCGGTGGTTTCGGTCTGACCGAAGCCGTCGCGGATCGGCAGACCCCAGGCCGCCTGCACCTGGGCGATGACTTCGGGGTTGAGCGGCTCGCCGGCACCGATCAGTTCGCGCAACTGCAATCGGCCTCGGTAGGCTGCCAGGTCCTGCTGGATCAACATCCGCCAGACCGTGGGCGGCGCGCACAGCGAGCTCACGGCGCAGCGCGCCAGCGTGTCGAGCAGGGCCGTCGGATTGAAGCGCGCCTGGTTGAAGATGAAGACGCAGGCCTGGGCGTTCCATGGCGCGAACAGGCAGCTCCAAGCATGCTTGGCCCAACCCGGCGACGAGATGTTCAGGTGCACGTCGCCGGGCTTCAGGCCGAGCCAGTACATTGTCGACAGATGGCCCACCGGGTAGCTCTGGTGGGTGTGCAGCACGAGCTTGGGTTGGGCCGTCGTGCCCGAGGTGAAATACAGCAGCAGCGGATCGCTCGCGGCGGTGTCGCCGCTCGGCGTGAACTCGGTGTCGAAGGCGCGTGCGGCGTCGAACGGCGTCCAGCCGGCAGGCGCATCACCGGTGGCGATGCGCGTGTAGTCGCCGGGCAGGGCCTCGAACTTGGCCGCCACCGAGCCGTGGGCGATGACATGGCGCACGTGGCCGCGATCGAAGCGGTCCTGCAGGTCGAGGGGGGTCAGCAGGGTGGTGGCCGGCACGACCACCGCCCCGAGCTTGATGCAGGCCAGCGTCGATTCCCACAGTGCGCGCTCGTTGCCCATCATCAGCAACACGCGCTCGCCGCGCTTCACACCGAGCGCTCGCAGGTGGTTGGCCACCGCGTTCGAGGCGCGGCGCAGTTCGTCGAAGCTGATGCGTTGCTCGCTGCCGTCTTCCTCGACGATCCACAGCGCCGGCGCCGGGTTGCCTTGCGCCATCGGGTCGAAGTGGTCCAGCGCCCAGTTGAAGGTGCCGAGCCGTGGCCATTGAAAACCTGCGGTCGCGGTGTCGTAGTCGTTGCGGTGCTGCAGCAGGAAGTCGCGCGCCGCGAGGAAGGCTTGTCGGGACGTTGTCATGACGGCTCCGCGGTCAACCAATGTACTTGAGCACGCGCATCCCGGCCGTGCTCGACACTGCCAAAGCCCCGGAGGGCAGGAACACGGCGCCGGTCAGGGTGGCGCGATCGTCCTGCTGGTACAGCTTCAGGCTCGCGCCGCCGTCGCTGCTGGTGACCAGGGTGCCATCGACGCCCACCAACGCCAGCAGGCCGTCGCCGCGCTGCGCGGCAGCGCACAGCGAACCGGCACCGGCGACCGACCGGTGCGTCCAACTGCGCCCGGCGTCGGCACTGAACAGCAGATTGCCGCGCATGCCGCAAGCCACGAGCGTGCCATCGGCCAGCGCCAGGCCACCCCACAGCGAGCCGGCATAGGGTGTCTTGACCGGCAACCAATGTTCGCCGCGGTCGTCGCTGCGCATCACGTGGCCGCCCTCGGCAGCGATCAGCCAGGTCGATCCCGTGGCGACGAAGATGCGGTTCAGATGGCGCTCGCCCACCTCACTGGGGATCAGGGTCTCACGCTGCCACGAGGCACCGCCGTCGCGGGTGCGCAGTGCCACGCCGAAGCTGCCGACCGCCAGGCCGCGGCCGTCGGCGTCGACGCGAATCGACAGCAGCACGTCGCCGGCCTCGGCGTTGCTCTTCGCGCGTTGCCAGTGGTCTCCCGCGTCGGCCGAATGCAGGATCATTCCGCCGTGGCCGACGGCCCACAGCAGCCTCGCATCGACGGCGTGCACCGCGGTCAGCGTGGCGCGCGTCGGCACGGCCGCCGCCTGGCGCCACTGCACGCCCTGGTCGTCGGACAGCAGCACATGGCCGCGCTCGCCGACGGCGACCACCCGCTCGCCGGCCCGCGTGATGTCCAGGCAGGTGCTCTTGATCGCCAGCGGTCGGATCAAGGCCGCAGCGCCTTCGCCGGTGGCGCCGAAGCCGCGCAACGGCAGGGCCAAGCCGGCAGCGCAGGTCAGCCACTGGCGGCGGGTCGGGGCAGGGTGGAGACTCATCACTCAGTGCGCCATGAACGGCCGATGCACCGGCCGGCGGCGCGGGATCAGGGTGTCGATCGTGACGGCGAGCGCCGGCAGCAGGGTGATCGCCATGACCATGTTGAGCATGAACATGAAGGCCAGCAGCAAGCCCATGTCGGCCTGGAACTTCAGGGGCGAGAAGACCCAGGTGGCCACACCCACCGAGAGCGTGATCGCGGTGAACACGGTGGCGATGCCGGTCTCAGACAGCGCGCGGCGAAACGCCGGCACGATCGGCATGCCGTCGGCCAGGTAGAGCTGCAGCCGGTTGTAGATATAGAACGCATAGTCGACGCCGATGCCCACGGCCAGCACCATCACCGGCAGGGTGGCCACGGTGAGGCCGATGTCCAGCGCCTTCATGAACCAGTAGCCGATGAAGGTGGCCACCGTCAGCGGCAGGCAGCAGGCGACGACGGCGCGCCAGTCGCGGTAGGTCACGTACACCAGGACCACGATGGTGGCGTAGACGTACAGCATCATCGGCAGCTCGGTGGCCTCGAGCACCTCGTTGGTGGCGGCCTGCACGCCGGCGTTGCCGCTGGCCAGGCGCACCGTCAAGCCGTCGATTTTTTCGGCAGCGCGGTATTGCTTGACGACGGCGACGACGCGCTGGATCGTGGTGGCCTTGTGATCGGTCAGGTAGGCGTGGATCGGCAGCACGGTGCAGCGCGGGTCGTACAGCCCCGAACCTTCGCCGACCAGACCGATGAAGCTGGCCATCGAGCGCGCATCGCGCGGCATGTCGCCCCACTTCGGGTTGCCTTCGTTGAAACCCGCGGCGCCGAGCTTGACCAGCGCCGGCAGGGACGCGGTGCCGATCACGCCCGGCGTGTTGGCCAGCTCCCAGGCCAGCTCGTCGATGAAGACCATCTTGCGGTAGTCGTAGCAACTGTCGGGCGCCGTCTCGTTGACGACGGTCAGCACATCCAGGCCGACGGCGAACTTCTCGGCGATGCCGACCGCATCGCGGTTGTAGCG
>JANMSR010000294.1:0-4958 GCA_031389565.1 Burkholderiales bacterium
CAACGACGCTGACTTGCGCGCTCGACAACAGTGCGGCCACCTCGACCAGCAGGCTGTTCGATGAAACCGTCATCAACCGCGAACGGGCCACCGCTTCGATGCCGCACACCAGCAAGGGTGCCACGGCCCGAGCCTCTGCAGCGGCCACCGGCGGGCTCTCCGGGCTGGCGTTCGGGGGTGGGAGGGGTGTCATCGCGCTCATCGGGTCAAGGCCGCTTCAAGCTGCGCCTTGTTCATCGTCGAGCGCCCCTTCACGCCACGCTGGCGTGCCTCATTGCGAAGCTGGAGCAGCGTTCGACCGCCTGGACCTTGATGCGAGCGCAGGCCGCCGCGCCGGCCGGCCGACATGTCGTTGAGCGACGAGGCGCTGGCCTCCACGGACTCGCCGTGTTGTGCCCGCTCCTTGTTGACGACGCGTGCGGCAATCTCCTCGGCCAGGGGCTCGGGCTTGCCCCCTTCGAGCAGGCTCTCCTTGATGTGCAGGTATTGGCGCTCGCGCTTGGCGCTCCAGGCTTTCTGAGGCATGACGGATCCTTGGGGGTATGGGATTGACGGTGGCCTGAAGGCTGATTTCGGCAAGTGTTGCCGTTACACGCTGCGGTTGATCGTCGCCGCCAATCGCCACCGGGTCTGTGCTTCAACGCACAGACCCGGATTGCCCATCACGGCAGACTGCAGTCGAGTCGCTTGCAGGCGCTGTACTGCGATCGCGTGACGGCCAGGGTCGACGAGCTGTTCCGGTAGCTTGGCGCCAACCGCCAAGGAGTTCCTGTGCCCGCAAGGCGTGCTGCGCAGATGGACCCGATCGAGGCGCCGCGCCACGCGTGACGACCGCCGTCGCGACGCCGCATGTTGGCCAGCGCACAGACCGCGTTCGCTGTGGCCAATACGGTCGCTGTGGCTGCTCGGCAGTCGACCGGCAGCGCCTCTAAACCACCCAAGGAACGAA
Source organism: Burkholderiales bacterium (assembly GCA_031389565.1). Lineage (GTDB taxonomy): Bacteria > Pseudomonadota > Gammaproteobacteria > Burkholderiales > Burkholderiaceae_C > CADEEN01. Next base: position 950 of record JANMSR010000294.1, read on the forward strand.
CATGGACACCAACTACGTCACGCGCGACAACTTCGGCATGTATGCCGAGAAGAACGACGGCCCGGGCCCGGAGCTGATGGGCGCCGATACCTTGCTCGGCAACGACGTCTACAACAAGGACGGCGAGGACCTGGGCGACATCAAGGAGTTCATGATCGACATGGCCTCGGGCAAGCTCGCCTACGCTGTCTTGTCCTACGGCGGCGTGCTCGGCCTGGGCGACAAGCTCTTCGCCGTGCCGTGGCCCGCGCTCAAGCTCGACACGGTGAACAAGCGCTTCACGCTGGACGTGCCCAAGGACACCCTGAAAGACGCACCGGGATTCGACAAGGACAACTGGCCCTCGATGTCGGACAAGACCTGGGCCGGCGGCATCCACAAGTTCTACGGCACGCCTTACAGCGGCGACTGAGCGTGTGACGCGACGCGCCGATGTCGGCGCGTCGCGCGTGGCCAGGTTTCTAGCCGCGATCGGGCCGGTGACGTTGCGCGAGAGCGATCTGCCCAAGACCGCGGCCTGGCGCCGCGCCATCGATGGCACTCGCATCAGCGCTGCTCTGTCGTCAGCGCCTGCACCGGCGCCTCGAGTGGCTCGCTGCCGATGCGCTCGTATTCCGCGATCACCTGCGCGCCCAGCAACAGCAGGGTCGCGGCCAGCTCCAGGCTGAGCAGGACTGCGATCGCGGTGGTGAGCGAGCCATAGACGACGCCGATCTGCGACAGCGTGGCGAAGTACCACACCAGCGCGTGGCGCGAGACCTCCCACAGCGCGGCCGCGGTCACGGCGCCGAGCAGCGCGTGCGACAGCGACAGGCGGCCCACCGGCATCACCAGGTAGATCGAGGTCAGCACGATGACCTCGCCGGCCAGCCCGAGCAGGTACAGCAGCACGCGCGATGTGCCGCCGAGCGACCAAGTGTGCCCGAGCCAGACGATGCGCTCCTCACCCAGCGCCTGCAGGCCGCCGGCCACCAGGGTCACCAACAACAGCCCGACGCCGAGACAGAGGATGTAGACGTAGGGGATCAAGAGCGACACCAGCAGCGGGCGCCGGCGCGTCGCAACACGGTGGTGGAAGATCACCGACATCGCGTTCTCGAGCACCGTGAAAGCCAGCGAGCTGAAGAACAGCATCGTGCCCAGCAAGACCCAGCCGATCAGTTCGCGGTGGAGCAGGAAGTTGGCCAGTTCGTTGACGATGGCCCTGGATTGCCCCGGCACCAGCCATTCGAGGTAGCGGCCGAGCGTGGCGAGCAGTTCGGGCCGGTCGATCACATGCGACAGCGCGATCACCGCCAGGATCATCAGCGGCAGCAGCGACAGCAGCGCGTAGTAGGCCACCGCGCCGGCCAGCAGCAGGCCCTGGTTGGCGCGAAACGCCTTCAGGGTGTGCCGCGCGAAGGCCCAGGGGTGCGTGACGATCCTGGCAGCGGCGTGGCCTTTCATGAGCGCTGCAAGTTAGGCGCCACGGGCCAGGGCGTCTGTGCGCTGTCCAACAGACGCGCCGCGTCGCTGCGGGCACGGTGCGGCTTTGCCCCGCCAGCCAAAGACCTGCCCATGAACCGAACGCCGAAGCGCCGGCGCGCCGACCTGGTGCGCATCGCCACCGAAACCATGACCGAGCGTGGCCTCGCACCTGAGTTCGGACCGACCGTGGCCGCGCAGTTGGCATCGATCAGCGGGCCCGGCCGCGATGCCGACACGCGCATCGCGGACCTGAGGTCCATGCCCTGGTGCTCGATCGACAACGACGACTCTCGCGACCTCGACCAATTGACAGCTTGTGAGTTGCTGCCCGACGGCGCGATCAAGGTCTTCGTGGCCGTGGCTGACGTCGATGTGCTGGTCGGGAAAGGCTCCGCGATCGACGATCACGCGCGCTTCAACACCACCAGCGTCTATACATCGGCGCGTATCTTCCCGATGCTGCCCGAGCGCTTGTCAACCGACCTCACGTCGCTGAATCCGGGGCAGGATCGCCTGGCCATCGTCAGCACGATGGTCATCGCCGCCGACGCCACGCTGACGCAGGCCACGGTACAGCGGGCCCGGGTGCACAACAAGGCCAAGCTGGCTTATGACGCGCTGTCGGCGTGGATCGAGGATGGCGCCGCGTTGCCTGCGGCGGCCGCTGCGGTGCCGGGCCTGGAGCAGCAACTGCGCACGCAGGACGACGCGGCGCAGCGCCTGCGCGCGCGCCGGCGTGCCCAGGGTGCGCTCGAGTTCGAGACCCTGCAGCCGCGCGCCGTGTATGAGGGCGAGCGCGTGGTCGAGATCCGCCAGCAGGTGCAGAACCGTGCGCGCCAGTTGATCGAAGAGTTGATGATCGCCACCAACCAGGCAACGGCGCAATTCCTGGCCGAGCATGGCGGCGCCTCGCTGCGCCGCGTGGTGCGTTCGCCCGAGCGTTGGGCGCGCATCGTCGCCGAGGCGCGCAAGTACGGCCAGACCTTGCCCAACGCGCCGGATGCGCGCGCACTCGAAGTCTTCCTGGCCAAGCGCAGAGCGGCCGATCCGCTGCGCTTCCCCGACCTGTCGCTGGTCATCGTCAAGCTGATGGGCTCGGGTGAGTACGTCGTCGAGCAGCCCGGTGCCGCACCGATCGGCCACTTCGGCCTGGCACTGCGCGACTACACGCACTCCACCGCGCCGAACCGGCGTTTCCCCGACCTGATCACCTCGCGCCTGCTCAAGGCCGTGCTGGGCGGCAACCCGCCGCCCTACAGCGTGGCCGAGTTGGGCGCGCTGGCGGCGCATTGCAGCCAACAGGAAGACGCGGCGCAGAAGGTCGAACGCAAATTGCGCAAATGCGAGGCCGCGCTGCTGCTCGAGTCGCATGTCGGCCAGCGCTATGACGCCATCGTCACCGGCCGCAACGAGCACAGCACCTGGGTGCGCACCCTCGCGCCGCCGGTCGAAGGCATGTTGAGCGGCCGTGTGCCAGAGCTCGAGATCGGCCAGCGCGTCGAGGTCAAGCTCGTCGCCACCGACGTCGAGCGCGGCTTCATCGACTTCGAGTTTCTGCACTGAGAGGCAGTCCACCATGCAAGCCCTCGTCTTCAACGGCCCCGGCCAGAAGAGTATCGAAGACCGGCCCAAACCGGCCATCCAACAGCCCGGCGACGCCATTGTCAAGATCACGCGCACGACGATCTGCGGCACCGACCTGCACATCCTCAAAGGCGACGTGCCGACCTGCCAGCCCGGCACCATCCTCGGCCACGAAGGCGTGGGCATCGTCGACGCCGTCGGCAGCGGCGTGACCTCATTTAAAGCCGGCGACCGTGTGCTGATCTCGTGCATCAGCGCCTGCGGCCGCTGCGCGCCGTGCCGCAAGGGCATGACCTCGCACTGCACGACGGGCGGCTGGATCCTCGGTCACACGATCGACGGCACGCAGGCCGAGTTCGTGCGCATCCCGCATGCCGACACCAGCCTGTACCCGATTCCCGCCGGGGCTGACGAAGAGGCGCTGGTGATGCTCTCCGACATCCTGCCCACCGGCTTCGAGTGCGGCGTGTTGAACGGCAAGGTGCAGCCCGGCGGCAGCGTGGCCATCGTCGGCTCGGGACCGATCGGCCTGGCGGCCCTGCTCACGGCGCAGCTCTATTCACCGGCGCAGATCATCATGGTCGACCTGGACGACAACCGGCTCGCGGTGGCCAAACGCTTCGGCGCCACCGACACCGTCAACAGCAAGTCCGGTGATGCGGCCCAGCAGGTGATGGCGCTGACCGGCGGGCGCGGCGTCGACACCGCGATCGAAGCTGTCGGCATCCCGGCCACCTTCACGCTGTGCGAAGACGTGGTGGCCGCGGGCGGCACCATCGCCAACGTCGGCGTGCACGGCAGCAAGGTCGATCTGCACCTCGAGCGGCTGTGGTCGCACAACGTGACGATCGCGACGCGCCTGGTCGACACGGTCTCGATCCCGATGCTGCTGGATGCCGTGCAGGCCAAGCGCATCGACGCCGCGCAACTGATCACGCACCACTTCAAGCTCGTCGAC
>JANMSR010000317.1:0-3759 GCA_031389565.1 Burkholderiales bacterium
CCCTGCAGGTGCTGGACGATGTATTCCTCGCCGAACTTGTAGTTGTTGTAGGGCGAGACGTAGGCGTCGAACTCCTTCTTGGCCTGGCGGCCGAGGTTGGCGCGATCCACCAGGAACAGCACGCGGCGCGCGCCGGCAAACTTGATCAGGCGGTAGATGAAGCCGATGGCGGTGAAGGTCTTGCCGCTGCCGGTGGCCATCTGGATCAGTGCGCGCGGCTTGTTGGCGGCGAGGCTCTTTTCCAGGTTGCGGATGGCGGTGATTTGCGCCGGCCAGAGCTTGAAGTCGCCCCATTCGGTGACCAGTGCCGGCATCTGCTGCAGGCGGGCCAGGAAGGTGGGCGGCGGTGCGTTCACGGCCGGCGCCGTCGCGCCGCTGCCGGTGCTGAGCGTGGTGGCCAGCGGCAGCAGCTTCAGCCACTCGGCCAGCAGCGCGGGCTGGTGGAAGGCGAAGACGTTCCGCGCGCGTGGCGCCGGGTCGAGGCCCTGGGTGAAGTGCGTTTCGATGCCGGTGGATTCGTACAGAAAGGGCAGCGGCCGGTGCCACGCCGGCAGGCTGGCGGGCAGGCCCTGCGCATAGCGCCCTGACTGGATTTCCACGCCGGTGAGCGTGGCGCCCTGCTTCTTGGCCTCGACCACGCCGCAGGCCTTGCCGTCGACATAGAGCAGGTAGTCGGCGAAGCCGTGGCCGGGATTGAGCGGGAATTCGCGGATCGCCACGCCGCGCGCGGCGTGCAGGTTCACGGCATCGATGGATTGCACGGCCCAGCCGGCCGCTTGCAGCAGGCGGTCGATCTCTCGGCGGGCCTGCTGTTCCGGGTTCACTTCAGCAACTCCATGCCCAAGCGCACGCCCTGTTTGTCGAACGTGACGGTACGTGCACACCCTGCCTCGGCAGCGCCCTCGGCGATCAGCGCGTCCGCCAGGTCGCCCGCGCCGTCGCCCAGCCGCGCCACCGCGCGCAGCACGACGGTGCGCTGCTCGATCACGAATTGGCGCGTGTCGAGCAGGTCGCGCACGGTGACGCGCAGCTCGGCCGGGGTGGCGCCATAGAGGCGCTTGAGCACCCAGCAGGTTTCCACCAGCACCACCAGGCCGATGAAGGCGGGCTCGCGCTCGCTGAGTTCGCGCTCGATCAGGCGCGTGGCGCGGGTGGCTTGCGCGGCATCGTCTTGCGCCAGGTAGCGCACGAGCACATTGGTGTCGAGCCCGGTCATGCGGGCGCGTCAGCGGCGGCGTGCCTTGCGGCGGGCCGCGGCTTCGGCCTGCACTGCGTCGGCCATGTCTTTCAGGCTCACGGGCGCGCTGGCGCGGCCGGCGAAACGCCCGCGCAGGCGTTGGGCGTCCTGTCGCAAGGCAACGACGCGAAAGCCGCCGTCGGCTTCGGCCACGAAATCGACTTTGTCGCCAGCCTCCACGCCCAGCGCCTGGCGCACGGCCTGCGGCAGCGTGATCTGGCCTTTGCTGGTCAGGGTGGCAGTGGACATCGGAAACTTCCTTACGACTGGTAAGGATCATAGCGGCCGAGCGCACGGCAGGCAATGGCGGCGGGCCGGTCTTGCCGCCCCATGCCGAGGCCGATCGCCTGTTCGCAGCGCTCGCCGAGGGAGGCACGGTGCAGATGCCGCTGGCCAAGACCTTCTGGTCGCCCAAGTTAGGCAGGGTCGCCGACCGCTTCAGCCCGGGCTGGATGGTGCGCGTGGACTGCAGCGAGTTCACGGCGGCGCTATGCTGCGGCCCCTTTTTATTGGAGACGCCGCATGCCCCGCTTTTGCACCCGCCGCACCCTCGCCGCCTGCGCCCTGCTCGCCGCCACCACGCTGGCCCAGGCCGGCGCGCCGATGGTCAAGGGCCAGGCACCGGGCTGGTACCGCATGCCGCTCGGGGCCTTCGAGATCACCGCGCTGAGCGACGGCACGGTCGATCTGCCGGTGGACAAATTGCTCACCGGCATCGCGCCGGCCAAGGTACAGGCAGCGCTGGCGCGCGCTTACCTCAAGCCGCCGGTGGAAACTTCGGTCAACGGCTACCTGGTCAACACCGGCAGCAAGCTGGTGCTGATCGACGCCGGCGCGGCCGGCCTGTTCGGGCCCACGCTAGGCCGGCTGGTGACGCACCTCAAGGCTTCGGGCTACACGCCCGAGCAGGTTGACGAGATCTATATCACGCACCTGCATGCCGACCATGTGGGCGGCATCGCCGGCGCCGACGGCAAGGCGGTGTTCGCCAACGCCGTCGTGCGCGTCGATGCCAAGGAAGCCGGCCTTTGGCTCGACCCCGCCGCGATGGCCAAGGCGCCGGACGGGATGAAGGATGCGTTCAAGGGCGCGATGCTGTCGGTGAAGCCCTATGTCGATGCCGGCAGGCTCAAGACCTTCGACGGCGACGCCGAACTCGTGCCCGGCATCCGCGCCGTCGCTGCGCGGGGCCACACACCCGGCCACACGATCTATGCCATCGAGAGCCAGGGCCAGAAGATGGTCGTCTGGGGCGACCTGATGCACGTGGCCGCGGTGCAGTTCCCTGACCCCGGCGTCACGGTCAACTTCGACAGCGACAGCAAGGCCGCCATGCCGCAACGCAAGAAGGCCTATGCCGACGCCGCCAAGCAGGGCTACTACGCGGCGGTGGCCCATGTGGCCTTCCCCGGCATCGGCAAGCTGCGCGCCGAGGGCCAGGGCTACCGCTGGGTGCCGGCGAACTACAGCACGAAGTAGGCGCATCCGCCGCAGCGCGGGCGCTATGCTTCGCGCCCCTCGCAGCAGCGTGTCATGGCCGGCATCCACATCACCGACATCGAACGCGCCATCAACTGGTGGCGCGAGCGTTCGCCTTCGGTCGACGGCATCACGGCCTGCGCCGAAGTGCGCGCGCTGGCCGAGGTCTACGCGCTGATGGTCTATTACCGCGAGCCGCAGTGCGACGAAGAGACGATGCCGGCGCGCGCCAAGCAAGCCTGGCTCGATTGGTACGCCAGCACGCCCGATGCGCCCTGCATCGCAATCTGCTCCACCGCGCAGGGCGATGCCGTATGCAAAGGCTGCGGCCGCACGGAAGACGAAGTCCAGCATTGGCCGCTGCTCACACCGGGCGAAAAGCGCGTGGTCTGGCGCCGTATCACGATGGCCTCGACGGCCTGGCGCTTCAACCGCTATGCCGAGCGCGCCCGCGTGGCCACCGGCGCGGATCACCCCGACGCCGCCTCCTTCGCCGACCCCGCACTGCCGGCGCGGAGCCCCGCTTGACGGCCGCGCCCGGCACGCTGCGCGCCGATGTGGCGCGCATCCTGCCGCTGGCCTGGCCGGTGCTGGTGGGCCAGATCGCCGTGTTGATGTTCGCCACTGTCGACACCGTGCTGGTGGCGCGCTATTCGGCGGCTGATCTGGCTGCACTGGCGGTGGGCGGCGCGGCCTACATCACCGTCTTCATCGGCCTGATGGGTGTGGTGCTGGCACTGGGGCCCATCGTCGGCCAGCTCTACGGCGCCAAGCGCTTGGTGGCCGCGGGCGAGCAGTTGCACCAAGCGGTGTGGCTCGCGCTCGGGCTCACGCTGATCGGCAGCGCGGTGCTGGTGTTTCCCTACCCGTTCCTGGCGCTGTCGCAGGCCACACCCGAGGTGGCCGAGAAGATTCGCGGCTACCTGTTGGGCTTGGCGTTTTCGCTGCCCGCCGGCCTGCTGTTCGCGGCCTACCGCGGCTTCAACATCGCCGTGTCGCGGCCCAAGGCAGTCATGCTGCTGCAGCTCGGCGGCCTGGCGCTC
>JANMSR010000348.1:0-3296 GCA_031389565.1 Burkholderiales bacterium
GAACATGTGGATGAAGCCGTGCAGCTCGCGCAGGATGTCGTTCGGGATGTGCTCGGAGGTGCGCGTTTCGCCGTAGATGTAGATCGGGATGTCGGCGTTCTTGAAGCGGATTTCCTGGATGAACTTGCGCAGGTTCAGCACCGCGGGGTCGAGCTCCGGGCCGGGCGTGAACTCCTCGTCGTCGATCGACAGGATGAAGGCGCTGGCGCGGCTTTGCTGCTGCGCGAACTGGCTCAGATCGCCGTAGCTGGTGGCGCCGAGCACTTCGAAGCCCTCCTTCTCGATCGCCTGCGCCAGCGCACGGATGCCCAGGCCCGAGGTGTTCTCGGAACGGTAGTCCTCGTCGATGATGACGATCGGGAAGTGAAAGCGCTGCATCGTCGGGCCCTGATTGTTGGCGTGCGGGGTGGCGCGGAAAAGGGCGCAGTGTAGGGCTCGCCAGCGCCGGGCGCCCCAAGCTGGCAACTCCCCCGAGGCCACGCAGGGGCCCCTACGGGTCCGGGGGGCGACGCCAAAGGAGTGTTGGGGGCGCTCACCCCTGTCGATACACTCGCGTCGGACTGCGGGAGAGATGCGATGGACTGGAGTGATGCCACCGGTTGGTGGATCGTGGCCGGCGTACTGGTGGCCGCCGAGCTGGCCACCGGCACCTTTTACCTGCTGATGCTGGCGCTCGGCGCGGCAGCAGCGGCCCTGGCTGCGCACCTGGGCGTGGCCTTCAATGGACAGTTGCTGACCGCCGCGCTGATCGGTGGCGGCGCCGTCGCCGGCTGGCACTTCAAGCGTCGCGGCGAACCCGCTGCCGCCCCCGCCAGCGAAAACCGCGATGTCAACCTCGACATCGGCGAGACCGTGCATGTGACCGCGTGGGACGCCGAAGGCGCGGCCCAGGTCAGCTACCGCGGCGCCAACTGGTCCGTGCGCTACGCCGGCAGCGGCACGCCGCAGCCGGGCGCGCATGTGATCCACGCGATCGATGGCAACCGCCTGCTGCTTCAGCGCAGCCCCCATTTAAACTGACCCACTGACCCCCCGAAGGAACCCCTCATGGAAGCCGTCTTCATCGTCATCCTGGCCATTGCCGCAATCTTCGTCGCGCGCTCGCTCAAGGTGGTGCCGCAACAAAATGCCTGGGTGGTCGAGCGGCTGGGCAAGTACCACGGCACGCTGACGCCGGGCCTGAACATCCTGATCCCGTTCATCGACCGTGTGGCGTACCAGCATTCGCTCAAGGAAATTCCGCTCGACGTGCCGAGCCAGGTCTGTATCACCAAGGACAACACGCAGCTCACCGTCGACGGCATCCTGTACTTCCAGGTCACCGACCCGATGCGCGCCAGCTACGGCGCGTCGAACTACATCATCGCCATCACCCAACTGGCGCAAACCACGCTGCGCAGCGTGATCGGCAAGATGGAGCTCGACAAGACCTTCGAGGAGCGCACTTCGATCAACACCGCGGTAGTCCATGCGCTGGACGAAGCGGCGCAGAACTGGGGCGTCAAGGTGCTGCGCTACGAGATCAAGGACCTGACGCCGCCGGCCGCGATCCTGCACGCCATGCAGGCGCAGATCACCGCCGAGCGCGAAAAGCGCGCGCTGATCGCTGCCTCCGAAGGCCGGCGCCAGGAGCAGATCAACATCGCCACGGGAGAGCGCGAAGCCTTCATCGCCCGCTCCGAAGGCGAGAAGCAGGCCGAGATCAACAACGCCCAGGGCGAAGCGGCGGCGATCGTTGCCGTGGCCGAAGCCAATGCCGAAGCCATCCGCAAGGTGGCGCAAGCGATCCGCGAGCCCGGTGGCGAACTGGCCGTGCAATTGAAGGTGGCCGAGAAAGCCGTCGAGGCCTACAGCCAGCTAGCGCAGAAGAACAACACCATGATCGTGCCCGGCAACATGAGTGAGGTGTCGGGACTGATCGCCACCGCGATGGCGATCATCAACAAGGGCCAGGCCCCCGCCCGATGAGCCGCGAGCGCAACGTGCTCGGCACGCAGCTCGTGCCCTGCTCCTTCGACCCGCTGACGGGCTTTCACCGCGACGGCTGCTGCCGCACCGACGACCGCGACAACGGCAGCCACGTGATCTGCGCCAAGCTCACGGTCGGGTTCCTGAACCACCAGATGGAGCGCGGCAACGACCTCATCACGCCGCGGCCCGAGCAGCGTTTTCGCGGCCTGCAGCCGGGCGACCGCTGGTGCGTCTGCGCGCTGCGCTGGCGCGACGCGCTGGCCGCCGGCCATGCGCCGCCGGTGGTGCTGGAATGCACGCATGAGCGCGCGCTGGAGTTCGTGTCACTGGACGAGTTGAAGGCCCATGCGCTGAGCACCGTCAGCTAAAATCGCGGCCCTGTCCCCGGAGGGATGGATGAGCGGTTTAAGTCGCACGCCTGGAAAGCGTGTGGGGGTTAACAGCCCCCCGCGGGTTCGAATCCCGCTCCCTCCGCCACGGCACCCAGGTAAAAGCAGCTCGCAGGCCGGCGCTACAGAGGGAAAATAGGCTCAGTTGGTCCAAAGTGGTCCGATAGCCTATACTTCAAAACGGGGGACACAACGGGGGAGCAAATCTCCCCGCCACCCCCGATTTTTGGAGGGTGTCCCCCAAATGCCTCTGACAGACGCCACCTGCAGAAATGCGACGTGCCCCGAGGGCAAGGCGCGTGAGCGCTACGCCGACAGCAAAGGCCTCTACCTCGAGGTGAGGCCCGCCGGCGGCAAGTACTGGTACTTCAAGCACCGGTTCGCCAACAAGGAAAAGCGCCTCTCGCTCGGCACCTACCCCGACGTGCCGCTGGCCAGCAAGGTCAAGCGAGATCCGGCAACGGGCGCGGTCGTCACCGTCGTCAAGGGTGCACGCGACCTGCGCGACGAGGCCCGGGCGCTGCTGAAGGCCGGAACGGACCCCGTGCAGGCCAAACTCGACGGCAAGCAGGCGCAGCGCATCCGCATCGGCACGACGTTCGAGCGCGTGGCCCGCGACTGGTTCGAGCACTGGCTGACCAGAAAGACGCCGCGTCACGCCGAGTTCGTCATGCGGCGCCTGGAGGCCGACGTGTTTCCGGTCATCGGCGCCAAGCCGGTGGGGGACATCACGGCACAGCACCTGCTCGCCATGGCAAAGAAGATCGAAGCGCGCGACGCGCTCGACATCGCGCGGCGCGCCTGGCAGATGGCTGGCCAGGTTCTGGAGCACGCGCTCGCGCACGGCCTGGTCGACCGCAACGCCGCAAAGGACGTGCGGCCAGGCGTGGCGCTGAAGGCCCGCGCGAAGGTCAACTACGCGCGCCTGGACGCCAA
>JANMSR010000292.1:0-3872 GCA_031389565.1 Burkholderiales bacterium
TCGAACTCGGCCTCGGTTTCGCCCGGAAAGCCGGCGATGAACGTGCTGCGCACCACCAGCTCGGGGCACAGCTCGCGCCAGCGCGCCAGGCGCTCCAGGTTCTTCTCGCCGCTGGCCGGGCGCTTCATGCGCCGGAGCACGTCGGGGTGCGAATGCTGGAACGGCACGTCGAGGTAGGGCAGCACGCGGCCGGCGGCCATCAGCGACAGCACCTCGTCGACATGCGGGTACGGGTAGACGTAGTGCAGCCGCACCCACGCGCCGTGGGCGTCGGCCAGCTCGCCGAGCTTCTCGCACAGCGCGAACATGCGGGTCTTGACGGGCTGGCCGTTCCAGAAACCGGTGCGGTACTTGAGGTCGACGCCGTAGGCGCTGGTGTCCTGGCTGACCACCAGCAACTCCTTGACGCCCGATTCGAACAGGCGTTGCGCCTCGCCGAGCACATCGCCGATCGGCCGCGACACCAGGTTGCCGCGCATCGACGGGATGATGCAGAAAGTGCAACGATGGTTGCAGCCTTCACTGATCTTCAGGTAGGCGTAGTGGCGTGGCGTCAGCTTGATGCCGATCTTGTCAAATGAGGGTGGCACCAGATCGACGAAGGGATCGTGCGGTTTGGGCAGGTGCCGATGCACCGCGTCCATCACTTCCTGCGTCGCGTGCGGCCCCGTGACCGCCAGCACCTTGGGGTGGATCTGACGCACCAGATTCGCGCCGCTGCCGTCGTCGGCCGCCTTCGCACCCAGGCAGCCGGTGACGATCACCCGCCCGTTCTCGGCCAGCGCCTCGCCGATCGTGTCCAGGCTTTCCTTCACCGCCTCGTCGATGAAGCCGCAGGTGTTGACGATCACCAGGTCCGCGCCGGCGAAACTCTTGCTGGTGATGTAGCCCTCGGCGCTGAGCTGGGTGAGGATCAGCTCTGAATCGGTCAGGGCCTTGGGGCAGCCGAGGGAGACGAAACCGACTTTGGGCAGCGCGGCGATGACGTCTTGGTTCATGGGCGGGATTGTCCCGCATGCGGGCGCGCCCACAGGCGCCCGGCGTCGGGTACATGGGCCGCTGTTTCGCCGATCAGCTAAAGGTTGCGCAGCGTGGCGTCGCAGTTGAGGTCAGTGGCAACGAAGCGCTCCTGAGCAAATCCGTCGGTGTAAAGCAGACCGCTACTTCTTCCCCGCCCCAAACCCCGCCAGCGGAAACAGCCCCTCCGCCTGCTTGCCCACCCGCTCCTGCATCTGCGCAAACAGGTTCTTCGACTGCTCGAGGTAGCTGCCCATCAGGCCCTGCATCATCGGCGCCTGGCCGGTGATGAACTGGGTCCACATCTCGGGGGTGAAGTTCTTCGGGTCGTACAGGCCCGTGGACTGGTCGGCGAAGCGCGCCTGCAGGTCGGTGAAGGTCTGCAGGTTCTGCTCGAGGTAGCTGCCCATCACGCCCTGCATTGCGTGGCCGTAGAAGCGGATGATCTGGGCCAGCGACTGGGTCGAGAACATCGGCACGCCGGCGCTCTCTTCTTCCAGAATGATCTGCAACAGGATGCTGCGCGTCAGGTCGTCGCCGCTCTTGGCGTCGCGGACCTCGAAGTCCTGGCCCTCGAGGACCATCTGCTTGACGTCGGTCAACGTGATGTAGCTGCTGCTCTGGGTGTCGTACAGGCGCCGGTTGGGATACTTCTTCAGCACGCGCGCGGCGCTGGCCGTTGCGGCCTGACCCCCGGCGGGCGGGCTGCTGCGGCTGCGACGGGCGCTGGGCATCGAGGGGACTTTCATGAACAAGGCGTGGCATTCATTCTAGGAGTCCGCTGTTTGCACTGCGCGGCGGGGTTTACCCGGGCGCGGAGGACCACAGCAGCACTGGCGTTGTCGCCGGGGATTCGTCGGCGATGTGGCTCGCCGCGAGCACGCGGTCGCGCGCTGCCGTGGCGTCGCTGCGGCTGCGCGCATGAACGCGCGCCAGCGGCTCGCCCACCTGCACGGCAGCGCCGATCGGCAGCACGTCGGACAAGCCCACGCGCGCATCGATGGCGTCGCTGGCGCGTACGCGCCCACCGCCCAGCGCGATCACCGCCAAGCCGATCGCGCGCGTGTCGATCGCGCTCACCCAGCCCTGCACCGGTGCCGGCACGTCGAGCATGACCGGCGCTTTCGGCAGCCCGGCGAATCGCGGCGACAGCACGTTCTTCGGCCCGCCGAGCCCCGCCACCATGCGCGCAAACCGCTCGGCGGCTTCGCCGCTGTCCATCGCCTGGCGGGCACGTCGCTCGCCGTCGTCGCGGTTGGCGGCCAGGCCGCCGAGCTCCAGCATCTGCGCTGCCAGCGCCAGCGTCACGGTCTGCAGTCGCGGCTCGCGCGCCGTGCCGCGCAGGAAGTCGATCGCCTCGCGCACCTCGAGTGCGTTGCCGGCGCAAAGGCCCAGCACCTGGTTCATGTCGGTGATCAGCGCGCGCGTCGGCAGTCCGGCGCCGGCGGCCACCTCGACCAGGCTGGCTGCGAGCTCGCGGGCCTGCGCCATCGTCGTGCAGAACGCGCCGTTGCCGAGCTTCACATCCATCACCAGCGCGTCGAGCCCGGCGGCGAGTTTCTTCGACAGGATGCTGGCGGTGATCAATGGCACCGACTCCACCGTAGCCGTCACATCGCGGATCGCGTACAGGCGCCGATCGGCCGGCGCGACCCGCGCACTGGCGCCGACGATGGCGCAGCCGGCGTCGCGCAGTACGCGCGTGAGCAGGGCTCGCGACGGCCGCACGTTGTAGCCGGCCAGGCTTTGCATCTTGTCCAGCGTGCCGCCGGTGTGGCCGAGGCCGCGGCCGCTGACCAACGGCACCACGCCGCCGCAGGCGGCGACGATCGGCGCGAGCATCAAACTGACCTTGTCGCCGACGCCCCCGGTGGAGTGTTTGTCGACGACGGGTGCGTCGAAGCCGGCACGCGACCAGTCGAGCACCTCGCCGGAATGCGTCATCGCCTGTGTCAGTGCCACGCATTCGCCGCGCGACATGCCCTTGAGCAGGATCGCCATGGCGAGTGCGGCCACCTGGCCTTCGCTCCAACGCACGTCGCCACGGCCGGCCAGGCCCTGGACGAAGGCGCCGATCTGCGCCGCATTCAGCGTGCCGCCGTCGCGTTTGGTGCGGATGACTTCCGCCGGACTGAGCACGGTCAATTGAGACGCTGGATACGGTCCAGCGTCACCGCTTCGCCGAGCGATCGCCTGGCGATGTGCTGCTCGAGCGCGTCGACGTCCATCAACCCGGTGCGCAGGTCGCGGCCCTGTTTGAAGACCGTGAAGCTGTCGCCGCCGCCGGCCATGAAACTGTTGACGGTGACACGGTAATTGGTTGCGGCGTCGAGCGGCTTGCCGTCGAGCGTCACGCTGCCGGGCACCACGCGCTGGCCGGCGGGCTGGCTGGCGTCCCAGGTGTAGCCGAAGCCGCGCGAGACCTGCATCACACGCCCTCGCGGCGGGTTCGACCACTGCTGTTCGAGCGCCTGCACGATCTGCGCGCCGGTGAGCGTGAGCGTGACCAGGTTGTTATAGAACGGTTGCACCGCGAACAGGTCTTCGTAGCGCACCGATCCATCGGCTGCGGCGCTGAGGTTGGTGCGCAGGCCGCCCGGGTTCATCAGCGCGATCTGCGCACCGCCGTCGGCCGGTGCGCGGGTGGCTGCGAGTTGTGCATCGGCCACGACCTGGCCGACGGCCGATTCGCCGGCCGGGTTTTCGTCGCGCGACAGCGGCGCGGCGATCTTGCCGACGACGCGCTTGGCCAGCGGTGCGGCGAGCTGTTCGTAGACCGCGATCAGTTGGGTCTGCGCCGCATCCTTGGCGTAGCGGTCGGTGCGCACGATCAGGTTGTCGGCGCGGGCCTCGGT
>JANMSR010000298.1:0-3903 GCA_031389565.1 Burkholderiales bacterium
ACATCGACGTCTACCAGCGCACGGGCCTGTACGCCAACCCGCTGCCGCTGACCCTGGGCATGGAAGGCGCCGGCGTGATCGAGGCGGTGGGCGAGGGCGTCACGCATGTCAAAGTCGGCGACCGCGCGGCCTACGCCAGCACCCCGCCGGGCTCGTACAGCGAAGTGCGGGTGATGCCGGCCAAGACGGTGTGCAAGCTGCCCGACGGCATTGCCTTCGACAGCGCGGCCGGCATGATGCTGAAGGGCCTGACGGCGCAGTACCTGCTGAAGAAGACGCGCCCCGTCGAGGGCCTGCAGGCCGGCGACTTCGTGCTCTTCCACGCCGCCGCGGGCGGTGTCGGTTTGATCGCCTGCCAATGGGCCAAGGCGCTGGGCCTGCAATTGATCGGCACCGCCGGCAGCGCGGCCAAATGCGCGCTGGCGCTGGAACACGGCGCGGCGCATGCGATCGACTACACCAAGGAAGACTTCGTCGCCCGCGTCAAGGCCATCACGGCCGGCAAGGGCGTGAAGGTGGTCTACGACTCGGTCGGCAAGGACACCTTCGAGCGCAGCCTCGACTGCCTGCGCCCCTTCGGTCTGATGGCCGCCTTCGGCAATGCCTCGGGGCCGGTGGCGCCGTTCGCGCCCGGCATCCTCGGCCCCAAAGGCTCGCTGTACGTGACGCGGCAGACGCTGTTCACCCACATCGCCACCCGCGAGGCGACGCAGGCGATGGCCGAGGAGTTGTTCGCCGTGGTTGCCAGCGGCGCGGTGAAGATCCGCATCGACCAGCGTTACCCGCTGGCCGAGGTGGCCCAGGCGCATCGCGACCTCGAGGCGCGCAAGACCACCGGCTCGACGGTGTTGATGCCGTGAAGCCTGCGGCCTCGCTGTCGTTCGAATAGCCAGGACGGTCGGCAACCGGGCTGTCGGGCGAACTTGGACGTTGCCTTCGAGCGCACGGTTCGGCGCGGCAAAGGCGCGCCCGGGCAGGCGCCAGCGCTTCATCGACCGGCCTCGACGCGCTGCGCGCACTGCAAGCCGCGCGTGAAGTGGCCGACGCGCCGGATGTGCTCTACATCGGCCTGGGCGAGCTCACCGACAACGCGCGACCCTTTGCGGCCGAGCATCGCATCGCGATCTGGCAGGCTGCAGAGCTGGCCCAGGCGCTGCGCGGCCTGCCGCTACGGCCGACGGCGTTACATTGATCGCATGGCGCAGCGCCCGCTGCCCGGGTGACTGGCCAGTGCGACTCCGCGCGGCCACCGAGCACGTGCGCCGCGTTGGGCCCTCGTATCCACGAGTTCAGATCTCGGGGCGCAGCCACAGCCAGCAAGCCACGGCAGCCATGAACGCCGGCACGCCGATCTTGGCCCACAGCGGAGCAGCCGACGCTGTGACCAGCGCGATGCTCATCAGCATCGTCGCCGAGGCCAGCCATTTGGCCCGACGCGGCACCGCACGGTGGTCGCGCCAGCGCCGAATCTCGGCGCCGTGCCGCGGGTGGGCAAGCAACCAGGCTTCGAGCTGCGGCCAGCCCTTGCCGCCGGCCCAGGCCGCCACCAGCAGGAATGGCGCCGTGGGCAGCACGGGAACCAGCACCCCGATGAAGCCGAGCACCACGCAGGCCAGCGCAAGCGTGCGCCAGAAAGCCAACCTTGCGATGCGCGAAAGCATTCGCCGATGGTAGCGGCCACTAGCGGCCACACACCCGCACCCGACCTCGAGATCGTGGCCCGAGTCGTCGGCGAACGAATGACAATCCCGCCAACGAACCAGCCCCGATGAAGACATCCCCCCAGAATACGGCCCTGGTCATCGGCGCCGGACACAACGGCCTGGTTTGCGCCTTCTACCTGGCGCGCGCCGGCTTCGCGGTCACCGTCCTCGAGCGCCGCAGCGTGGTCGGCGGCGCCGCGGTCACCGAGGCCTTCCACCCGGGTTTTCGCAACTCGGTGGCCAGCTACACGGTCAGCCTGCTGGCGCCGCGCGTGATCGCCGACATGAGCCTGCACGAGCGCGGGCTGCGCATCCTGGAGCGGCCGATCTCGAACTTCCTGCCGCTCGAGGGCGGCCGCTACCTCAAGCTCGGTGGCGGCCTGGCGCGAACGCAGGCCGAGTTCGCGAAGTTCTCTGCGCGTGACGCCGAGCGGCTGCCGGCCTTTTACGCCATGCTCGACGGCATCGGCGACCTGCTGCGCGAGCTGTCGCTGCAAACGCCGCCGGACCTGGGCGCGCTGATGCGCTCGGGCACCCGCGGCCTGCGCCAGGCGCGCAGCTTTTCGAAGCTGTCTGTCGAGCAACGGCGCGACCTGCTCGACCTGTTCAGCGAGAGCGCGGCCGATTTCCTGGGCGGCTGGTTCGAGGCTGAGCCGGTGCAGGCCGCCTTCGCCTTCGACGGCGTGGTCGGCAACCTGGCCAGCCCCTGGACACCCGGTTCGGCTTATGTGCTGCTGCACCACACCTTCGGCGGCGTCAACGGCAAGAAGGGCCAATGGGGCCACGCGGTCGGTGGCATGGGCGCGATCACGCAGGCGATGGCCCAGGCCTGCCGCGACGCCGGCGTGACGATCGAACTCGAGGCGCCGGTCGAACGCCTGCTGGTCGACGCGGGGCGCGTGCGCGGCGTGCGTCTGGTGGGCGGCCGCGAGCGCCTGGCCGGCGTGGTGGCGGCCAACGTCAACCCCAAGCTGCTGTTCGGCCAACTCACCGCGCCACAAGACCTGCCGGCGGCGTTTCGCGCACGGATGGAACGCTACCGCTGCGAGTCGGGCACCTTGCGCATGAACGTCGCGCTGTCCGAGCTGCCGCGCTTCGCCTGCCTGCCCGAGGCCGGCGAACACCTGTCCAGCGGCATCGTGATGGCGCCGTCGATGGCCTACATGGACCGCGCCTGGCGCGACGCCACCGAGCACGGGTGGTCGCGAGCGCCGATCGTCGAGATGCTGATCCCGAGCACGGTGGACGACACGCTGGCGCCCAAGGGCGCGCATGTGGCGAGCCTGTTCTGCCAGCACTTCCGCTACGCGCTGCCCGGCGGCCGGAGCTGGGACGACGCGCGCGACGAAGCGGCCAACCTGGTCATCGACACCGTCGAGCATTTCGCCCCCGGCTTCAAGCGCTCGGTCGTTGGCCGCGCGGTGCTGTCGCCGATGGACCTGGAGCGCACCTTCGGCCTGGTCGGCGGCGACATCATGCATGGCCAGATGTCGCTCGACCAGCTCTGGGCCGCGCGCCCGATGCTCGGCCACGGCGACTACCGCACCCCGATCGCCGGCCTGTATATGTGCGGCGCCGGCACCCACCCGGGCGGCGGCGTCAGCGGCATGCCGGGCCACAACGCGGCGCGCGAGATCGGGCGCGACACGAGCCGGCTGACGGCGTTGAAGTTGGCGCTGGCGGGGCGGTAGCGGCAGCAGTCTCTGCGCGGGTCGAAAGCTTCTCAGTCCTCGTCGTCGTCGCGCGGGCGGAGCCCGCCGCAGCACCGACGCCGTCAGACCGGCGCCGTTTGCAGCAGCCCGCGCGTCTCGATGAAGCGCACGATGGTGGCCAGGCCATCGAGGGTGCGCAGGTTGGTCATCACGTAGGGCCGCGTGCTGGCGTGCAAGGGGCGCATGCGCCGCGTATCGGCTTCCATCACCGCGAGGTCGGCACCTACATGTGGCGCGAGGTCGGTCTTGTTGATGACCAGCAGGTCGCTCTTGGTGATGCCCGGGCCACCCTTGCGCGGAATCTTCTCGCCGCCGGCGACGTCGATGACGTACAGCGTCAAGTCCGACAGCTCGGGGCTGAAGGTGGCGGCCAGGTTGTCGCCACCGGATTCGATGAAGACGATGTCGGCGTCGGGGAATTTATCCAGCATCCGGTCGACGGCTTCGAGGTTGATGCTGGCGTCTTCGCGGATCGCGGTGTGCGGGCA